>JAKIZI010000014.1:38577-41250 GCA_022708105.1 Bacteroidota bacterium
GTTTGCAGATACAGACTGTCATTCCAGCGGAAAGAGTCACATGCCACCGCCGAAAAATAAGTATATTCCACAGGATGAATCGTTAAAGTCAATACAACCATACTGTCGCAACCGGTAAGTTCAGATTGTAAGAACAAAGTGTCACTTCGATTTCCGACTTGTTGCGTGCTGTCGCTCGGCAATATAAACCCAAAATTAGAATAACTGCTCCCCTGACAAACCGTATCGGTCAGATAGGTTACCGGCAAAGTATAATTCACAGTTAAATGCAAGGTTACGATGCTGTCACAACCATATCTATTAAAGAAAGATTGGGTATAGTCTCCAGTTTGCAGATACAGATTGTCATTCCAACGGAAAGAGTCACATGCTACCGCCGAAAAATCAGTATTTTCCACAGGATCAATCGTTAACGACAAAACTATCATACTGTCACAACCGGTAAGTTGAGATTGTAAGAACAAAGTGTCGCTTCGCATTCCGACTTGTTGCGTACTGTCGCCCGGCAATATAAATCCAAAATTAGCATAACTACTCCCCTGGCAAACCGTATCCGTCAAATAGGTGGTCCATGAATTGCATGAATCGACATGTAGGTTTAAAACAATCGTACTATCACAAGCATTTAAAAA
Organism: Bacteroidota bacterium; assembly: GCA_022708105.1. Classification (GTDB taxonomy): domain Bacteria; phylum Bacteroidota; class Bacteroidia; order Bacteroidales; family WCHB1-69; genus DUOL01. The sequence goes on from JAKIZI010000014.1 coordinate 39,210, forward strand.
ACTATTTTCTCTTGATAAGATAATATCCCCAAAGGTGGTGATTTCTGAAATATGAAATCCATAACGATTATAGGGCATTCCAATATAAACAGAATCAAAGAATGTAACTGTTTCCATACATTTTTGCCCATGAATCGCAATATTATCTAAACGTATATTTCCTGAAGAAGAGGTGGCAGAATCTACAGAAATACTTAAAAAAACAGAATCTTTTCGATCCATTTGATGGTAATTTTGCAAATTTACCGTTTGCAACTCAAAAACATTTGCACTTTCTGGATTACAAATATTTATTGTTGTAATAGGATAAAAAATTGTACCATCTGAACTCCATTCTATCTGATAAAAACAAAACCCAGTTGAAGTCCTTCTTCGTGCAAAAGTTAAGATTAAACTTTCCCAATACGATGTAGAGAATTTACAAACAATCTTTTTCTGGTTTGCGGATTGATTCTTAATTGTTAAAGCATCTCCTGCATTTGCGAGATCCATTCTAGGGTCACCAAGTATAGTGCCTCCGTAATAAGTAAGTTGATTGTCCGCAAAATAAGAGGACCCATTTGTTCCATCATAAAAAATCGATGCAGGGGCACTGGTTAAATTTACTTCAGCAGGAATTATTCGAGATAAAAGCAATGAACTTATATTGTCAAATGTCCATCCCGCAAAAACAATATTATTAAGGGCATATCCGTAAGAAAAACTAATAGATGTATCGGAGAGAAAGAGTCCATTTGCAGCTTGAATATATCTCACAATAAGAGTATAAGGAATTCCGATAGTAAGTGGAGTCGCAAGATTGAGAGTAACACTTACCTGAGAATACATAGTAGCTGATTGTAGGGAAATGCCTCTGTTTAGTGAATAATTAGCCGGATTCTCAGCAGTAAGTGAGACTATATTTGTATCAAAAGTTAATCTTATTTGAACAGAATCAATTATTTCAAATTGTACAATTCTCGGTCTGTCTGGATTCTGAACAAAATCAGCTGTAAAAGTACTTGTGAGAGAATCATTGCCCCAGATTAAATTAACCAATTCAGGATGATCAATAAATGGATTTCGATTATACTGAAAGGAGTAGATTGCATTATTTCTATCCCTCTCTTTTTGACTAACTGGATCCAAGACATGCCAATTTTTCAACATTTCTAATGCCCAAGGTTTGAGTTGAGATTTATAAGTCATCGGATACACTTTTGCAAAATTCTGATCTTCAAACAAATAGCGTGTTGCCATGTAAAAGAAAACACGTGCAATGTCTCCCTTAAACTGGTCTATTGGTTCAAATGCAGTAATTCTTAGTGAGTCGGGAAGAATATAATTATTCGGAGCAAAATCATTCTGACCTAATAGGGATCCGTTTTGAAACCTTCGTGTATAATGCGTTACCTCTCCGTAAGGATTATTATTTCGTATTGAATTAATCCATCCATCAACCGGAAAAATATGATGTAGGTCAGAATAAGGAGGCCCTGCTCCACCTCCAAACCAACTCTGACAAAACACATGCTCTCTATTATAGGTGATACATTCTCCACTCCCTACACTACCACGAGACGAATCAACATCAAAAGAACAATATGGATCCGTGTAGATGTCCCAAATTGTGCTATCGGGTTTTACATCTGTATGTTTAAAACAATCAAATAAATCATCATATCTTATCACCCGATGCGAGTCGATAATATCGGATAGGGCTACCTTAAGATTGTAACCGCTTAGGCCAATGGCACTATTATAATATCCCGGAGGAATTTGTGCAATTCCCATCCATACCCAAGACATAAAAAAAATAAACATTCCTTTTGTTTTATTCATTTTATTGACTTATAGTTAATAAATGGATATTCTTTTAAAGAAAATAATAAAGTTGTCAAAGATAGTATTTTTTTCACTATTGTCCGATAAAAACTAAAAAAAAATTATTATTTATCGTATATCATTGATAATCAAAGGTTAAATTTTTTAAAATTACAAAAATTAAAAGTAAGCCCCCTAGAAGAGGGTCAAATCCACTAAATTTAGTTCTTGTTTTTGC
>JAKIZI010000150.1:0-236 GCA_022708105.1 Bacteroidota bacterium
TATTTACGGCCCATGCAACTTCATATATATCAATGTATTCCTTATATCCCCATACTTGATTGTTTTTGAAATAATTTGATTTTAACAAGCCTCTGTCAAAAGCAGGAGCTGTTATTAATGAATCAACTAACGCCTGAATATCGTAAGCACCAAATTCTATCGCCAAGGTGAATATCCCATTTTCATACAATAGTGGAATCAGATTTAAAATCAATTCAACATCATGTTTAATCCTG
>JAKIZI010000150.1:291-523 GCA_022708105.1 Bacteroidota bacterium
TTCTTCGTAATCTTGAGAATAAGTTTGATTAATCGTAATTATTACAAGTAATAAGAATATAAACTGTTTCATATGTCTTTCTGGTGTTTTTTATGGTTGCTAACGGTCACTTGTAAGTTGTCGTTGCGGATTTCGGAGCTCGTTCCTGTCCGGCAGGACGGAACGATGTTGCGAGAATCCAGCGAACGACACCGCACGAACCCAGCAATGCAATTTACAATTTGTTATAACC
>JAKIZI010000150.1:556-924 GCA_022708105.1 Bacteroidota bacterium
TTCTCTAATTTTAAGAGTCATTACTATTTAGTTTGTGCTTTTTCTGACAATCTTTTATTTTCATTTTTCAACGAATCAACAACGTGATTCAATTTCGATTCACGAATTATGCAATCGTCAAGATTCGTTTTTATTGTTGAGTATTCAATTGATTCAGGAGAATGAGAAACTAAAACACCAACTCCAAAACCAGAAATAGCTGAAATGATTGAAATAATTGCAACTACGATATTTAATTTAGAATTTAATACAGTTCTTTTTTCCGAACTAAACTGCTTGTCAAGCCGTTTATTCTCAACGCAATCGCAGGTATTTTCGTTGCGAATTAAAATTGCAATTTTATGACCTGAATACCAATGTGCAATTAT
>JAKIZI010000151.1:0-558 GCA_022708105.1 Bacteroidota bacterium
GGAATAGAGTCTGTGGTAATAAATTCAATAATTGGTGAATTATTTAATCTTTCGTAAGCAGGACCAGACAACACAGGGTGAGATGCAACCACTCTAACAGATTTAGCACCTTTGTCCATCATAATATTTGCCGCCATTACAATAGTTCCCGCAGTATCAACCATGTCGTCAGTAATTATTACATTTTTGCCTTCCACATCACCGATCACCATCATTTCGCCTACTTCGTTTGCTTTTACGCGTGATTTATGAGCAATAGCCATGTCGCAACCTAAGAAATGAGAATAAGCTTTTGCACGTTTCGAGCCACCCATGTCGGGTGAAGCAATTACTAAATTGTCTAGATTTAAATTTTTTAGATAGGGCACAAACAAAGCAGATGCGTAAACATGGTCAACAGGAACATTGAAAAATCCTTGAATTTGATCTGCATGTAAATCCATAGTCATAATGCGGTCAACTTTTGCAGCTGTGAGTAAATCGGCAATTAATTTTGCACCAATAGCAACGCGTGGCTGGTCTTTTCTGTCTTGACGAGCAAAACCAAAATATGGAATT
>JAKIZI010000151.1:582-918 GCA_022708105.1 Bacteroidota bacterium
CAACTTTATATGCCGAAGCTCGTTTTGCAGCATCAACCATAAGCATAAGCTCAAACAAATTATCTACAGGTGGAAAAGTACTTTGAATTAAAAATACTGTACAACCACGAACAGATTCATCTAAACTTGTAATAAATTCGCCATCACTAAAACGTATAAAACTACTTTTACCTAGACTATAAGTTTTTAGAGTATCGATAGGATTACCCGATTCTAGGTGCATTTGTTTTTGAGCTTGATTATAACCATCTATAATTTTTATAGCTAAATCGCGATTTGCCGAACCAGCAAAAAATTTAATTGGTGAGTGCATCTTTTATAAATTTTGTTTATTGA
>JAKIZI010000152.1 GCA_022708105.1 Bacteroidota bacterium
TTATTGTTATGCTCAACGATGGACGGCTTGGTTTATTTGACACAAAAGGCGGGATTTATGCCAAGACGGCGAAAGAGCGAGCCGAAGGATTGGCGGAGTATATTGAGACGGAAAATAAGAACGGCAAAAAACTATTCGGCGGCATAGTTTTGAAAGATAAAAACAGCTGGCGATATAACGACAGCAAAAAATATTCCTACGATCCAAACAATTTGAAGGATTGGAAATTTTTAGATTTATGAGCCAAGAAATACCAACAAACAAGCTATCCGTTTATCTTATAAAAGAGGAATACTCCGAGCATAAGGATATTTTAAAAAAAATTGATACACTTCAAACTCACCCCCTATGAAAAAGGAATACCCTCATCTTCGTCACAGACAGATCCAGGGCATATTACAAAATCAGGGTCTGTATTTATCCTATAGTTCTGATAGAACCCTATAGAGGAAGTTCTTGGAATATAAGACCGCCTCCGCACGTCCTGTGCTCCGGCGGAAGAGGGGGTGGAATTACTCTGACAGCTAAAGCAGTCAGTCCCCTTGTGTAATGTTCTATGGCGCGGTTCATCGTCTAACACCGCACTGCTGACAAAAGCTGCCTCTAATTTCAATAGTAATATAAATGGGTTACAAAAGTCGATTTCACTAATGATAAGCGGTAATAAAAAAAGTAATATACATGCATGACAGTCAGGAAGATTGTGCTCATATTGATTCAAGTTGTCATGGTCTTGCTGCTCACCTGCCCTATTCCTCTATTATTATGTGCATTAGAAAATGCGACAGTGGTAAGGATCGTTGACGGCGACACAATCAAGGTCCGCTATCAAGGACAGGATGCATCAGTCAGGCTGATCGGGATAGACACCCCGGAGAGCCGCGCGAACAAAAAGGCAAATAAGGATGCAATG
>JAKIZI010000153.1:0-323 GCA_022708105.1 Bacteroidota bacterium
ATCAAACAAATATTCCTGACAGAAAGGTAATTCGAATATCACAGAAAGCCGGAACCGGTCTTCCTCAATTGGTTGATTCATTTATTGAAAATGCTAAAGATGGGAACTAATATTGTTATTTATTTGATATTATACCCTCTTTCTTTTCTTCCGATGCCTGTCTTATACGGAATAGCAAGAATTATCCGGTTTTTTCTCTATACCCTTTTCCGATATCGGATTAAAACCGTTAAAAATAATCTAAAAAATTCCTTTCCAACAGCATCGAAGAATAGTTTACTTAAAATGGAAAAAGAATACTATTCTCACCTTTGTAATCTTTT
>JAKIZI010000153.1:333-588 GCA_022708105.1 Bacteroidota bacterium
AAGGAATTAAAATGTTGAGCTTTTCAAAAAAAGAAATCATGAAACGATATCGATGTAAAAATCCCAAACTCGTTAATGATTTTTTTGATCAAAATAAAAGTGTTATTTTATTGTCAAGTCATTATAATAATTGGGAATGGATGGTGTTATCGTTGACTATGCAATTCAAGCACCATGGCATAGGCGTTGGGAAAGAAAATACCAATAAATCGTTTGAAAAAACTATTAATCGCTTCCGAACTCGCTACGGTACAG
>JAKIZI010000153.1:598-906 GCA_022708105.1 Bacteroidota bacterium
CGCTAAAACCATACGTGATGTTATTGAAGAATATGATGAACAAAATAAGTTAAGTGCATATATGATGTTATGCGACCAAACGCCTGCTAATGTGAATAAATCATTCATACTTGATTTTCTAAATCAAAAAACGGATATGATATACGGAGGAGAATATTTTGCCCGAAAATATAATTATCCTGTTTTATATTATGTTACAAAACAAATAAAAAAAGGGTATTACGAAATTGAATTAGAATTAATCTCCGATAATCCATCACAAACCGCTTATGGTGATATTATTAAAGAGTATGTTCAACGACTTGAAC
>JAKIZI010000154.1 GCA_022708105.1 Bacteroidota bacterium
CCATCACAGTAAATGATGTCGTCTGGCGATTCGACATCCTCCGTAAAATCAAGCCACTGACTGATCAGTTTTCTTGAGAAGCGCCTGCCTAGCTCCATTGTGTTCGGACTTCCAGCTATAATATCTTCTAGCCATTCTTTTTCAAATGCATCAAAAGTTAATCCTTCGCTCATAAGCAGACCTCCATTTAATGTGCAGATTTTATATCATTGAATGCTATTTCGATTCTTATCACTGACAGAACGGCGGAGCTCAGCAGTGGCATAAGGTCTGCCGGGACGCGAAGCGGACCATGCAGACCTGTGACACGAGCTGCAGCGACTTGTTGGCGCCGAGCGAATCAGCGCGCTAGGCCTAATTATTTTTATATCTCCTTACTATCACAGAACGCATTCTTTGTCAGGCGCCAATAAGGAGCTGAACAGCGAGAGCTGAGCTCCGCCGTTGGCCGACGCGCGCAGCGAGGCGGCCAACGAAAAGCTCAGCCGGAGCAGCCCAGCGGGCTGCGATCGGCTGTAGCAACGGGTTGGGGATTATATTTTTTCAAGCAAAGGTTTTGCATACTCAATGAATTCCTTTTTGTAACTTCCTACGCGCCCCTTATTGCCTAAATGCAAATCATTGTAGAAATAACCACTGCCAATCAACCAGAATACTTTGTCGGCGTTGTACGGAGAGACACCGGCATGATTTGCCACGCGAATTACGGCTTTGAATAATTGGTAATCGTCAGATTTATTGGCACAGAGACTTAAAGCCGTGAAAATATCACGAAGGTGGACATCGGGTTTGGGAAAATTGATATAGCCCATTTCTTTGAGAAAGTCGCACGACAATGCAAAACCAAAACCTTCAATTTCTCGACTCAAAAGCATGGGGAGGCTTGCACGGGCTCGTTC
>JAKIZI010000155.1 GCA_022708105.1 Bacteroidota bacterium
ACTGCGTTCGCTTGGGCTTCGCCACATTTTCACCTCCGCTGCGCTACGGTGAAAACGTCGCATACGCCGGGAACGTTGTGCGCCATAAAAACCTCATAGCTTTTTTTACATCAAAAATCATTGACAACTGTTCTCATGCATGTTAACCATTAAATCATGAAAAGAACTATACTTTTTTATAGAACAAAAGACGATAATTGTCCGGTAGAAGAATTTCTCGATTCTCTTCCGGGAAAAGTTGTTCAAAAGATTACCTGGGTGCTAGAAATATTAGAGCAGCATGGAATGCTTCCATCCACATATTTCAAAAAACTTGTTAATTCAGATATTTGGGAATGTCGTGTTCAGCAAGGTTCAAATATTTTTAGAATATTCTGTTTTTTCGATAAGGATTCAAAAATAATTCTCACACATGGTTTTATTAAAAAAACACAAAAAACACCAATTGATGAAATTAAAAAAGCAGAGAATTATCGAAGTGATTATTTTAAAAGGAGAAAGACATGAGTGATTTAAAAAACTACATAAATAAACGAAAAGCTAAAGATCCTGATTTCGCACATCGATACGATATAGGTTTCGAAGAATTTAAGATTGGCTTAGTTCTTAGACAAGAACGAGAAAAAAGCGGCCTAACACAAGAAGAATTAGCCAAAAAAATAAAGACAACGAAGAGTGCAATATCTCGAATCGAAAATCATTCTGAAGACATTAAGCTTTCTACTTTGATGAAAGTAGCTAAAGCATTAGGTAAGAACGTTTCTATAAAACTTATGTAAGATATGGTTTTTACGGCGCACAACACAGCATACCCACTTCGTCGCTGCGCTCCTCGGCCTTCGGCACACCGCGCAAACGGCCGCGCGGCGTCGGGTATGCTGAAAACGTTA
>JAKIZI010000156.1:0-548 GCA_022708105.1 Bacteroidota bacterium
CCAGGAAGCTACCAACTGTCATATGTTTATCAAGAACACCGCAGCCGCCACAGACCATAAATTTCCGACAACCATAAGCGATGACCTTTTCGAGCAGGCCTGCAGCCAGTGGCGCACCAACACCTGGGTGAAAAAATGCCAATCTCTTATCACAGTACTGTATTTCATAAATTGGATGAGGCCCATCCTCCCAATAGTCTGTGACCAACACCTTTGCATTGTGTTCGGTTACTACCTTATCGATCGCATCCTTGAAAAAACAGATTACACAAAACTCAGGCATATCCAGGGGCGCGATGACCTTTGAAGGCTCGATAAAAGCAATGCGGGTTGAGTCATATTCCAGAATTGGAAATTTTTTGTTCATAAAACCTTGTTTAGCACAACGAAAAGCTCAGCCGGAGCAGCCCAGCGGGCTGCGATCGGCTGTAGCGCCGGGTTAAACGCTTTCTTTTACCTTAATAAAGAAACTTATTCTTTGCGGCGTTTTTGCATATCACCCCAATCATGCGCACGCATCTTTCTATGGTCTTCACGCGTACCCCATT
>JAKIZI010000156.1:563-888 GCA_022708105.1 Bacteroidota bacterium
CAGATATGCTTCTTGGTCTAATTTATTTTTTGTTGATCTTGGCACTTGATGGACATTTATTTCGCTTGACGACTTCTCTCCCGATAATTGGAAACTTCTTTCGATCTTTTGCGAGGATTCTTTATTGCTTGCTTCTTTCTTAATTTCATTGCTTTGTCCCCAGTAACTCTTATATTCATTCTTTGTCTGGACCTTCGCAGGCATAGTTTGTGCTGGATAGTTTATATTTGAATGATTATGATTGGAATAAATTTCATAGGCTATATGACGTGCATATTCATTTACCAGGCAATTACCAACATATGTGCTTTCTACTGCGCTTATA
>JAKIZI010000157.1:0-361 GCA_022708105.1 Bacteroidota bacterium
GGGACGCAACAACATCAAGGTCTTATGGGCTTCCAGTTTCGTTTCAAAATTCCCTACTCTGAGGCGAAAATATGGCTCCGCATAACTCACATAGGAAGGAATATCGGGAAATGAAGCACGAAACTCCTGATGGGCTTGTTCCACGGAATTTCTCGAATTAACCCCGGAGGCCGCCAGCAATTGAATGCGATACCCTTCTATTTCTTTCAAATTAGCCCAAACAAACTTATGAAGTTCTTCCAATTCCGCAATTCCCTCTTCCTTATCGTACCCGACTTCGGTCTGTCCATACAGCCCAAAACCCACACCAAACATACAAAGTAAGAATAGAAACTTTTTCATTTTTATTTTTTGCAAATTT
>JAKIZI010000157.1:410-879 GCA_022708105.1 Bacteroidota bacterium
GCAAAAAAGAGATTTTACATTTTCTCCTTCTACAGAATATTTATTAGAGCGTGCCGGCTTCGCCGTCGGTCTAATAAAAAAAACCTCCGGTGTCCCGATTAGGGACGTCAGACCGGCGGCGCAGCCGACACGCCCTAATAAATAGTAATATCATTCTTGTTTTTATTATGGTTATTGAGCATTTATTTTGCGTAGTTTTTAATCTTTTCGTGTTGAAAAATAGTTGGACAGGGAATGTTTTATTTTTGCAGGTATCATTTTAATCTTGTACCATGAAAGTTCACTTTATCGCTATTGGGGGCAGTGCCATGCATAATTTGGCTATTGCACTGCATAAAAAAGGGTATGATGTTTCCGGTTCGGATGATGAGATTTTTGAACCGGCAAAAGGGAGGTTGCAGCAGTATGGGTTGCTTCCCGATTCAATCGGCTGGGATCCGGCACGGATTGACGATTCTTTGGATGCCAT
>JAKIZI010000158.1:0-282 GCA_022708105.1 Bacteroidota bacterium
CGGCGGATAGATCTTTCAGAATCATTTGAATGCGCTTCTCCAGTTCCTTCGATTCCGATATTTCCTGCTCAAAGCGGAGAATCTCCGGGAGGTCAATATCAAGCGTATGTGCAATTTTGACAAGCACCTTGAAAGACGGGTTCATGTTGCCGCGTTCAATTTCGCTGATGAACTTGTAATCAACATCCGCCAACTGACCAAGCTTTTGCTGAGTCAGTCCTTTGATGGTTCTCAGGGTTCGGATGCGTCTGCCGAGAAGAATGCTGTCAGGGTCTTTTGTCT
>JAKIZI010000158.1:297-873 GCA_022708105.1 Bacteroidota bacterium
ACGTATTTATAGGGAATCTAAGGGTAAATAAACCGTATAAATGCGTTATTTGCTGTTGACATTCTTAATATGTTAGGTGTAATTATCAATACCACCGCAAATACGCGGAGCTTTTCTATTTACCATTTCAAAATTATCGAGGTCGTTATGACCATCGGGAAACACGAATTTTATTCAAAAGCAGAAGATGCGCTTACTGCGCATGTTAATGCAAATGATGTTGAGAGTTGTAAACACAGATTTTGATTTTGATTTTTCAGGTGAACAGCCAAATTTAAAAATTGGCGCGGTAAAGTAAAGAAAAGAGCTGCCTGCTCTACCGGGATAAAGAGGGATTAAGGGCATGTTTGTTGTTTACTTTTTTAAATTCTCTTACTGGTTTATTCTTCTTACACTGATAAATCTTAAAGATTCTTGAAATAATTTATGGCGATAGAAAGGTAGGTAATAAAATGAATAGAATGACTCATAAGTTTGTGTTCACATTTTTAACATTAGCCTTCACGATCATTTTTATTTCGGGACAATCAATAGCATATGAAAGAGAATTGAAAGAACTATCAGCAAATATGATTT
>JAKIZI010000159.1 GCA_022708105.1 Bacteroidota bacterium
TTAGCTCATTTGAAACACCAGGTATGAGCTTTAACGTACAAATACACCCTGATATTGATGGTGAGGAAACTGAAGAGGAAAAGAAACCCGCAGGACAAGGGGGTGATTCTTATCAAAATGGACATGGAGAAACTATTTATACAATGGATCAGTTCCTTAGTGCTAATAAGGGACTTACACGCAGTGAGATTATAAATCAACGACAAGATAGGAGTAAAACATTTTTAGGTTCTCAACCAGGAGGCCCAAACATGCGATATGTTGTAAATCCACATGATGGAAGAGTTCTTGACATGCGCCATATGTTAGTTGTTGGAAAACAACCTGCGGCAGTTGGTAATTTACTGGAGGTGTTTCAATGGAGTATTGGGCAAGCAAGTGGAATGGATCCTCAAGACTTTTATTCAAATGGAGTTGGTTATCAATTCTATATGCAATATAGTGGTATTCAGAACTTGTTTTATCCAAGTACATTTACAGACCAAATGAGAAACTTTTTTTATAGTCCAAGAGTAATTTATAACTGGTAAATATGAATTATAAACGTAATAGGATTATTCTTTTAATTGTATTGTTTGGAATACTTGCATTTATCTTTGGTGTTATTTTTCTACACCCTAATGCATCTAAAGCAAGGAACAATGTAGAGAATTCAAAGAGAATAATTATTGGTATGAATAAAGCCGAAGTGTTAAAAATAATGGGAACTCCGGATGCTAAACGATTATCATTTGAAAACTCTATTGATTCAATGTATTATTATGAGCCTCCTTTTGCAGCATCAGAAGGAATTTATATTCAATTTGATAACAGAGAGATCGTAAATAAGATTTTCCCATACGAATAGACAAGAACCCCAAAGAGGAGG
>JAKIZI010000015.1 GCA_022708105.1 Bacteroidota bacterium
CTCCGGGGTAGGAGAGTCCTAAAATTTTAGCTGCTTTGTCGAAGGCTTCGCCGGCAGCATCATCGATTGTTCTGCCCAAAATTTCCATATCAAAATAATCATGAACTTTAAGAATGAGGGTATGCCCTCCGGAAACAGTCAGACATAGAAACGGAAATTCGGGTTTTCTTTTAGGTTGTTCGGTTTTGTCCAAAAATACCGACAAAACATGACCTTGTAAATGGTCAACTTCAATCAGTGGAATGCCTAAACTATATGCCATTGCTTTTGCAAATGAACTCCCTATCAATAGGGAACCGAGTAATCCGGGCCCATTTGTATACGCAATTGCAGATAATTGATTTTTATTTATCTTTGCACGTTTGAGTGCTGTGTCTATCACCGGAATAATGTTTTGTTGATGTGCACGGGAAGCCAATTCCGGAACCACACCGCCAAACTCGGAATGAACTTTTTGTGAGGCAATTACGTTTGATAAGATGGTGTTGTTGGCAATTACAGAGGCAGAGGTGTCATCACAAGAAGATTCAATACCAAGAATATAGGTTGACATAATTATACAGTTTTGGGGCACAAAATTACTAAAAAAATCGGGAAAATAGGAAAAATCCTCCTCTGGGCTGTGATTATATTCATAACTCTTGATTTTTTAATTGTGGGTGCGCTGTTTATTAAGCCGATTCAAAATGCTTTGGTGGATAAAGTTACCCAAAGTTTGTCCGACAAATGGAAAAGTGAGATTTCAATCCAAAATATTTATTTAACACCTACTTTTCAATTGGAGGTTTATGGATTTGTGATCAAAGATTATCGTCATAATGATATGATTCGTGTTGATTATGCCAAAACGAGATTTAAAAGACTGAAACTATCTCCGATGTATCTTCATTTCGGTACGATTGTTGGGGAAGGTGGGGAAGTTGTAGTTCGCCAATATAAAGGGGATGAACGTGTTAATATTGCTCTTTGGGCGGATAATTTTAAAAAGAAGGAAACTCGTTTTTTGCTCAAAGCAGATAGACTTAGATTGGATGGAGTAGAATTTCGATATGAAAATGATGAAAAGCGATTGTATCAAAAGAATTCTGACATTGATTATGCCTATTTTGTTTTGAGTGATATCCATTTTGATTGTCTTCACTTTACGGTTAATCGTGCCGATATATCAGCTAAAATAAATCGCTTAGGTTTTAATCAATATACAGGTTTTGAATTGCTCAATGCATCCGGAGATTTCAGAATTAATGAACATCAATTAACGTTAAATAATGCACTTGTCGTTACTTCCAAGAGCCATGTATTTATGGATTTGGCTTTTCAGTATTCCGATTGGAGCTCTTTGGGTGAATTTGTGGATAGTGTAAATTTGCAAGTTGATGTTCGGCCTTCTACACTTAATACCGAAGATGTTGCCTATTTTGTTCCTTCATTAAAAGGAATGACGAATAGTGTTATTCTTAAAGGAAAAGTAAAAGGACCTGTTAATGATATTAACCTGCAATCATTACATGTAAATTATGGAAATAGCACCTTTGTAGAGGGTGATTTTTATCTTCAAAATATTACAGATATGCGAAAATTGAATATGGATTTGGATATTCGGAATTCAAATTTCAATTTTTCAGAATTAGCAATGATTGGGTTGCCCGGAAAGAAGCAGATGCCAATTCCAAAATCTTTGTTGCCCATGACAAATTGTAATTTGACAGGTGATTTTTCCGGACGTCTGACTCAATTTTCCACAGCTTTAAACATCAATTCTACATTTGGGAGTGCATTAGTTGATTTTTCTGTTTCTGATTCTACCGGAGAATTGGCATATTCAGGGGAAATAGGTGTTCCTCAATTAAATCTCGGAAAATTAATAAACCAAGAGCCAATTTTGGGCCATCTTTCTATGGAGACTGAAATTATAGGAAAAGCACAAATGCCTTTCGATAATAAGGATTTTTTTACTTCAATTGAGGCTGTTGTTACTGGAAGAGTAAATAAAATTCAATTAAAAGAATATATGCTCCAAAATGTCGATTTTAAAGGAGTGTATGCGGATCGTAAATATAGGGCAACCGTTGATTCCAAAGACACGAATATATGCTTTTCACTTGATGGAAATGTGGATCTTACCGGGCAATTACCCAATTATATAGCTTCGTTGTCAATTTCAGACCTTGCCGCCGGAAAGATTGCAGCACAATTTAAAACAGTAGACAGTCTTACTGCTCAAGGCTTCGACAAGGTAATTTATTTTGCGCAAAAATATCCGGATCTTCATCTTTCTGTAAATTCTCTGAAAATCAATGGGAATGCTTCAAATATTGATAATTTAACCGGAGCCTTGATGCTTGATTCTCTTTCTTATGTACAAGATGGGAAAGTTTTTCGGACAAAAGCTTTGCGTTTTATTGCACTAAATACGGAGGGTGTTCGCAAATACAGATTAACCTCTGATATTGTCAATGCATCTATGTCCACGACCTATCCAATTTCAAAACTTTTGGATACACTTTCCGAATTGGCTTATCGCTATGTCCCAAATCTTATGCCTGAAAAGAAAACTTCAGAAGGAGAGAAATTATCTGCTCATTTAGAAAATGCCTCGGATCAGTACCTCTCTTTTCAGTTAGAGACTTATCAAACGCGTCAATTACTTGCGTTTTTCACTCCCGGTTTGGCAATTGCACCTACCTCTAAAATCTTTTTTTATATCAATTCCCAACATGATCGTGATAGTATTGATGTTCGAACACGTTATATTCGTTTAAATCCGAAAATGCGTATTTCTAATCTACGATTAAAAGGAAAAGAAATGGAGAATCAAACTTTTTCTCTCACGTGTATAGTTGATTCATTTAGTTTTCCGGTAAATGATAATACGTTTTCTTTTAAGAATATCAATCTGAATTCGGCTGTTGAATGCAATCGAGTGCAGTATGATTTGAACTGGAAAAATCCCGAATCTGTCTCTTTATTGCCTTCTCAACTCTCGGGAATAGTTCAATTTTCAAATTTGTCTCATTATATTCTTCAATTTTATAATGAATCAGAGTTAGCGATTAAGAATTATCGTTGGCATTTTAATGATGAAAATCAAATTCAAATAAAGAAAGATCGTATTGAGTTTGACAATCTTTTGCTCTCGGCAGATAAGAGTAGTTTGAAGTTAGATGGAACTTTTTCTCAAAAAGAAAATTTACCTTTAAAAATTGATATTACAAATGTAGACCTTTCTATTTTAAATTCGTTTTTCGACAATAAAAGTATTAATTTGGGAGGAGATATCTCTTCTGAATTTAATTTTTCAGTTGAAAAAGGGAAAAATATACTTAACGGAAAAGCTTTAATCAGTGATTTTGTATTTAATGAAACCAAATTTGGAAATATATTTGTTTTAGCTACTTTGCCGACACAAAACGATGTGCGATTCGTGGGTGGAATTTATACTTCAGAAAATAGTATAAACTCTGCTGATATTACCAATTATTCCTATGCTTCTTTTGAAAAAGAAAAAGGAAAAATAGCTTTACTTAATGGGGGCTATGATATTAAAAATAAGCAATTTGCTGTTTATACAAACGTTTCTTCACTTGATGTCGGATTTCTTCAGCCTTTCTTATCCTCATTCAGTCATTATGTGAAAGGGGATGCTTCAGCAGAATTGGCTTTTATTGCGAAACCGGATACTTTTTATTTTGACGGAAAAGTTCTTTTGAAAAAAGCTGAATTGGGAATAGCTCCTCTTAATACAATATACAAAATTGAAAATCAGAAGATTGAATTTAATCAAACAGGACTTGAATTTAATAAAATTGTACTCAAAGATAAGTATGATAATCAGGCAATTTTAAATGGTTATGTCCATCATAATAAATTTAAAAACATGAAACTGAATCTGACTATTGAGTCGGATAGAATTTTAGTTCTTAATACTGCAAAGTCACTTGATATGCCTTTTTATGGAGATGGATTTGTTAAAGGAAAAATTTTAATCAGCGGAGATGAGAAAAAATTGAAGTTCTCGGGAAATAATATTGTCACCGGTAAAGGAACAAACTTCTTTTTGCCTCTCTATTTCAGTGAAAGTACTTCAGAATCAGACGTAATTGTTTTCAAAGCACCTCCTAATGTAGAAAAAAGTATACAAAATCCAAAAGAACAGGAAAATGCGATGGAAATGGAGTTTGACTTTAATGTTACTATTACTCCAGATGCTATGGTGCAAATTGAATTGGACCCATCTATTGGCGGAACATTACAAGCACGGGTAGAAGGCCCGCTCCGATTTATGTACAGCACCTCTTCCGACATGTCGCTCACAGGAACTTTAGCCTTGCAATCCGGATCGTTCCATTTGACATTAAAAGATATAATTGATAAAAAGTTAACGTTAACTCCGGGTGGGACTATCAATTTTGTAGGCCCAATTGATCTTGCAACTGTTAATTTAAGCGGAGTATACAAAACAAATGCTTCTCTAAATGAAATCATTTCACAAGATATTGCGGGAGCCACGAACCTTAGACGCACTCCGGTAAATGCATATATTCACCTTATTGGGAGTCTTTTTAATCCTTCTATTGATTTTTCTTTTGAATTGCCAAATAGTTCCAATGATATATCTACCCTCTTTTATAGTGCCATTGATACTACTGTAGCCGAAAACCGAACACGACAATTTTTTTCTTTGCTTGTTCTCGGGAAATTTGAGTCATCGGAGCAAAATACAACAAATATGGTTGCCTCTGCAGTTGAATATTCGGGGGTGGAACTCTTAACCAATACCATTAATAATTTTATTTCTCAAAATTTAAAATATGTTGATATCGGCCTTAAGTATAGAAATGCTGATGAAACGCATGCCGAAGAGTATAGTGTTTCCGCATCAACAAGCCTTTTTAATGATAGAATTATTATTGAAGGAAGTTTCGGCTATACCAACGATAAAACAAATAATTTCGACAATGGGACTAATTTTATTGGAGATTATAGTATTGAATATGCATTGAATGAATCTAAAAATTGGAGAGTTAAGGTATTTAATGTAACCAATCAATTTTCTTCTTTAACCCAATCTTCACCATATGCTCAAGGGGTTGCTGTTATTTTTAAAAAAGAGTTTAATAATAAAAAAGATTTTCTGGAAAGTTGGAAAAGTCCTTCCAAAAAGAAAGTAATCAGAAGTAATGTAAAATCAACAAAAAGTACCTTAAAAGATTAATATTATTACAATATGAATAATAATAGAATTATTGCGATATTGCTTTTCCTTATTGCTATGTCTGCGGCAGCTTGGTTTTTTTCAGATATTCTGATTTATATGTTTATTGCACTTGTTCTGGCAATTTTAGGAACTCCTTTGGTTAATTTAATGATGAAAATTAAGTATAAAAAAGTTCAAATGCCTAAAAGCTTAGCTGCCCTTATTACCATGTTGGTTATGCTGACTCTTTTTGTGCTCTTTTTTCGCTATTTTGTTCCACTTATCGTTTCTGAAATTCAACAAATTCTGAGTATTGAAACAACGCTAATTACGGATAATTTGTACTTATGGATGCAAAAATCTGAAACAATTCTTAAAGAACACGGTTTTTTGCTTCAAGAAGAATACCTTGCAGATATTATCACCGTCCAGATGAAGCAATTGTTACAAAAATTTAGCCTAACCTCTGTTTTTGGAAATGCAATACAATTAATCTCTGCTATGATTATCGGACTATTTTCTGTTTTATTTATGACGTTCTTTTCTCTTAAAGATAATCAAATCTTTTTTAAATTAATTCGTAAAGTCATCCCTGTATCTTATCGAGATAATTTTACCAATATTGTACAAGCAATTAAAAAACAGTTGGTTCAATATTTTTCCGGAGTTTTTATTGAAATGTTGATTGTAGGCTCTTTAGAAGGATTGCTGTGTTATATTTTAGGAGTTCCCAATCCTTTATTGATAGGTTTCCTTGGAGGATTGCTGAATATTATTCCTTATGTAGGGCCTCTGATAGCTTTAGCATTGAGCAGTTTTATCGCTTTGGCCGGAATTTTTCCGCTGTCTCCTGATTCTGCTGCTATCTCCATGCTTTTAATCAAAGTCATCTCAGCATTTGCAATAACCAAATTATTAGATGATTTTGTGCTACAACCCTTAATTTATGGAAAAAGTGTTCATGCACATCCGCTTGAAATCTTTATTGTCATTCTTGTTGCCGGTCATGTGGGAGGAGTTTTGGGAATGATCTTCGCAGTACCTGCCTATTCATTGTTGAGAATTATTCTGAAAGAGTTTTTCTCTCAGTATTATTCAGGAGATGATATGTAATTTTTTGATACTTTTTTCGTTAAACATCAAAAGGATAAATGCATGGAATTGTTTTTATGTGTATCTTTGCAATGTGAAATAGAAAGTTTTATAAAATCGTGAAAAAACAACATTGTCACTTTTTTACTTTTTTACTGCTTGTTGTATATTTTGTATTTTCTTCGGGAATTGCAATAACAGTGCATCATTGCTGTGACCATTGTCGTGAATACGTGGCTCAACAATGTTGTGAAGACCATGGAGACGAGGAATCTTGCGAAATACCGAATGCAGAGAAATCGGATTCTCATCACCATCATGCACACGATAAGTATTATTTTTTTAAAATTAAAGATTTTTATAAAGCCTCTCAATCCGTAATTCCTGCTCATTGGCAATGGATACAAGTCGGAGAAGAAGCTTTCCTTACACAATTTTTCAGCAATCTTTCTCTTGAAAAAAGATTAAAAGAAAATATTTTTATTCCCTCTTTTTTCCACCTCCAAGGAGATCGATTACTAGATTTTCTTCATCAACGGGTGTATTACGCATAATTAATTGATTTTATATTAGTTACTAATCTTTCTTTATAAAAAAATAAAGAGAGATTCAATGAATTATAAATCAAAATAATTATGTACATTATGAAAAAATATATCATCCTTATCATTGGGTGGCTTTGCTTTATTCAGATAGGAAATGCCCAACAATCACTTCGAGGCAAAGTAATGGAATATAATGAAGCAGAAGAAGGAACTCCAGTGGTCGGGGCAATCTTACAGTGGCAAAATACCAGTGTAGGAACCGTTACTGACCAAAATGGAATGTTTGCGCTTCCGAAAGTAGAAGAATCTAATATATTGATTGTGAGATATTCTACATATCAAAATGATACCATTACAGTGGAACGAAATCGCACAGAGTTAAATATAGTGCTTTCTACAGCCCATAGTCTTCCCGCAATTTCTGTTGAGGCAAGCAGACAAGGCGCCTACATTTCAGTTAAACCAATATTAACCACAGTTATTTCTACTGATGGACTCCGCAAAGCAGCTTGTTGTAATCTTTCAGAGAGTTTTGACAATACGGTGGCTGTTGATGTTGAATATGCAGATGCCGTGAGTGGGGCCAAGCAAATATCAATGCTTGGGCTTGCCGGAATTTATAGTCAAATCCTTCTTGAAAATACTCCTTATATTCGTTTGCTTTCTAATCAATTCGGATTGGGCTATGTTCCCGGAACTTGGATGGAAGGAATTAGTATTTCAAAAGGAACTGCTTCTGTAACAAATGGATATGAGGCAATTACAGGCCAGATTAATGTTGATTATAAAAAACCTGAAACCAATACAGAAAAGCTATTCATTAATCTATATGGAAGTTCTATGGGAAAAGCTGAATTTAATTTGAATTCAGTATTTAAAATAAAAGAAAATCTTTCCACCATGTTATTACTACATACAGAGGGACAGTTTGCTAAATTAGATATGAATCATGACTCTTTTATTGATATTCCGATTAATTATCAAGTAAATGCAATGAATCGCTGGGATTATCAAAAACCGGGGAAATTTGAAGGCAGAACGATGTTGAGTTATATGTGGGAAGATAGAATGGGGGGGCAAATGAAATACAATTATAAAACTCCCGCCGGGATGGATTCACTTTATGGGCTTAGAATAGGAACGAATAAATTAAATGTGATTACCAAAAATGGTTTTTTGTTGGAAGGAGAGCATGAAAGTATAGGAACGGTATTGGCTTTTACTTTTCATCATAATAAATCTTTCTTTGGTAAAAAGAACTACAATGCACAACAGATTAGCGGTTATGCCAATGTTCTTTATTCCAATAGATACGGACAGAGTGAACGTCATAAACTTACCGTTGGAGGAAGTTTACAGATGGATTTTCTGGATGAACAATTATCGAATATTACTCAAACTGTAGGTCAAGAAAATTTAACTCGCGAAGAAATTGTTCCCGGACTTTTTGGAGAGTATTCTTATACTATTGACGATAAGCTGGTTGTTATGGGTGGAATGAGATTAGATTATAATGCTTTCTATAAAATGCTTTTTTGGACACCTCGAATTCATCTAAAATGGGTGCCTGTTCCCAACAGCTCTTTTCGTATATCTGCAGGAAAAGGTTATCGAACTGCTAACGTTTTAGCCGAAAATCTTTCTTTAATGATCAGTAACCGTACTTTTAATTTTTCAAAAAATCTAAAACCGGAAGAGGCATATAACGCCGGAATTAGCTTTGTCCAGTCTTTTGATATGAAAGGCGGAAAGTCGAATTTCTCCATCGACTATTTTTATACCTATTTTATGAATCAAGTTTTAATAGATTTTGACCAAAATCCTCAAAAAGTGTTTGTATATAACCTAAATGACGAGGGCATAAGCGGCAAATCTTATTCGCACTCAATTCAAGCAGAAATGACTTTTTATCCATTAAAACGATTTGAAATAATAGTTGCTTATCGTTTTAACAATGTATGGCAGACTACGGCCGGAGATTTGCAGCAAAAAGCATTGGTTAGTCCACACAAAGCTTTGTTAAATCTTAACTATGCTACAAAATTTGATAAGTGGAAATTTAATCTTACGTTGCAATATAATAGCTCTATGCGTCTTCCAAATACAAGTATAAATCCGCCGGAATACCAACTGCCGGATCAATCTCCTGACTTTTTCATCTTAAATGCCCAAATTACCAAAAAGTTCAGAACATGGGAAATTTATGCAGGCGGAGAAAATTTGTTGAATTATAAACAAAAAAATCCAATCTTATCTGCTGATAATCCTTTCGGAGAGCATTTCGATGCATCCATCATATATGCTCCTATAACAGGTGCCATGGGATATCTTGGAATTCGTTGGACTCTTAATTAAACCTTTTTATAAACCAAATTAATTTATTAAAAATCAAAAAAGTATGAAAAAAATTGTTTTAATCGCGTTTATAACGCTAATCGGATTGACTGCATGGAGTCAAGAAGCAAAAAATGCTACTGTTGTGATTCAAACCAACGGAGTATGTAAAATGTGTCATGACCTAATGCAAAAAAATGTTCCTTTTTTTAAAGGGGTTACAGATTTTAGTTATGATGATGCAACCTCAAAAGTTACGGTTGTATATAATCCTCAAAAAACTACTCCCGATGAAATAAGACTGGGAATTAGTAAATTAGGATACAATGCAGATCAAGTTAAAGCAGATCCGGAAGCTCGTGCCAAACTTCCTGCTTGTTGCAGAGCAGAAAAGAATGCACATTCCGGTTGTTCTCACCAAAAAAGTGGGAGTGGGTGCGGAGGTCATAAATAGGAAACTCCTCTTTAATATTTCTATTAACTCAATTATTTATAGGAACGGGTTGTAAAAATCCGTTCCTTTTTTATTAGTAATTCATGATAAAATCAGGATAACTAAGAGCGAACTCAATTTCGTATGAGAAAAATGATCGCAAAGGTGCTAAGACGCAAAGTTTTGCCATCCGAGGCGTGAGGGATTTAGGTTCTAAGTCCGAAGGTAAGGTAGGCGATGGTGCCGCAAAGATAAGTCAGAAATTTACATTTATTATTTCGTATTTTAAATTGAAATTAAAATGATTTTTTCATTAATGCAAAATGCTTTTTCATTATCAATTTATGATAAAATACTCGTCTCTTTACATATTATTTACAAAAAAAAGTGAATAAAAGTTAGAAAAACTAAAATTATAAACGGTATTTTTCCTTAATTCCTTTAAATTTTACCCCTTTATACAGATTTTAATACCAAAAATCACTAATTTTTACCCCTTTAACATGACATTTATCCCCAAAAAAGAGCTGCTGTGTTAAAAAAGTGTTGTTTTGCATTGTTTTTTTAAGAATTTCTATAAAAAACAATTGCATTAAAACTTTACATTAAATCATTTTAAAATGTATTTATTATGAAAATTATAGGAACGGGAAGTGCGTTACCATCATTAGTTGTTACAAACAAAATGCTTTCAGAATTTTTAGATACTAATGATACTTGGATTTTTACCAGAACCGGTATTAAGAAAAGAAGAATTATATCAACGGAAACACTTTTAGACTTAGCTGTATCAGCTTCAAAAAAAGCGATAAAGAGAGCAGGATTAAAGGCTACGGATATAGATTTTATAATATGTTCCAATGTGGCCAATAATTATGTTGTACCATCTTTAAGTGCAATGATTCAGGGGGAAATTAAGGCTACATGTCCTTGTTTTGACCTAAATGCAGCTTGTACGGGATTTATTTATGCTTCAGATATTGCAGAAACATTTCTTCAAACCAAACGGGCAAAAAATATCTTAATCGTTTGTGCAGAAGAACCAACTCGGTTTTGTAATTGGCAAGAACGTGATACCAGTGTCTTATTTGGTGATGGTGCAGGTGCAGTTGTAGTAACAGCAGGAGATGATATGAAATCGATTCGGCTTACTACGACTTCAAATACGGATGTGCTTTATTACAGCAGAACACTTGAGAGCACTCCATATTTAAACAATAATGAACAAACAATCCCATTGGTAATGCATGGTCGTGATTTATTTAAAATTGCGGTTTCAGCAGCCGTAGAAGATATAAATATTGTTTTGGATCAAGCGGGAATCACCGCGGAGAATGTGGATTATTTTCTGATTCATCAGTCGAATAAGCGAATGATAGACAGTATAAGACATACTATGGAGCAATCGGTTCATAAATTCCCTCATAATATTGAAAAATATGGGAATACTTCATCCGCTAGTATTTTGATTCTAATGGATGAAATGAGTAGGAAATCTCAATTAAAAAAAGGAGATACATTGGTGTTGAGTGCTTTTGGAGGTGGTTTTACTTCAGGAGCAATGGTTATTACGTGGAACCTAAATGAATAAACTAAATAGATAGAAAAATGATTAAAAGTGAAATTTGTGATTTATTAGGGATAAAATATCCCGTATTTCAGGGTGGAATGGCTTGGATTTCAGATGCATCATTGGCAAGTGCAGTTTCTAATGCCGGAGGACTTGGACTGATTTCAGCCATTAACTATGGTGTTGATGAAGTGCGACAAGAGATAAGAAAGTGCAAAAAATTAACAGATAAACCATTTGGAGTAAATATAATGTTGATGAATCCCTTTGTGGACGATATTGCTCAAATGGTTATTGAAGAAGGGGTTTCTGTACTAACCACTGGAGCGGGGATGCCTTCTAAATATATGAAAGATTGGTTGGGAGCAGGAATTAAGGTTATTCCTGTAGTAGCTTCTGTTGCAGTGGCTAAACGTGTTGAAATGATGGGCGCAACAGCTATTATTGCAGAAGGAAGTGAAGCCGGGGGGCATGTTGGAAATCTGAATACCTTGGTATTAGTTCCACAAATTGTTGATGCAGTTTCAATACCGGTTTTGGCAGCAGGTGGAATTGCTGATGGCAGAGGTTTAGCTTCTGCTTTGATTTTAGGAGCGAAAGGGGTTCAGTGTGGAACTTGTTTTCTCGTAGCCAATGAATGTACAATCCATGAAAATTACAAGAAGAAAGTGCTTTCGGCTAGAGATTCTGATACTATTGTTACAGGAAAGCGTTTTGGACATCCCGTAAGAGCTTTGAAAAATCAATTTACGAAGCAATTTGCTGACATGGAAAATGACAATACCGTTGATGATAAGACCATAATGGATTTTGGATCAGGTTCTCTTAGAAAAGCAGTTAAAGATGGCGATGAAAAAATGGGAAGTTTTATGGCCGGACAGGCAGCAGGGTTAATTTGCGAATCCAAACCGGCAAAAGATATAATTGAATTAATGGTTAAAGATGCTGAGGAATTGTTGAGAAAGGGGCATCAATTTATTTATTAAAACTAAAAATTTATGGAAAGAAGAGTTGTAATTACCGGAATGGGTATTGTGTCCCCAATCGGAAAAGATGTACAAACTTTTTGGAATAATCTTACTCAAGGAGTTTGTGGAATAGGTCCAATCACTTCATTCGCTCCCGGTGATTTGCCGATAAAATTTGTGGGAGAAGTGAAAGATTTTAATGCTGAAGATTTTGGAGTAGAGAAGTCTACTGCAAGACGAGCAGATCGTTTTACACAATTTGCATTGGCTGCTTCCCAACAAGCAATGGATAATAGCCGATTATCTATCAATCCCGAAAGATTAGGAGTTTATATAGGTTCCGGTGTTGGAGGAATTCATACTTTTTTCGGAGAAAGTAAAAAAGTGTTAGAAGAGGGAGTTAATAGAATATCTCCTTTATTTATTCCTATGATGATTTCTAATATTGCAGCGGGAAATGTGGCTATTGCACAAAAAGCAGAAGGCCCTTGTTTGCCTGTTGTTACGGCTTGTGCCACGGGAACTCATTCTATTGGAGAGGCTTATCGGGCAATCAAACACGGGTATGCAGATGCCATTATTTCAGGAGGAACAGAAGCATCTGTTACCCCGCTTGCAATAGGTGGTTTTGCTAATGCGAAAGCACTTTCCCGTGCTGAAGAATTGGATAAAGCTTCTATCCCTTTTGATAAACGTCGTCAAGGATTTGTACTTAGTGAAGGAGCAGGAATTGTCATTTTGGAAGAATACGAACATGCAAAAGCCAGAAATGCTGAAATATATGCAGAGATCTGCGGCTATGGCAATACTTGTGATGCTTATCACTATACAGCACCGAAACCGGATGCGGCTTGTGCAGCCAAAGCAATGACTATAGCACTAAAAGAGGCAGGTTTTACGGATAAGGATGAACTTTATATCAATGCACATGGCACTTCCACTCCTTTAAATGATATTACTGAAACTCATGCTATTAAGTTGGCTCTTGGAGAAGAGCGAGCAAGGAGAACGCTTATAAGTTCTACTAAATCTATGACAGGGCACATGCTTGGTGCTGCCGGAGGTGCAGAATTGATAGCTTCGGTCATGACCTTACGAACAGGTATTATTCATCCTACAATCGGATTATTGGAACCTGATCCTGAATGTGATTTGGATTATGTGCCTTTGACTGCCCGCAGAGCCAATATTACAATTGCTTTATCCAATTCTTTGGGGTTTGGTGGACACAATGGGTCCGTTGTAATTAGAAAAATTGAATCATAACATATTAATATAATTATTTAGATATGAAAAGAGAAGAAATTAAAACATTTCTTCCTCATCGAGAACCTATGTTGTTGGTTGATGAGGTTGAAATAGATGAACAAAAAGTAGCTCATGCGAAGTACCATGTTAGCGGAGATGAATTTTTTTTAAAAGGTCATTTTCCCGGAAATCCGGTAGTTCCGGGTGTAATTTTGTGTGAAATTATGGCACAATCTTGTTGTTTGTTAATAGGAGATGACCTTATCGGGAGAACTCCGTTTTATGCCGGTATTGATAAAGTAAAATTCAAAAAGCAAGTGAAACCGGGTGATACCATTGAAATAACTGCTAAAATTAATATGCAGAAAAAGTTGATCTATTTTGTAGAAGCTTATGCAGAAGTAAATAATCAACGATGTGTTCAGGCAGAAATGGTATTTGCTCTAGTTGATAACGATAAAATAACGAATGAATGAAATTATTAGAAAATAAAGTCGCTTTGATAACAGGCGCATCACGTGGAATTGGAAAAGAAATTGCAATTGAATTGGCGAGTCATGGAGCTAATATAGCTTTTACCGATTTAAGACAAGATGAACAAGCCATGTCTGTTGAATCTACATTGCAAAAATTGGGAGTTAAAGCCAAATTTTATGTTTCGGATGCTTCTTCGTATGAAGATGCTCAAATATTAATACAAAATATAGTCAGCGATTTTAATAGTATTGATATTTTGGTTAATAATGCCGGAATTACACGAGATACTTTATTGCTCAGAATGAGTGAAAAAGATTGGGATCTTGTGATGAATGTGAATCTTAAATCAGTATTTAATCTAACGAAAGCTGTTCAACCGATTATGCTTAAGCAACGTTCAGGTTCAATAATTAATATCAGTTCTATTGTGGGAATAGGAGGCAATGCCGGTCAGGCAAACTATTCCGCTTCCAAAGCCGGAATTATCGGATTTACGAAATCCGTTGCCAAAGAAATTGGTTCCAGAGGTATTCGTTGCAATGCAGTTGCTCCGGGTTTTATTGTAACCGAAATGACCAATGTATTGTCAGAAGAAGTGAAAGAGATATGGACGAAAGAGATTCCATTGCGAAGACCGGGGACACCAAAAGATGTTGCTCAAACAGTACTCTATTTGGCATCGGAATTGTCTTCCTATTTAACCGGTCAGGTGCTGCGTTGCGATGGTGGACTTCAAATGTAAAATATGTATTTACAATCTAAATGATATTGTATGAAAAATAAAATTGAAACTTTAAGAGCATCCAAATCCAGATTGCAATTGGGCGGAGGAGAACAAGCAATAGCGAAACAGAAAGAGATGGGAAAATTAACGGCTCGTGAACGAATAGAACAATTATTGGATCCCGACACGTTTTGCGAGTATGATCTTTTTATTAGACACGAAGCTCGTGAATTTGGAATGGAGAATAAAGAACTTCCCGGGGATGGAGTCGTTATCGGAACCGGAAAGATTTACGGAAAAAAAGTCGCTGTATTTGCACAAGACTTTACTGTAGTGGGTGGTTCATTGGGCTATATGCATGCCAAAAAAATCACCAAGATTATGGATTATGCTCTAAATATGAGAATGCCGCTCATTGGAATCAATGACTCGGGTGGGGCGAGAATCCAAGAAGGAGTTAATGCTTTGGCCGGTTATGGGGATATTTTTTATAGAAATACACTCGCCAGTGGTGTTATTCCTCAATTGTCAGTTATTCTCGGACCTTGTGCCGGCGGTGCCGTCTATTCTCCGGCGCTCACAGATTTTGTTTTTGTGGTTGACGGTATTTCGAAAATGTTTATCACAGGTCCGGAAGTAATTAAAACGGTTCTTGGTGAAGAGATTGATATGGAATCGTTGGGTGGCGCCCGTGTTCATTGCGAAACTACAGGAAATGCGCATTTTTTTGCTCGTAATGAAGCGGAGTGTTTTCAACAAATAAGGGATCTTATTAAATATGTTCCATCCCACAATGAAGAGGCTGTTTCATCTTTGAATACAGATGAAAAAATATCCAAAAAAATAATTGATATTGAACAGATTATTCCGGTTGACCCGACAAAACCCTATGATGTTCGGGAGGTGATTAGAGAAATTACAGATGACGGGGAATTTATAGAAATTCAAGAACTTTTTGCAGCCAATATTGTTATTGGATTTGGCAAAATGGGAGGGAAAACTGTTGGTTTCGTTGCAAATCAACCGATGGTTCTTGCCGGAGTGCTCGATTGTGATTCCTCTGACAAAGCAGCCCGTTTTATCAGATATTGTGATGCATTTAATATCCCGATTGTTACTCTTGAAGATATGCCGGGTTATTTACCGGGGATAGATCAAGAACATGCCGGAGTTATTCGTCATGGTGCTAAAATGTTATATGCATATAGCGAAGCAACTATCCCTAAAATTACGGTTATTTTGAGAAAAGCATACGGTGGAGGATACATCGCAATGAACTCTCGTCATTTGGGAGCAGATTTTGTTTTTGCGTTGCCGACTGCGGAAATTGCAGTTATGGGACCTGAAGGAGCAGCCAATATTATCTTTAGAAAAGAGATAACCGCCGCTGAGAATCCCGCTGAAATGAGAAAAATAAAAGTTCAAGAATATAAGGATAAGTTTGCAAATCCGTATGTGGCTGCAGGAAAAGGTTATATTGATGCAGTGATTGAACCCAATGAGACAAGGGATTATATTTTGAATGCACTACAGTTGTCTGAAAATAAGCAAATTTTATCTCCCAAGAAAAAACATGGAATTCCACCATTTTAATATTTACGATTATGAATGAAAAAAATAAAAGTACTCACATTTCCCTTCAGCTTTACCCTAATGATTGTCAGTATGTGACATTGCCTAACCATAAGTTTCCGCCAAAGAAAGGATGGAAAAAGAGAAATCTGAATGAAATTCGCTCTGTCATTCCGGGTTCTGTTACAGAATTATTCGTTAAAGAGGGTGGAATGGTTAAAAAAGGAACTCCGTTATTGAAGTATGAAGCGATGAAGATGGAAAATATTGTTTGTGCCCCGGCAGATGGTCGCATTTCTAAAGTTTGCGTTGAGGTCGGTGCTTCTTTTCCGAAAGGGATCTTAATGATCTCTTGGGAGTGATTTAGTATCAAGATTATAAATAAAAAAGAGACTATCTTTATTTGGGGACAGCCTCTTTTTTTGTAGTTAAAAATAGTTTATTTGCCTAATTTTTTTTCAACTTCTTCTTTAGATAGTTTTTTTGTGCAGAAAAACCAATCGTAACAGGTCAATTCTCCACTTTTATCTTCCATCCTGTCTTTTGCAGTTCCGCAAGAACCGGCAGTGGGAACAATTACATCGTCTCCGGGACGCCAATCTGCGGGTAAAGCCACTTTGAAATTATCGGCAGTTTGCAATCCAATCAGAATTCTTTTAATTTCATCAAAGTTACGACCTAATGACAAAGGATAGTAAATGATTGTACGAATGGTCCCTTTCGGATCAATGAAGAATACAGCTCTTACGGCTTGCGTTTCACTCTCTCCCGGTTGAACCATTCCATAGGCCTTTGCAACCTTCATGGATACGTCTTCAATCAATGGAAATTTTATTTCAATGTCTTTCATTCCTTTGTACTCAATTTTTTCCTTAATGGTTCTTAACCATGCAATATGACTGTATAAACCATCAATTGATAATCCTATTAATTGACAATTCAAAGCTTCATATTCTGCAGCCATTTTTCCGAAAGTCATAAATTCTGAAGTGCATACAGGCGTAAAGTCTGCAGGGTGGCTAAATAAAATTACCCATTTTCCCTTGAAATCCGAAGGGAAACTAATTTTACCTTGTGTTGTAACGGCTTCAAAAGCAGGAGCTTTATCTCCAATTCTAGGCATTACATTTACATTGTTTTCCAAATTTTCCATGTTTTTTTGTTTTTTATGATTATTGTTTGTTTTTTCAAGAACAAAAATAATACAAATATTATTATAAATCAAATAGATTTTTATTATCTTTGTATAAATAAAATCTATAACCATGACAATACAACAATTAGAGTATATATGTGCTTTAGCGAAGCACCGTCATTTTGTAAAAGCTGCGGCAGCGTGTAATGTTACGCAACCTACATTAAGTATGATGATTCAAAAATTGGAAGATGAACTTGGCGTAATCATTTTCAATAGAGGAAATCATCCGATTACGATAACTTCAATAGGGGAGAAGATTATTGCACAAGGCAGAACAACACTAAATGAGCTTCACAGAATTACTGAATTGGCGGATAGTGAAACGAAACAAGTTGCAGGAGATTTACGCATCGGTGTTATTCCGACTGTAGCACCATATTTAGTTCCGAAATTTATTATGCAATTTCGGAGTTCATATCCTCAAGTTTCCTTATCTGTTAAGGAGATGACGACAACGTCTATCATTACGCATCTGCTTCAATCTGATTTGGATATGGCTATTTTGGCAACCCCTTTGGATTATGAGGATATTTTGGAAATCCCATTATATTATGAAAAATTTGTTGCTTATTTTTCTGCTTCCTATTTTGATAAAGATATGCCGTTGCGAGCTACCGACTTACCCTTGGAACATATTTGGGTATTACAAGAGGGGCATTGTTTGCGTACTCAAGTATTTAATTTTTGTCATAATAATATTACTAAAAATACGGAATACGAAGCAGGGAGTATTGATACATTAGTAAAAATAGTGGACAAAAATGGAGGTTATTCGGTAATTCCGGAGCTGCATATCGAATTTTTGAATGAGGAACAGCGAATGCATGTACGTACAATTGATAATCCTCCGGCAGTTCGGGAGATTTCAATTGTAATTAAGAAAAATTATGCAAGAGAAGGAATGATTAATGCGGTAGTAAATATCGTAAAACAAGTAATCCCACCTCACATGATAGATAATCGTTTAAAGAAATTTGCGGTAAAACTTTAGTTATTTCCTTCAGCGCAAAACCATTGCCTTTCTCCGGGGTGAGACGGTAGGTGGAAAGCCGTCACACCCAAAAAATTCATCAAATTATCAAACAAAATAGTATAATTTTGCATCAGATATTTCTAATTTTTAAGAATTTACGATGATAACAAAAAAAGGAGGCAACAAACGGCCTCCTTTTTAGATGTATTGAACAGTTTAAGGAATTAATATCGATTTCTTTCGGTATAATAGGTATGGAGTAATTTATGAGATTTGTGACTGTTAGGTTCTTCCAAAAATTCTTCATAAATAGCTTTGATTTCAGGATTTTCGTGAGATTTCCGAATCGGCATTTTTTCATCTTCTTTGTAGATGGCCTCCATACGTGCCGTTCTGATTTCAACATTTGTCGGGATTGGTTGTCCACCGCCACCGAGGCATCCGCCCGGACAAGCCATAATTTCCACAAAATGGTATTCTACTTTTTTGTCTTTAATAGCTTGTACCAAATTTCTTGCATTGGCAAGTCCATGTGCAATAGCTACTTTCAGTTCTACTCCTTCAAGGAAATCCCATTCAGGTTTCACCTTTTCAAGTCGGAGTGATGCTTCTTTAATACCTTCAAAGCCTCGCACCGGTATAATATTTAATTTTTCGAACGGAACTTCACGACCAGTTACGATTTCATAAGCGGTTCGAATGGCAGCTTCCATAACCCCGCCGGTAGCTCCGAAAATCACAGCGGCTCCTGTTGAAGCGCCCATAATGCTGTCATAATTTTCTGCTTTTAATGTATTCACATTCACGCCGGTTTGTTGAATCATTGAGGCTAATTCCCTTGTTGTCAGAACATAGTCCACATCTTGAAATCCACTGTCCCTCATTTCAGGACGATTGGCTTCGTATTTTTTGGCCGTACAAGGCATAATCGAAACGCTAATCATATTTTTCGGGTCAATTCCCTTTTTTTCGGCATAATAAGTTTTGGCTAAAGCTCCAAACATTTGTTGCGGTGATTTACAAGTAGATAGATTTGGTAAGAAATCGGGGTAAATGTGTTCGATAAATTTAATCCATCCCGGAGAACAGGAGGTGAACATGGGGAGTGCTGTAGAAGCATCGCCGTCCACTAAAGCTTTTTTGAGACGAGATAACAATTCGGTGCCTTCTTCCATAATAGTTAAGTCGGCGCTCCAATCGGTGTCTAAAATGGAGTCGAAGCCCATACTTCTGAGTGCAGCGACCATTTTTCCAGTTACGCGGTGTCCTGGACGAAGTGCGAAACGTTCTCCAAGTGCAACTCTCACTGCGGGTGCAGTTTGGACAACCACATGTTTGCTCGGGTCATAAATAGCATCCCAAACTTCTTCAATATAATTACGTTCTATTAAAGCTCCGGTAGGACAGCGATTGATACATTGTCCACAATTGGTGCAAACAACTTCTGACATTGGTTTATCTAAAAATGTCGTCATAATGGTATGCATTCCTTTATAAGACATGGTTAGTGCATTTACTCCTTGTATTTCTGCACAAGTACGCACGCAACGAGTACAACGAATACACTTGCTTGAATCTTTCTGAATAGCATAGGAAGACATATCAGGGTTAGATTCGCGGCGAAGACTGAGAAACAACTCTTCATCGGTTCTGTATTCCAGGGCCAGTGTTTGTAATTCACAGCTATTACTTTTGCTACATTTAATACAATTGATATTGTGTTCGGTTAAAAGCAACTCTAAAATATGTTTACGTGCCTGACGTATTTGCTGGGTATTAGTTAGGATTTCCATTTTCTCTTTTACGGGAGTAGCGCAAGATGCTACTAAAGTTTTATCTCCTTTGACTTCAACTACACAAATACGGCAATTCCCTGCAACACATAAATCGTCATGATGACAGAGTGTAGGAATATGGACATTTAACATTTTGGCAGCGTTCAGTATGGTGGTTCCCTCTGCTACTTGGAGCGGGGTTCCGTTGATGGTTATATTGACGGTATTATTCATAATTTGTTCCTCCTTTAATAAACGATTTCTTCTCTAAAATTTTCAATAATGGATTTAAAAGCGTTGCCGACAGATCTGCCCAATCCACATTTAGATGCATATTTCATAGTATTGGCAAGCTTAAGTAATTCATCTAAATATGATTTTGGTTTTTCTTTTCTTTTTACAGCCCGAACGCCGCGTAATAATTGTTGGGTTCCGACACGGCAAGGGGTACATTGGCCACAGGATTCCTCTTCAAAAAAGACTAGATAATTTTCTAATATATTATACATGGAGCGAGAAGAGTTGAAAACTTTCATAGAACCCCCTGTTGGTATTCCTTCATAACCGATAATGGTATTGGCAAATTCCTTTCTTGGAACACAGAATCCTGATGCCCCTCCAACTTGAACTGCTTTAGTATCTCCATCGCCAAATTCTTCAACAAATTCTTGAACAGTCATTCCCATTTCGAGTTCAAAAACGCCCTCTTTGCAACAATCTCCGGAAACAGAAAAGAGCTTACTTCCTTGAGATGCTTTTGTCCCCAATTTTTTATATTCGGCAGAGCCTATTTCAGCGATAATCATTGTGTTCACAAAAGTTTCCACATTATTAACTACCGTTGGTTTGCCCAAATATCCCCAATTTACGGGAAATGGAGGTTTATTGGTCGGTTCGCCACGGTGTCCTGCCATAGATTGTAATAATGAGGTTTCTTCCCCACAAATATATGCTCCGGCACCAAAAACCAACTCAAGTTTAAAGTTAATTCCTAAAGCTCGGATGCTGTTCTCCATACGATCGATGGCAATTCTTAGTTTTGTTCCTAGAAATTTGTATTCACCTCTAAGATAGATGAATCCTTCTTTTGCTCCAACTATATATGCAGCTAAGGCCATTCCCCATACAACTTTGTCGGACGCTTTGGTTAAAATTTCACGGTCCTTAAAAGTTCCCGGTTCCCCTTCATCTGCATTACAAACCACGTATTTTACATCAGAGTTAGTTTCTTTTACTATTTTCCACTTTAAGCCGGTGGGAAAACCTGCTCCTCCGCGGCCTTTTAATCCTGAATCCAATAATTCTTGAATGAACGCATCCCGGCCCATTTTCATTACATTTTTCATTAATGCGTTACAATCCATATATTCTTTAAAAATTAGTTCTGTCCTTTTTAATTGTGTAGCCATGATATTTCGATTTTTTGATTAATAACTATTTCTTCATGTAACTTAATAAAATGTCTTTTACCTTTTCAGGAGTGAGCTCCGTGTAATATTCGTCATTGATTAACATGGCAGGGCCCTTATGGCACCAACCTAAACAATTTGTGAAATTCAGAGAGAATTTCCCGTCAGGGGTTGTTTCTCCGGGTTTAATTGCAAGCATCTCTGTAATAGCTTCTATGATATCATCTTTATGTTTCATATCACAGATAATGGTTTGACAAACCCTTATAGAATACTTGCCTTGACGCTCGGTCGCTAAAAAAGAATAAAATGTAGCCGTTCCGTAAACATCTGCAGTAGAGATATCTAGTTCCTTTGCAATGTTTACCATGTTTTCGTCACTTAAATAGTAGAATTGTTCTACGACTTCTTGCAAAATTGGCATAAGACTTTCTCGTTTTCTGCCGTATTTGTTTGCTAATTGATTTATGAATTCTTCGCTGTTTGACATAAGATTGTTTTTTTGGTTAATAATATATTGTAAGAGTTAATTTTTCTACTTTTATGTGGAAAATTAACATGAAGTTTTTCTCATACGGCATATTCTATCTTTAGAATAATAAATTATTAATTTGTAAGACCTTAATTCAGTGTAAGTTAAAGCTGAGAGTCTTTTAAGATTTTGTTCACAATTTCAGGAAGAACATTTCTCCTTTAATCCAATTTCTATACGGTTCTGGGGGTGAGAATTACCCTTTATTATGTGGTTTGTTGAGGACCGGAGCTATTATTGAAATGTTGTAGTGCTGTTTTTTCAGTCGCAAATTTATATTTTTTTTTTGATTATGCAACATTTTTTTGATTTTTTTAAAAATAATTTATTTCAATCCTATTTATCTTTTTTGAAATCAGATTGATACGTCAACAAAATTTTATTTGTTAATAATTTATTATTCTACATCCAGACTTGGTTATTAATTTCTGTTTTTAATAAAAGAATTATTTTTTTGTTAAAAATATGGAATGTATGTTTTGATGCTTCATTGAAATATCCATATGAGAAATTTTAAAAATTCTAAAATCATTATAAATAAGAATAAGACGATGGATAAAGAATAAAAAAAAATGTAAATTTGCATCTTTAAATTAAAAATCAATTCATAATATAAATAAATATAAATCAGTATGATAAAAGATGATTTTGCAAAAAGACACATAGGTCCTGATCAGGAAGAAACTAAAAAAATGTTGTCGGTAATTGGGGTTAAATCCATGGAAGAGTTAATTGAGAAGACAATTCCTTCAAAAATTCGTTTAAAGAATCCTTTGCCATTGCCGGATGGAATGCAAGAGGGCGAATATTTATCGATGATGAAATCGCTTATGGCAAAAAATAAACTCTATAAATCATATATTGGTTTGGGACATTATAATACTTATACTCCGGCTGTTATACTGAGAAATATTTTTGAAAATCCGGGTTGGTACACCTCTTATACTCCTTATCAGGCTGAAATTTCACAAGGACGTTTAGAGGCATTGTTGAATTATCAAACTATGGTTTCAAGTCTCACGGGAATGCCCATCGCCAATGCTTCAATGCTTGATGGGGCAACTGCTTCCGGCGAAATGATGTTGATGTTCTATAATAGCAGAAGTAGAGAAGCTATTAAAAACAATGTGGTTAAATTTTTTGTTTCGGAAGATCTATATGAACATACGATAGGGATTTTAAAAACGAATGCAGCACCTTTAGGCATTGAGCTTGTGATAGGCAAAGCAGATCAAGTGGAATTGGATAATTCTTATTTTGGCGCCATTATTCAATATCCTAATGGTCATGGGGACATTCACGACTATTCCGCATTTGTAGAAAAAGCAAAAGCGCATCAGATTTTTGTCGGTGTCGAAGCAGATTTGCTTTCACTTACATTATTGGTTCCTCCGGGGGAATGGGGGGCAGATTGTGTAACAGGAACTACGCAGCGTTTTGGAATTCCGATGGGCTTTGGAACGGCTGCTGCCGGCTATTTCGCATGTAAAGAAGATTTTAAAAGACAAATGCCCGGACGTATCATAGGAATTACCGTGGATGCAGAAGGAAATAAAGCATTTCGGATGGCGTTGCAAACCAGAGAACAACATATCAAAAGAGAACGTGCAACTTCAAACATTTGTACTGCCAGTGCATTAAACGCAATTATGGCCGGATTCTATGGTATGTGGCATGGCTCCGAAGGATTAAAAAACAAGGCTGTTAAAATAAATGTGTTGGCCGGAGTTTTGGCGCAGGAAGCTCAGAAATATGACTATAAACAATACAATCGCTATTTCTTTGATACCCTTTGTTTTGAAGTTCCTAAAGGCATATCAACTAAAGAAGTTCAAAAAACAGCGTTGTCTTATCAGATGAATTTTAAATATTATTGTGATACATGTTTTACAATTTCAATTGATGAAACAACGACACTTAATGATATTAATCAAATCTTGGAAGTACTAGCCAAAGCTGCCGGAAAGACTTTTTCACCATACGTTTGTGTCCCGACGACAGATTTGCCATCGTATATTCCCCCTCAATTAACAAGAAAAAGTCCGTTTATGGAACATGATATTTTTAATAAGTATCATTCGGAAACGGAAATGATGCGTTACATGAAGAAATTGGAGATTAAAGATCTTTCTCTTAACAGAGCTATGATTCCTCTTGGATCCTGTACGATGAAATTAAATGCAGCGGCAGAAATGCTCCCATTAAGCTGGGCAGAAGCTTGTGTTGTACATCCTTATGCTCCAACAGATCAAGCTTCCGGTTATTTGGAAATGATTGAAGAAATGAGTCAATGGCTATGTACGATCACCGGTTTTAAGGCAATCTCTTTCCAGCCCAATTCAGGAGCCGCCGGAGAATATGCAGGAATGACGGTGATAAGAAATTATCATCAAAGTAGGGGAGAAGGCCATCGCAATATTTGTTTGATTCCGTCATCGGCTCACGGAACCAATCCCGCATCTGCTGCAAAAGCCGGCAATGTGATTGTAGTCGTAAAATCAACGCCTGAAGGAGAAGTGGATATTGAAGATTTGAGAACAAAAGCCGAACAATATAAAGAGAATCTTGCTTGTTTGATGATTACCTATCCTTCAACTCATGGAGTTTTTGAAGAAGCAATTCTTGATATTATTAAGATAATCCATGAAAATGGAGGTTTGGTTTATATGGATGGAGCCAATATGAATGCACAAGTGGGACTTACATCACCCGGATTTATGGGGGCGGATGTATGCCATTTGAATCTTCACAAAACCTTTGCAATGCCGCATGGTGGCGGTGGCCCGGGTGTTGGTCCTATTGCAGTGGCGGAACATTTGGTTGATTTTCTTCCGAATCATCCTTTGGTTAATGTCGGTGGTTCTAAAGGAAATCAAGTTGCCGCTTCCCCATTCGGAAGTGCATACCTGCTTCCTATTACTTATGCATATATGAAAATGTTAGGTGGCAATGGTTTAAGACAAGCTACAGAATATGCTATTCTTAATGCTAATTATATTAAATCAAGATTACAAGGCCATTATAAAATATTATATACCGGATCAAATGGAATGTGTGCCCATGAAATGATTCTTGATTGCAATGAATTTGAAAAAAGTGCAGGTGTTCAGGTCGGAGATATTGCCAAGAGATTGATGGATTATGGATTCCACGCTCCAACAGTTGCATTTCCTGTTCATGGAACTCTGATGGTGGAACCTACCGAAAGTGAACCATTAAGCGAAATAAATCGTTTATGTGATGCTTTAATTTCTATTCGTGAGGAAATTAGAGAAATTGAGGAAGGTAAAGCCGATCGCGTTAATAATGTGATTAAACGAGCTCCACATACCATGACCGTCGTTTGTGCCGAAGCATGGGATCGTCCATATAGCAGACAAAAAGCTGCTTTCCCTATGCCGCATGAAGATAAATATTGGCCAACCGTCAGCAAAATTGATGATGCCTTCGGAGATCGAAATTTGGTCTGCTGTATTGGCTAAAAATCATTCTTTAATCTCAAAACTTAACTTCGTATTGATTTATCTTTAAATAGATACGAAGTTTTTTTTATTTTAAAATTGAATATATTCTATAAAAAAATATCTATTATTGCAAAAAGTTATTACCTTTGCGTATTACTTTTCGGGAATAGAGATTTTTTAGTTAATTCATTCTTAATAATAATAAATAAAATAGGAGGAAATGATGAATAATTTACCTGATAATAAAACAATATGTTGTCCTCCGTTTAATCCTGAATCATGGCAGGACAAAGATTTAATATGGGAGAATAAAAGATTTGTGAAAACCCATGTGCGAACTCTATTTTTTATTCCATTGAATTTTGGGGGTGTGATGAGAATGTTGA
Organism: Bacteroidota bacterium; assembly: GCA_022708105.1. Lineage (GTDB taxonomy): Bacteria > Bacteroidota > Bacteroidia > Bacteroidales > WCHB1-69 > DUOL01. Next base: position 25,898 of record JAKIZI010000015.1, read on the forward strand.
TGAAGAAATTTCAAGATGTAGGGCAGGAGTTGCCGGACATTCTTTGTTTGTCGGAGCATGTATCTAAATGGAAAATGAATATTTATCTTCCCGTTAATAACGAAATCCCTGGACTGGAAGAGGAGACCTTTTCAGGCAATTTTTACAGTCGCGTATATGAGGGAAATTTTAAGGATACAAAAAAATGGTGTATTGATTTTGAAGAAATATTAAAAAATAAAAATTTGAAGATTGTTAACTTATATATGTGGTATACAACTTGTCCTAAATGCGCTAAAGAATATGGTAAAAATTATGTAGTATTGATTGCTAAAGTTGAAAAAGCGTAACATTTCTTCAAATAATTCTTTTTGAAATAAGTTGTAATTTATATTGAATTAATAAAATCAAAAATATGTTAGAAAGTGTTATTCAATTAGATGGAAGCAAATGTAAGGCATGTTATTCTTGTGTAAGAGCATGTCCTGTTAAAGCAATTCATGTCAGGAAGAATAGTGTATTTCCTCATATTGATGAGAGTAGATGTATTATGTGTGGTGTGTGTATCGGTGCTTGTGCCTATCATGCGATTTCGTATTTTGACTCAAGAAAAGAGGTGAAGATGTTGTTAAATTCTCCGGATAAAGTAGCGGCAGTTTGTGCGCCTTCCATTGCAGGAGAGTTTAGTGATATTACCGATTATCGGAAATTTGTGAAAATGATTCGTCTGCTCGGCTTCAGCTATGTGAATGAAATGTCTTTCGGCGTTGATATAGTTGCGCATAAGTATAAAGAATGTACAGAGGATAATTTTAACGGAAAATATTATATCAATTCTACTTGTCCTTCGATTGTGAATTTAGTGGAAAAGTTCTACCCTGAATTGGTAGGAAATCTGGTTCCGACAGTTACGCCCGTTGCGGCAACTGCCATAGCGCTTCGAAAAATATATGGAGAAAACTTGAAAATTGTTCATATAACTCCCTGTATTGCAGCAAAAAAAGAAGTTGACCGTTTGCATGGATTGGCTCAAGTGAATGCGGTGTTGACTTTCAGGGAACTGCGTAAGTTGTTTTTTGAATTCAATATTAAAGAGACATTCAGCGAGTTCTCTGATTTTGACGAACCTTTAGGAAATAAAGGGGGACTCTATGCCATTGCGGAAGGGTTTATGGAAGCTACAGGTTTGGAAATCGGACTTCTGAAAGGAAAAACGATTTCGGCAGAAGGAAAGGAGAATTCATTGGCAGCAGTAAAGCAATTTATTGAACATAATGAAGAAATTAAGCGGAATATGAATCTCTTTTTCTGTCAGGGTTGTATCATGGGGCCGGGAACATCAGAATGTGGAGAGAAATACCTGCGCCATGCCCTTGTGGTTGATTATACGAAAAAAAGATTGGCTAATTTTGATGAGGAGAAATGGAAAAAAAATATTGAGAAACATTCAAAATATAAAGAACTGATTGCACGCTTCAAAGACCAAAGTTATGAGTTGCCGCCACCGAGTGAGTTTGAATTAAAATTTGCTTTAAATAACATAGTTCAACGTAATAATAATAAGGAAATTAACTGTGGCGCATGTGGCTTTGAAACTTGTCGCGGATTGGCCAAAGCAATTGCTCAGAATATTGCTATTCCGGAGATGTGTGTGACCTATTCGCAAATCGGGAACCGCGAAGCAACTCATTCCATGAAAAAAACTACCGAGGAGTTGGAAAATGCTCAAAATGAACTTAAAATGACCAAAAAAGTACTTGATGATCTTAAAGAAAATCTGATTGCCAAGGATGAAGCACTTTCTATATTGGTACGACGAATTAATAATGGGTTGGTTTTTGCCAATGAAGAGATGAAAGTGGTGGAATCCAATCTCGGGTTTGTTGATCTTCTTGGCGAAGATGTTCGAGATATTCATGAAGTAGTTCCTTATCTCATTGGTGCCGACCTCAAAACGCTCTTACCTTCGGTGTTGATTACCCAACTTAATTATCTTCTGACATATAATGAAATAGGCATAAACCGGGATGTCGAAATTGAAGGTAAATTAATCAACGTGGTAATGTTTCAATTAATCCCTAATAAATTGGTCGGAGCTCTTTTTCGCAATCTGCATTCAAAAGAAGAACGTCCAGACGAAATTATTCATCGTGTGAATGAAGTTATTGAAGAAAATTTATTACAGGTGCAACAAATCGGCTTTATTTTGGGCGAAGGTGCCGCAAAAACCGAAAAAATGTTGAATACAATTATTAAGTCATATAAGTAATTCTTTAACCAAAAATAATTTATATGTATGATCTTACAGATGAAAAATATCATATAGAAGTAGCACATTTTCAGTACAACCATCAAGATGAAAAAATATGTGGAGATGTCTTTATTTCCAAACGTATCCGAGATGAAAATCGTGTTTTGGCAGTGCTTTCCGATGGAATGGGACATGGCGTAAAAGCAAATGTTCTAGCGACACTTACTGCAACTATAGCCCTTAATTTATCTCAAGAACATAAAAATGCAACCACCATTGCTGAAATTATCATGAAGGCATTGCCCGTCTGCAGTGAAAGAAATCTTAGTTATGCAACTTATACAATTGTGGATGCCGTTATTGATGATGAAATCGTAAATATTCTCGAATTTGAGAATCCTCAAACGATTATTATGCGTGGAAAATATATTTATGAGCCGAATCGTGAAAAAGTCTTCCTTGAAAATGTGAGTGCCGATAAACGCGACCAGGATTTGCGTGCTTGTAGCTTTACCCCTCAATTGGAAGACAGAATTATTTTTTATTCGGATGGAATTATACAATCCGGTTTGGGTTTTGGAATGACAACAGGGTGGGGACGTAATAATTTGATTGAATATGTTCGTAGTTTGATCGAAGCAATGCCGGACATTTCAGGGAGTCTTTTGGCAGAAAAGATAGTCAAAAAAGCTTCTGCAAATGATCTTCATAGTCCCAAGGATGACCTCACTTGCTGCGTTTTCTATTATCGGGAACCAAGAAGAACCATGATATGTACCGGGCCTCCCTTTAATATGGAACAAGATGGTGAATTTGCTCAAAAATTGCAAGAATTTCCCGGAAGAAAAATTATTTCAGGGGCAACTACCAGTGAAATTATTTCCCGAGAATTGAGAAGAACCATTACGGACGAAATGATTGTGGACAACTCATTGCCTCCAAGTTCTAAAATGGAAGGAGTTGATCTTGTAACAGAAGGTGTTTTAACACTTAATAAAGTGATTAAACTTTTAGAGTCGCTTAAATATCCTTATCTTCAACTGGGAAAGGGACCGGCAGACCAATTGTGTCAACTTCTGTTGGATAGTGATGAAATATATATTCTTGTAGGTACAAAAATCAACGAAAGCCATCACGATCCAACACTTCCCATTGAAATAGAAATTCGAAGAACTTTAATCCAACGCCTTCAAAAGGTGTTATGGGATAAATATATGAAAGTTGTCAAAATTGAGTATATGTAACATAGATTATAGATCTGTTTATACAAAAAAAGGAGAGCTATTTGAAGCCCTCCTTTTTTCATAAAATTAATTATATTAAGATTTTATATTGGGTAATTCTAGTCCAAGTCCTTTTTTCTTGTCAACTCTTTTTAATACGATCCCAAGAATCAAGGCAGCAACTCCCAAACAAGCTAACATAATCAAAGGCGCTGTATAATCATAAGAAATAGCAGCTTCTTCTGCAGTAATAATTCCTTGTTTTAAATCACTGACAACTTGAGGATTGGTTTTATCTAAAATTTTCCCAATTAATAATGGGAAAAGCCATAAACCGATATTCTGAATCCAAAAGATCAGTGCGTATGCAGAACCGATTACTTTTTGATCAACCAATTTAGGAACACTTGGCCATAACGAAGCCGGAACTAATGAAAATGAGGCTCCAAGAACTAATATGGTTACATAAGCCAAGAGAACTCCGCCAATTTGATTTCCCTGAAACATCGGTAAAATAAAGGCAAATGTTAAATGACAAACAATCAATAATATAGAGCCAATCATCAGCATAGAGGCGGCTTTTCCTTTAGTATCCACATATTTACCGAGAATAGGTGTAATTCCAACCGCCAATAATGGGAATACTGCAAAAATAGTTTCTGCGGATTGACGCATATAACCCATATAACAGAAAATAACTAATCCAATAATGGAAATACTTAAAAGAAGGTATTGGAATGATTTTTTGGTAAAATTGCTTGCAAAAGCAGTTCCGGCGACAACCAACATAATCAAATATTGAATAATTGTAGTTGAATTGGATGCCCAGAAAGAATTCGGATCAACTGCAGTAAATGATAAATTACATTGCAACATATTTACCGCATATTTTTGGAACGGGAAAATTGCCGAATAATATAAAACACAGAGTAATGCTACCAACCAAAAACCGCTGCTGGATAGAATTTTTCCAAGATCTTTAACTTGAAATGGATCGTCTTTTTCTTCGGCTTCGCCTGTTTGTGTATCCAATTTTTTATCCAAAAAGAAATAGACAATAAACATAATCAATGCAATCATTAACAAGATAACACCGAATGCTACTGAACGGGAAACATCAATATCTCCACCTAATTTTGCAAACACAGGAGAAAAAATCATACATGTTGCAACGCCAAGACGTGCCAACGCCATTTCGGAGCCCATTGCCAATGCCATTTCTCTGCCCTTGAACCATTTTACAATTCCTCTCGAAACGGTAATTCCGGCCATTTCTACGCCACAACCGAAAATCATGAATCCCACTGCAGCAAATTTAGCGGAAGCTGGCATTCCCTTATAAAAAGGAGAAATTCCTAATTCGTCAAATCCCGGAATGTAGTTAAGATTGTTATTAAACCATGTTTCAAGCCCACTGCCCATGAATGTTTCTGTAACAGCATACCAATTGATGGTTGCCCCCACAAGCATAACAGCTCCGGAGAGTAGTGCCGTGAATCGAACCCCCATTTTATCAAGAATAATCCCGGCAAAAATGAGGAAAAAGATAAATACATTTAAAAATGTTTCTGAGCCTTGCATCGTTCCGAATGCCGTAGAATCCCATCCTCGAGTGGATTGCATTAAGTCTTTAATGGGAGATAGAATGTCCATAAATATATATGAACAGAACATGGCAAATGCCAGTAAGACCAAAGCTGTCCAGCGAACAGCTGCTTTGTCTCTCAATGTGAATTTTTCAGTCATAATTGTAATGGTTATGTTATTGATTTTTAAAGAAGGCAAAATTACAAAAAAATGATTACGTTATCTTTAAAAAAATTATTTCTTTTATTTTTGAAAAAATGATGTACATTTGCATCGTTTATTGAAACTATTTACCTTTTAATGCTTTAATTATTGATACTATGAAAAAAGAAAATCGAAGTCAATATGGAATTTTTATTATCGGAGCCCTTTTTTTTGTTTTTGGATTTGTCACATGGTTAAATAGTATATTAATACCCTTTTTGAAAACAGCTTGTGAATTAAGCAATTTTCAGGCCTCTTTTGTAACGTTTGCTTTTTATATTTCCTATTTTGTGATGGCAATTCCCTCTTCTTTTATTTTAAAGAAAACCGGATTTACGGAAGGAATGTCTTTAGGGCTTGTAGTCATGGCCATTGGAGCACTATTATTTGTGCCTGCAGCCATGGAACGCAGTTATGTTCTTTTTCTGGTTGCGCTTTTTCTTCAGGGCACAGGATTATCCTTGCTGCAAACGGCCGCAAACCCTTATGTGACCATTTTGGGACCTGTGGAGTCTGCCGCCCGAAGAATGAGTATTATGGGAATATGCAATAAAGTTGCCGGCATGATCGGTATTATTGTCTTATCTTCTACTCTTTTTTCAGGAACACAATCTCTTAATGAACAAATTGGGCTCGTGAGTGACGAATTAGATAAAACAATCTTACTCCAGCAATTATCCAATCAAATTATTGTTCCGTATCTGATTATGGCAGCAATTCTGATTGCTCTTGTATTGTTTCTCAAAGGAGCAAAATTACCCGAGATCAAGGAAGAAAATGAAGACAATGCCAATGTTGGAAAACAAACAATTTTTTCATATCCTTACCTTTGGTATGGTGTTTTTGCCATCTTCTTTTATGTGGGGGCAGAAGTGATTTCGATTGATTATTTGGTAATATATGGAAAGTATATCGGATTGCCGGAATCCATTTCTCTTCATTTGGGCGTCTTCGCACTCATTGCTCTTGTTGTAGGGTATTTGCTTGGAATTATTCTTATTCCTAAAGTTCTTTCTCAGCGGAGAGCTCTTATTATTCAGCTTTTTCTGTCTGTAATATTGGTAATTGTGGCCTTACTGTCAGAAGAATTGGCATCGGTGTTGGCCATTATCGGATTGAGTTTTGCCCATGCCATTATGTGGCCGGCAATTTGGCCGCTTTCGATTCATCATCTCGGCAAACATACTAAATTAGGATCTGCGTTGCTCATTATGGCGATTGCAGGTGGTGCCGTTATTCCGCTTATCTATGGAAAATTATCAGATATTTTTGACCCTCAAGCGGCCTACGTGGTGTTGTTCCTTTGCTATGCTTATATTATGTTTTTTGCTGTTTGGGGCTATAAACAAGTGAAAAAATAACCGCAAAGACGCTAAGACGCAAAGAGAAAAACTTCGTTCTTTAGCGGCGAAGAAGTTTAACTCAAAAAAATATATAGCAAATACATTAATAATTCAATTATAAATATTTATCATGAAAAAAATTATTCATACCGAAAACGCACCAAAAGCTATTGGACCATACAGTCAAGCAATTGAAATGAATGGTTTACTTTTTATTTCCGGACAGATTCCGGTTAATCCCAAAACAGGAACAATTCTGGAAGGAATTGAGGCTCAAACAGAGCAAGTAATGCAAAATATCGGAGCCATTTTAAAAGAAGCCGGTTACAATTTTTCAGATGTGGTAAAATCCACTTGTCTGTTGAGCGATATGGTTAACTTTAAACCGATGAATGAGGTTTATGCTCGCTATTATAATGAAAATCCACCTGCCAGAGCTGCTTTTGCCGTAAAAGGTCTGCCCATGGGGGTATTGGTAGAGATTGAAACAATTGCGATGAAATAATTGAAATTTAGTCCATAAACATTTCGGTTTCAACCAATTCACAAATGATATGCCCAATGAGAATGTGGGCTTCCTGAATGCGCGGTGTATCTGTCGATGGAATGCGAAGTGCGATGTCCGAATAATTAACAAGTTCTCCTCCCGATTCTCCGGTTAAGGAAATTGTCTTGATCTCCATTTTACGGGCGGTTTCAAATGCCTTTACAATACTGATGGATCTTCCTGAGGTGGATAATCCTATTAAGAGGTCACCGCGTTTGCCATTGCCTTTGATTAATCGGGCATAAATATGTTCAAAACCGTAGTCGTTACCGATTGCAGTGATGTATGAGGTGTTACAATGTAACGCTTCGGCGGCGAGGGGTGGGCGATCAAAATAAAATCGTCCGGATAATTCTGCAGCCAAATGTTGTGCATCTGCAGCGCTCCCACCATTTCCGCAAAAGAAAACTTTTCCTCCCGCACGCAATGAGGAAACGATTGCGTCTGCTACTTGTCTGATCTGCGCAATCAAAATACTGTCATACAATATGGATTTCTTTAATTCAATACTCTCTTCTATGGCTTCTTTGATTCTCATAACTTATTTTGTTTTGAAATAATCTATATTAGACGGATTAATCAATAGGTTTCTTGTTGCAAAAATACATTTTTTTATATCTTATGAATGTCAACACTTTGTTTATTTAAAATTATCACTAATTTTGCAAATTAAAATTTATAAATATGAAAAAAATTAATTGGAAAAAGTATTTGCCGGATATTATAGCATACGTACTCTTTGTATTGATAGCATTAATTTATGCGTCTCCTATTTTAGACGGAAAGATTTTGTTGGCAGGAGATACCGTTAGCGGAAAAGGAATGGCCGCTGAAATTCATAAATATAAGGAAGATACGGGTAAAACAACTTATTGGACAGGAAATATGTTCTCTGGAATGCCCACCTATCAAATTAGTGGTTCAGCTCCTTCCGTCTCTCTTTTGATTCCATTAATGAACTTATACAAATTAAAGCTGCCTCTTACGATTGGTTTGATTTTTATCTATTTACTTGGATTTTATATTTTGATGCGTTCCTTCAATATAAATAAATGGTTAAGTATTGTGGGGGCTATTGCCATTGCCTTTTCCTCCTATTTTTTCATCATAATTCAAGCAGGTCATAATAATAAAGTATTGGGTTTGGCTTATATGGCGCCTGTTTTTGCAGGTTTTATGTTGCTTTTCCGAAAAAAATATGCGTGGGGAGCTATTCTTACATTACTTTTTTCCGCTTTTGGACTCATGGTGCACCCGCAAATGACCTATTATATCTTTATGTTGATTGGTGTGATGCTTTTTGCAGAACTCTTCATCCATATTAAGGAAAAAAGAATGAAAGATTTCTTCGTGGCAATGCTCTTGTTTGCAGCATGTGTCGGGGTAGGGGCAGGAACCCGTTACTCTACCGTGAAGACCAATATGGAGTATGTGAAGGAGACGATGCGCGGCGGGCACTCTGAATTGGTTAAAGAAAATGATTCGGAGAATAAAACCAAAGGTCTTGACTTGGATTATGCAACTCAATGGAGCTATGGAATCGATGAAACCATGACTTTATTAATTCCTAATTTTAAAGGAGGTTCTTCTCACTATAATGTCGGCGAAAAATCAAAGACTTTTGATAAATTAAGAGAATTTGGAGTTCCTAGAAAAGATGCTGCCGAAGTGAGCAGTACCATGCCGATGTATTGGGGTACCCAACCCTTTACCTCTGGTCCGGTTTATGTCGGGGCTATTATTATTTTTCTTTTTGCTCTCGGATTGCTCATTGTTAAAGGTCCTTATAAATGGGCATTGCTGATAGCAACACTCTTTTCGATTTTGCTCTCATGGGGAAAGAATTTTATGCCGCTGACAGAACTATTTTTTAACTATTTTCCCATGTATGATAAATTTCGAGCTGTCTCTTCTATTCTGGTGGTGGCTGAAATAACCATTCCATTGTTGGGCTTTTTGGCACTGAAGTCAATTATAGACCAAGAGCGTTCGAAAGAGTTTGTACTTAAAAGTATCTATATTGCCGGAGGTATCACAGCCGGAATTTGCCTCTTTTTTGCCGCATTGGGTGGTGTGTTGATGGATTTTACTTCGGTGCAGGACGAACAAGTATTGGCACAATTTACACAATGGTTCGGCGGACAAACGGAGTTGGCTCAAGAATTATTGGATGCTGTCATTGCCGACCGTGCTTCCATGTTGCGTCATGATGCGCTTCGTTCCGGAATCTTTATTTTGCTCGGAGCCGGTACCTTATGGCTTTTTCTGAATAAAAAGATAAAATTACCATATATGATAGCTGCATTGGGAGTTCTTGTCCTTGTGGATATGTGGAATGTGGATCGCAGATTTTTGAATGATAAAGATTTCGTTTCTGAAAAAAAATATTTTAGCCAATTCAAAAAACAACCTTACGAAGAGCTCATTCTTTCGGATCAAACCAAACATTTCCGTGTGCTTAATCTGACTACCAATACGTTTAATGAATCAAGAACCTCTTATCATCTTAAATCAATTGGAGGATATCATGCTGCTAAATTACGCAGGTACCAGGATTTGATCGATGAATATATTATGAAAATGAATATGCCCGTACTCAATATGCTTAATACGCGCTATTTCATTGTGAAAGATAATGCGGGCAATGTTGTTCCGCAACTGAACCCGGCGGCAATGGGCAATGCCTGGTTTATTGACTCGGTATTTATTGCCGGGAATCCGAATGAAGAGTGCGAAGCTTTGGGGAAAATTAATCTTACAAATTCTGCGGTTACAGACGTGCAATTTTCCGATTTTGTGAAGGATTTTACCCCCGCCCACGATTCAACGGCTCAAATTGTGCTTACCTCGTACGCTCCGGATGTGCTCGAATATAAATCTTCTGCCGCTCATGACGGAATAGTTGTTTTTTCTGAAATTTATTTTCCGTATGGATGGAAAGCCTATATTGACGACCAATCGGTTGAACATTTCAGGGCAAATTATACACTCAGAGCTCTTAAAGTTCCTGCCGGCGAACATAAAATTCGCTTCGAATTCAGACCCGACAGTATGTTTAAAGCCGACCGGATATCCTTGCTTTTTATATTAGTTATGTACGCTACTATTGCCGGATTTGTGATTGTTGAAATTGTAAAAAGCAGAAAAAATAAGGAACTGAAAAAGAAATAGTTGCAATTAGTCCATTGTATATACGGATATGTCTGACGAAATACAATTATTACGAGTAAAAGATGTTTATCCGAATGCTTCCGTCTTAACGGAGGCATTGGGGACAGAGGTTTTTGAAGTGTACGAAGCACTGATGACTATGTCAGATGAATTGGGATTTTGTCCGGAGTGGAGATACTACAATGACGGAAAAGCCTGGTTGTGTAAGGTAACTTATAAAAAGAAAACGATATTTTGGCTCTCCATCTGGAATAAATGTATTAAAACAAGTTTCTATTTTACACTCCGCACGGCTCTGGGAGTTCTTGAACTTGACTTGCCGGCGGAAATGTCTGAATCATTTCGCAATGCCCGGCCCATAGGAAAATTGATTCCTTTTGTATACAACATTACTACTATAGAAGATCTCGTTGTTTTTCGAAAAGTTGCAGCTTATAAACAAAAGAATCTGTGAGTGAAAATCCGATTTTTTTTGAAAGAAGCTGATTGGCAGAGCGGATGGCATTCTTTTTGCCTTGGAAGGGGGCTTACTTTTTCAAAAAAAATCGTGTACTTGATTTTCAAGCACTTTTGATTCGTTTTTCCGCTGTTTTTATTTTTTCCCGGACAACAA
>JAKIZI010000160.1:0-341 GCA_022708105.1 Bacteroidota bacterium
CTCGTCAAAATACATAAAAATGTTATCATAATTAGAAACTTCTTCTTCAGAAAAATCAGCCGCCATTAGTCTGATATAAATGGAAGAATGGTCTTTGCCAGTAATTGACCACTTGTAATTTGGAAATTCTTTCTTGATTGCTTCTCTTACTGCTTTAACTTGTTCTGATGTGATGTATGCCATTTATCTTTTCCCTTGCGTTTTTAGCCCGCTCGGCTTTGATATAATATATATATAGTATCTATGTATTATATTGTCAAGCAAATAATTCCAAAAAATAGAACTTTTTTTAGGCTTGACTTTTCTTCATTATAAGACAAAAAAAGGAACATGAAAAATAC
>JAKIZI010000160.1:351-587 GCA_022708105.1 Bacteroidota bacterium
GTGATCCAAAATGGGTAAACATGATTTTCCAGTTATATGCAATAACCGCTTAAACCTTTGGCGCAACGTCCTGTTGCGCTTTCTCAATGCGACTCTTGGCTATTTCAAAATACTTATCGTCTTTTTCTATGCCAATAAAGTTTCTGTTAGTATTGATGCAGGCGATTGCGGTAGAGCCACTCCCCATAAAAGCGTCGAGCACGCTATCGCCGCTTACGGTTGTTTTTGTAATGAGG
>JAKIZI010000160.1:626-862 GCA_022708105.1 Bacteroidota bacterium
ACGCGCTGGACGCGAATTATGTCCGTGGGGCGTCCGTCGGGAAATCTGAAATCCGCGTTCGACCAAAACAATATGCTTTCGTATCGGCTGGCAAACGCCCGTTTTAAATCGCCCATGCCATGAACAACCTTGTCCCAAATAAGTACGTTCTTAGGTTTCATTCCAGCGTCTGTCATAAGTTGGATGAAATGATGTTGTACATCCCATCGCGTAAAGATCATGACCGCGCCCTTGTC
>JAKIZI010000161.1 GCA_022708105.1 Bacteroidota bacterium
GCGGGTATAATTTTTACTACATCCTTTTTGCATCCACATCAATAAAGAATCAACAGATTCTGTATTGAAAATTAATTTATTTTGAGCAACCAAGGTTGTTGTTATGGAAAATAATAAAATAGATTGGATTACTGTTTTTATATAGATTCTCATGTAAATTTATGTTTTCAAATTACGTTTACCATGACCGCTAACGGTTGTGTGTACACAATATTCCGTAAGAGTTTCCCATAGTTGTATTATTAATTTATTTTTTACGCCACAAAAGTAATGTATTTTTTTGAAAAATAAAACAATAGGGCTGTATTCTTCATCGAAACAGCCCTATTTTTTCGGATACTTCAAAAGGTTTTATCGGACAGTAAATATTTATAATTATGATTTGAGCGTGTCGGCTTCGTCGCCGGTCTCCGGCTCCAAGTCCGCACGATTTTATTCTTCAACGTTTATAATCGGTTCAAATAAGATCTCCTGAATCAGATGATGATACACTCGAATTCCGCTTTCTAAGCATTCGATCGGGATTTTTTCATTGACATTATGGAGAGATTCCATCATCTCCGATGTCATGAAAATGGGTAAAATTCCGTAGGTTGGGATTCCTTTTGCTCTAAAATAATTATTGTCATTTGAGGCCGGAAAAATCAAACTGATTACTTCCGAATCCTGATATTCTTTTTTCAATGCAATTTTCATCTTATAAAAAAAGTTCTCAGGAACAGTTGAAGGAGCTAATATACTTTCACCGATAATCTTGATTTTTATTGAATCGTTCATCAACCATTTTTTCATTTTATGTATGAATTCATCAGTTTTCACACCTGGTAGCAAGCGACAGTCTAAAATCGCCTTGG
>JAKIZI010000162.1 GCA_022708105.1 Bacteroidota bacterium
AGGAGGAATTCATGAAATCGAAGCAGAAAAACAGAAACGCGCGTACCGGAAAGGCGTGAAATGAGGCTCAAAAACGGCAAATTATGCAGTTGTCCGGAATGCAATCAGGACCATTGCTCCGAGCTGTGCAGGCAGGAATGGTACATGGAGAAGAGGCGTCGAAAGAACGCCCAAATCCGGGCAGATAAGCTGTTGTTTCGGCCATTGAAGCAATGCGATTACTGCGGACGGCTTTACCTGCCAATCAAATGTGACTTGTAAGTGCCCAGAATGCCATGTGCTGCACGTTGAGACGCAAGGATGGGGATATAAACCGGCTGTTACACCCTGGCGTTACTGCAAGCAGGAATGCGGCATGACGAAAAAATCAGCCGGAGCGCAGCGATCGGCTGTATGTTCTGGTTATCTTGGTTTTTGGAGGAAAATAAAGTGGAATTTTCTATTATTATGGCAATGATTGGGTTTTTTGGATGGGGGATGTATACACAAGAAATTATTACGAAACGCCAATTACTTAAAGCAAGGGAAAGAAGAATTATTATTGATGCGCCTTTCTCGCCTGAACAATCAGATACTATTATGCGTATATTGAATGAATTAAATGATGCTGTTAGTAAATCCATGGCAGCGTCGGATAGTAAAAGATAACGACCGACATCAGCCGCTTGTCGGCTGGAATATAACAAATAGGAGAATAAATGCCACAGAAACGTCCTAAGCATTGTGATAGTTGTCCTTTATGGCATAAGGCTGGGCACAAAGAAGGTACAGCACTACATAACAGTAAATATGACAACTGGTGTTGTCATTATAGCAATCATGCTCCGAAAGTTGTGTCGATATGTATTCA
>JAKIZI010000163.1:0-412 GCA_022708105.1 Bacteroidota bacterium
GGGAGAAGTTGTTAAGTTTTGAAGAGGGAGATGTAGAGTGGAAGCCGTTGGGGCAAGTTCTTGTACGCACAAAAGGAACAAGTATTACAGCTGGACAAATGAAAATATTGCACAAGGATGGTGCTCCTTTGAAAATATTTGCAGGAGGTAAAACTGTTGCTTTTGTTGATTATAAAGACATACCTGACAAAGACATAAATAGAGAACCTTCTGTTATAGTGAAATCTCGTGGCATTATTGAGTTTGAGTATTATGATAAGCCGTTTTCCCATAAAAACGAAATGTGGTCTTATCATTCCAAAAATGAAAATATTGATATCAAATTCGTATATCACTACCTAAGGATTAATGAGCCTTATTTTCAGAATATTGGTGGCAGAATGCAAATGCCACAAATTTCGACACCTGATAC
>JAKIZI010000163.1:422-844 GCA_022708105.1 Bacteroidota bacterium
AAATTCCTAATCCCCATCCCGCCCCTCTCTGTTCAAAAAGAAATTGTTCGCATCTTGGATAGTTTCACAGAGCTTACAGTAGAGCTTACAGCAGAGCTTACAGCAGAGCTTACAGCTCGTAAAAAACAGTATGATTATTATCGTGATTTATTACTAACCTTTCCTAAGAATAAAATAGAATAATAAAATGGGACAGTCGTTAACAGTAATAGCACAAACACTAAGAGACGCCGATAAAAAAGTGCAACTAATCTATGCTTTAATGGCTCTGGTAATCCTTGTTTGTTTAGTGAATATAAACAGTTGATAGCCCCAAAAGAACTTGAACAGAATTTACGTCATCATGTCGAGAATAAATACAAGTACAACGGAACAAAATGTCACAGTATAAAACCATAGCAGAATCAAACAACTTTATTGTG
>JAKIZI010000164.1:0-478 GCA_022708105.1 Bacteroidota bacterium
ATTATGGCGTTGACGGGCAGTTAGGTCTTGAGAAAACTCCCGAAGAATATGTTGAAAAGCTGGTTGCTGTATTCAGGGAAGTGCGCCGTGTGCTTGCTGACGATGGGACTCTTTGGCTTAATTTAGGGGATGGTTACGCGAACAATAAAGACGGCAATACCCAGGGTATGAGCACAAGCGGGTTGCATTACACAAATCCCAATAAAGACCTTGAACAATTTAGAAATGAACAGCAATTCAAAAAGAGAGTGCCTCCAGGGCTTAAACCAAAAGACCTTATCGGGACCCCGTGGCGCGTCGCCTTCGCCCTTCAAGCCGATGGTTGGTATCTCCGTCAGGACATTATTTGGGCAAAACCCAATCCCATGCCCGAAAGTGTGAAAGACCGTTGCACAAAGAGCCATGAGTATATTTTCCTCCTGAGTAAATCGGCAAGTTATTATTACGACAATGAGGCGGTGAAAGAAGAAGCCTCTGG
>JAKIZI010000164.1:586-843 GCA_022708105.1 Bacteroidota bacterium
CCGCCGTTCCGTCTGGTCTATCACAACCCAACCATACAAAGAAGCCCACTTTGCCACGTTTCCGGAGGAAATACCACGTATTTGCATTATGGCAGGCAGCAAGGCAGGCGACACTATACTTGATCCATTTAACGGCGCAGGGACAACGGGCGTTGTGGCCGAAAAACTTGGGCGTAAATACATCGGCATTGAACTTAACCCACAATACACAAAACTGGCAGACGACAGGATTTACAACGTGCAACCACTATTTGCGG
>JAKIZI010000165.1 GCA_022708105.1 Bacteroidota bacterium
TATGTGCGGCAAAGTGCAAAATAAATTATAACAAAATCGCTAAAGCCGATCGCTACGCTCCGGCTTAGCTTTTCGTTATGGTGCAAATAGTTAATAATAATCCTATCAACAGGGATAATAATAATGAAAATTATACTTATTATTGTGGTCTTCATCATCGTTGCGTTTATCTTGTTATGGCTCAATGCAATTAGAGGCAAAGGCAAGGTACTAAGAATTCTTGACGAAAAAATTCAACCTGCAATCAAAGCTGTAACTGAAAACCAACCATCGGCTAAGGACATTATTTATAACTCGGCTAAATCAATAGAAACAAGGAATCATTTATATGCTTGGCTTAAAAGCCAAGGCAAAGAAGATTTGTTCCCTATGGAATACAGAGGTATAGAAAGAATTGCTGAATCGGACTTCGCTTGTTGGTTAATGCATCCGAACGAACTTAAGGCCCTTCCATCAAAAATTGAGCTAATGCGTGTGATTCCTGTTCAGAAAGAAGGAAGAAAAGGTTCTTATTATTTATTTCGGTTTCAAATGGATAATTCTCATTGGAGATCGAAGGATGGCTGGATGGCAGGAGCTGCAGGTGCTTATTGGGATAATGAGAATGCTAAAGATATTATTACTGCGAAATGGACATTTAGTGAATACGTACCTTATGATAGTTTGACGGAAGAGCAACATTTTGAATTATTGAAAAAGACTGTAAAGAAATGGGGTTTCGTTGTACCAACCTAATAATATCCATAACAAGGTCGCTCAAGCCGATCGCCGCTTCGCGGCTCCGGCTTAGCTTTTCGTTGTGGTCAAGGAATATAAGAGATGAAGATCCCTGTTG
>JAKIZI010000166.1:0-538 GCA_022708105.1 Bacteroidota bacterium
TTGTGAATGTTTTGATAAATGCTTAACAATTCAGTGGGCTTGATGATGACATAATTAATTATTTTAGTATGGAAGCTATGCAAAACAAAAACCCAATAATCAGCTTTTGAAGCCTTTATTTTTTCATAATTTAAAGTCCACCAACCGCATGACACTAGACCTTTTTGAAACGTATCTTCCATGTGCGTAACTAAAAAATCTTTTGAAAATTTGACCTGTAAAGATGCTGAATATTTGTTTTCACTATCAGTGACCAGCAAATCTATACCTGTATCTTTGGCAGGAATCTTAAATTTCTCTTCAATATGTGAACCAACTAGGTACTCTCCAGCATGCACTGTAAATAATGGCTTCATAGATTATTCCTTTTTTCACATAACGAAAAGCTAAGCCGGAGCCGCGAAGCGGCGATCGGCTTTAGCGACGGGTTATGTGTTTTAATTCTTCAATTGATAACGCTTCCCTTGTCTTGTGGAGCATTCGATGACAATTTGCACACACAGGGCGAAGATCTTGAATTGGATTAATTTCATATTCT
>JAKIZI010000166.1:564-833 GCA_022708105.1 Bacteroidota bacterium
AAGTGATGAACCTCGATGTAGTTTTTACCTAAATCACCATACATCAAAGCGAAGCTAAATCCACAAACACTGCATTCATATCCATAATGTTCTATACACTCTTGCCGAGCGGCTGCGCTTCTATCGTAAGTGCGGTAGGTAACTATTTTTGCTTTACCTTCAGCGTAAAGACGAACTTCTTTTTCTTGTACCGGTGAAAATGTAAAGCGACTATCATTTTGAATGATGAAGAATATCTCCGAAGCAATGGATTCTGGGATTGATAACCC
>JAKIZI010000167.1 GCA_022708105.1 Bacteroidota bacterium
ATTTGAAAATCATGAAGAGCAAACGAAGGATAGTTGGCGTTTCTAAAACGATGCACTTTCTGTTGCCAGACTTAATAATGCCGGTTGACGGAAAATACACTATGAAAGCGGTATTTGGCGGTAACAAATTGTCAAAAACAGCAACCGCCGAATTCGATGACATGTTTTATATTCTTAGAAAGTTCCATGAAATAGCATGTAAATTTGAACTAAATTTGAATGATTGTAACCAAACAGGATGGAACACCTCTGTTCCAAAGTTAATCGACAATGCCATTATCGGTATGACGAATAATATTGATTACGTCATTAATTATTTGAAAGCGATGTCGATACAGATGAGCGATTCTGCTTTGAAGCCATCGGATGATGAGGAGTGAAACAAACACCCAACCCGTCGCTCAATCCGATCGCCGCTTCGCGGCTCCGGCTTAGCTTTTCGTTGGGTGTGCATATTAAATATATTTCAATACCTTTATAAGGAGAAAGATAATGGCATCTATACCGCAAAAAGTAAGTGAGAGACTTTCCCAAGGGATTAAAAGATTCCAGCCCATCTTAACATATGCTTTCAGAAATATTCGGCTATGATAAATATTCGGAGATTACTTCTGAGTTCGCAATCCGTTCAACATTTTGTGATCTTGCCACAAAAATAAATGGCAAGGTGCAATTATTAATTGAGGTAAAAGCTATAGGACTTGAATTAAAAGATAATTACGTTAAGCAAGCGGTGGATTATGCAGTAAATCAAGGCATAGATTTTGTTGTTTTAACAAACGGAATAATTTGGAAAGCTTTTAAAGTCGCTTTCACAAAGCC
>JAKIZI010000168.1 GCA_022708105.1 Bacteroidota bacterium
GCTTCACCTCTTCCAAAATATTCAATACCTGCAAGTGGTCGTCCGGGATTAAGGTATTCGTCCACATAGCTAATTACATAAGCAGGATCAAAACTTCCCCCAAGTATACCTTCCGGATTTAGCGATGGGACTAAAGTAAAGCCACTGTATAATAGCAGCCCTGTAATAGTTAAAGCAATGAGTGCAGTTATTAATGTATTGCGCAAATAATATTCTTGTGTGAAACGTATATAAAGAAGATATTGAATTAAGAGCAAAATAGGTAAGAAAAATAGATGGCCTCTTTTTAGACCAATTAAAGAAAAAAAAAGGAAGCCAAAAATCAGAAGAATGTAAATAGTTTTTCGTGTATACAAATATGCGCCGAAAGAAAAAGCTATTCCTATTAGGGCAATAATTGCTGTTGTGCTCCCGCCCAATATTGACATTGTGCCAATATAATATTCCGTTTGATTAGTAATTGGATATCGCGCAATGTTAACTACGACTTGGCTGACAAAAAGTAGGATGACAAACTTAAGCAAATTATCCCTGTCCGTATTAGACAACTGTATATTGTGGAAAAGTACAAAAACGGCAATAAACAATAAATACCTTCTAAAAAACAATAATAACTGAACAAAATTTACTGAATTAATAATATAAGAAACTATGCAAATAAAAACGAACCCTGCAATATACGGCAAAAAAGGGATTTCGCGTTTTGGTGTTATAAGCAGAACATAAATTACAAGGCCCCATATCAGCAACTCGCAAATTTGTAATATTTTATAAACTTCAAAACCAGTCAATAATTCAATACTGCCTGCGGTAAACGC
>JAKIZI010000169.1:0-296 GCA_022708105.1 Bacteroidota bacterium
TCTTTGCCGAAGATACCGACTTCGTTTATTATCTTTCTTATGGTAAATTTCCTGAAAAAGACTCACTATTTTCTATTGAAACACCAAGAAAAGAAGTAAACTTAAAAGACAAAGGACAACGAAAAGCGTGTGAATGTATAATCAGCAAAGATATTGGGATGTACAACACTTGTCCTCATTTTTGTGTTTATTGCTATGCAAATACTTCAAAAGAAACAGTAGAGAAATATAGGAAATTGCATTCAGAGAGTCAAGAAAGTATTATCAATATATGCCCGAACGGCTAACATTGTATA
>JAKIZI010000169.1:322-562 GCA_022708105.1 Bacteroidota bacterium
CACCGCAATCGCCTACTTGCCATATACTTAACCGTTGTATGCAAGGCTAAAAAAGACAACCGAACATTTATAATCAGATTTGAAAATTGAAAAAACGGATTGAAAAAATACACTCATTGATTGAAGGTTGGTGCAAGAAAAAATTAGTTTTTGCCCGCCCGCTTCTGCCCTTCGGGACAGTTAGGGAAGCCCACGCACATTGCACACATTTGCAAATCCCACAAACCAACCCACAGACCG
>JAKIZI010000169.1:578-817 GCA_022708105.1 Bacteroidota bacterium
CAAGATTCTTATATCACTACAGTTGACTTAAATTTAAGAAGTGGAGCAGGACAGAATTACAAAACAATCACCGTAATAGCCAAAGGAGATACAATAAAACTACTTGAAAACTCAGGGGATTATTGGGTAAAAATTCAATATCTGGACAAAATAGGATATTCAGCGAAACAGTATCTACAAAAGATTGATGTAGTTGAAGAAATTAAGGCGAAAGACGAAACCGAAGGCGGTAACGGTTT
>JAKIZI010000016.1 GCA_022708105.1 Bacteroidota bacterium
TGCTCCGGAGGAAATCTCCCGTCTTTTCTAACTTCTTCTTTTCAGAATTTCTATTTTATTGTAATTTATAATATTTTTTTGGGCGTGCCGGCTACGCCCTCATTAAAAAATAATTAAATTTGACTCTCGGTGTTATGACTTCATTTAAATTGATTTATTACTTTGAATTGCAACACAAAAATAAATAAAAATATATCATATAAAAAAGACTTATTTGTTGATTTTCAATAAGAAAACCTTATTTTTTATTTTTTTTACAAAAAAAAGGGCTGACTAAAACTTGTTAGACAGACCTTTTTTTTATTGGAATAATTCAATAAACTATTTCTTCATTGATTCCGGATAGAGTTCCATTCTTACGAAATGATCCACATCAAAATATTGATTCATAAAATTAACGATATCACTATTGGTAATTTCATTGACACGTTGGTCATAATTATTCACGTTATTCATAGTTGCTTCTTCAAGATTATAATATTTGTATGAAATATAATTCAACCAGGATTTGTTAGTTTTATAATTAGTTTGGTGATCGCGAATCATTTGTTCTTTAACTTTGGCCAGTGTTTCGGGTTTTGGACCTTGTTGTTGGAATCCTTTCAATATTTCAAAAACAGCATTGGAAAGATTTTGGGTATTATCGGGAGCACAGCTGAACATAACAAGAAGAGAAAAACTTGACTTCGGATATTTTTCTGCTCCCATTTGGAGCATTGGGGAATAAACACCACTCATTTTCTCACGGATTGTTTCAACAAGTTCAATTTGAAGAGCTTCACCGATTTGGTCAACAATCATATTGTTTTTATCTGTCCATGGATATTCTTTATTATAGGCAATTCCCACCCAACTTTGTTCTTCTACTCCGGCATACACATCATCATCCACTTGAGCCGCAGGAAAATCTTTCAACACTTCTCCTTTAAATTCTTCTCTTTCAGGGGTAGTCGGCAAGGAGGCAATATAGGTAGTAATTAAATCATTTAATATGGCTTCATCAAAATTTCCCACAAAGAAGAAGGTAAAATCGGCAGGATTTGCAAAGCGTTGTTGATACAACTGGAATGCACGGGCATAATCTGAAGATTTCACAAATTCGTCCGTATAAGAAAGCATCGTTGTTTGATAAGGATCTTTTTGAGTAATAGCACTCAAAAACTCTCCAAAAAAGCGATACATGGGAGCTGCTTTCACCATTTTCAACTGTTCTAACGTTTCATTAATAACCAATTCATATACAGAAGTGTCATATCTTGGATGGGTATAAAACGCATTAATATATTGGAAAAGGAAATCCAGGTCCTTAGGAGTAGAGAAGCCTGAAAAGCCTTCATCCAAAACTGAAATATAGGGAGTAAGACCGACTTGTTTTCCTTTCATTTTCTTTTCGAGAGAGGAAAAGTTTAATTCTGCAATTCCAGCTCTGTCTACCAAATCAGAAGCGAACATAGCAGAAGCAAGATCACATTCTCCGTATAAACTATATCCTCCACGACTTCTAGCAGTGAACAATATTTCGTCGTTTTTAAAATCGGTTTTCTTAACCACTACTTTAATTCCATTAGAAAGTATTAATTCTTTGGCATCAATTCCTTCGAGTACTTTCGTATTCACGATCGTTCCGGGTTTCAGGGATGCTTTCTCCACCAATTCTTGTTCTTTATAGGTATCGACATACGGAGTTACATTTTCAAGTTCTTTATTCTTTAAGACTGCAAGCACTTCACTTTCAGAGGGAACTTTTACCCCTTCTTTATCGGGAGCCATCACAACTGCCACGAGATTATCGTCTGTTATCCACATCTTAGCCAATTGATTAATTTCTTCAATGGAAATATCTTCCATATATTTTTTAGCAAAAGCAAATTCTCTTTTTGCTCCGGGTATTGGATCATTATGGAGGTAATGAGCTACATACTCATTGGCAAAATCGGCAGATTCGGTTTTAGACAACTCTTTTTCTGCCATTTCGTAACGATTCAATAATTCTTCTTTGGCACGTTTTAATTCTGATTCGAGAAATCCGTATTTCAGCACTCTATTATCTTCTTTAATAAGCGCTTCGATAGATTCTATTATTTTATTTTCTTTACAAGCAGCTGAAGACGTATATGCATCGGTATTGCCAATAAATTCACCATAACCGGTACCGCCGCCAACGAAAGGACATTTAGGATCCTGTAGCATTTCATTAATACGGGAATCATACATGATGTTATAAAGTTCATGTGCCATTTGTTTTTTAAAATCTGCAATAGTTTTCATTACAAAATGGGGATGTTTGCGCACCAACATCACTTGGCTGCCCATTGCTTCTTTATCCGTACATACGGATACAAGTGGTTCTTTATTTTCATTAATCGGGAAAATTACTTTTTCTCTTGGATTTTTTACCGGTTTAATTTTTCCGAATTTCTTGATAATCATTTGTTCAATCTCAGCGGCATTGATATCTCCAACGACAACAATTGCTTGCAAATCGGTTCTATACCAATCCTTGTAGAAATTTTTAATGGTTTTA
This sequence comes from Bacteroidota bacterium, assembly GCA_022708105.1. GTDB lineage: Bacteria > Bacteroidota > Bacteroidia > Bacteroidales > WCHB1-69 > DUOL01. Next base: position 2,525 of record JAKIZI010000016.1, read on the forward strand.
TGTTCAAACCCATTGATAATATCAATCAAACCGATAGGCATACGTTCTGCGTATCTGGAATCTTTAAAGAGCACCGGCCACCATTTTTTTCTCATACGGTCACTGGCGCCGAGCCCCATGCGGTACTCTTCGGCAATGACACCACGTTCTTGTTCAATCTCTTTCCCGTCAAACAGGAATTCATTTGCCCAACCTTTTAAAATATTCAAGCCCATATCGATATATTTCGGATCATCGGTAGGCATTGTAATCATGTACACGGTTTCATCGAAGGAAGTATAGGCATTAATGCCGCCGCCGAAAGAAACACCGATTTTTTGTAACTCGCTAATCAATTCATTTCCGGGATAACCTTTAATCCCATTAAAAGCCATGTGTTCGGTAAAGTGTGCCAACCCTTGTTGATCATCATTTTCCTGATTGGAACCGGCATTCACGGCCAAGCGAAATTCAACTCTGTTCTCAGGTTTTTTATTTTCACGAATGTAGTAAGTAAGACCATTTTCCAGCTTCCCGATTTTCACATTCGGATCGTTATTAATTGGGACATTTAGGTCTTGAGCCACGGAGAGCATACCCATGGAGTAAATTGCCACAATGAGCAGTACAAATAATTTTTTCATTTTTTCTTTTTTAATGTGTAATTTAAATTATAAAATATTGATGGATGTTTATTTTCTTAAAAAATAGATGGACTAAGTTTCGGATAGGATTTTACTTTTATGATGCAAAATTAATAAAAATAAGACAAATTTATTCTTCATTTTCAGAAATTGATGACAATTCTTTCTCTGCCATTTTAAAATAATTTACATAATACTTACGGTAAAGCCAAAGCGATAAAGCAAAAGCAATTACCGAACAAAAAATGACGATGGCTATATAATAGGAATAATGATGCCGCAACAAATCGACACCGGGATATAAACTCCTATAATAAGCAGGCAATCCGAAAGCGAAAATAAAAGGCAAAGAGGATATTTCTATCTGAAAAAACGCCCTGACTCTTTTTCTCTGTGCAATCACCTCTTTTTGTTTTTTTAAAATTTCCTCATTAAAAGAGATTATTTTTTTATATCCCACAAACTCGATTGTGGACAATATTAAGTTTAAAAGAACAAAAAGAATGGTCAATAAAGAGGTGGCGAAATACCTGAAATCATGAACATATTTATTTGCATAATAACTGAATAAAACAATCAATCCGATACAAATCAACATATTCAAAAATTCAAGTCTTCGAAAGTTCAAAAACCAATGATTAATTTTATTAAAGCAGACTTTTTTAAGTTGTTCTTCATCGACTGAAAGATGCTGATTTAATATTTCATCATTTTGTTTCCACTGTTTTTTTAACTCTTCTAATTCCATAATATCATTTCTGTATTAATTTACAATTAATTCATTGTATTTTTCATTTTTTGCTTGAGTCGGTTAATTTTAGTTCCAATATTGGTTTCACTCGTTCCGATGATTTCTGCAATTTCCTTATAAGAATTTCCTTCAAGGTAGAGAAGTAAGATAGCTTTATCAATATTATTCAAGTGGTCAATAGCTGCATAGAGTTGCTTGATTTGGAGTTGCATTTCCGGATCCGTGGCCACACTGTCCGGAATTTGAAAAATGGCACCATCGTAACCAATAGTTTGACGATGCCGGCTCTCTTTTCGTTGAAAAGAAATCGCCGTATTCAATGCAATTCTATATATCCATGTTGAATATTTAAAGGTATCATCATAATTGGGAAAAGCAATCCATAGCTGAATCAGTATTTCTTGTTCTATATCACGAAAATCTTCGAGCGTGAGTGCGTAAAAATTACAAACTTTAAATATAAGTCCTTTATTTTCTCTAATCATTCTCAGAAAATCTTCTTTCAGTTGCCGGTCATTCATATAAATCGCACTTCTGTTCGGATATATTATTCGCACCAAAGAACAAAAAATCACACTTTTCTGTTCAATTTTTTAAAAAAACTATAAAATAATAAATAAAGCAAAAAGAATTACTTATTTTCGGCTTTTTCTATCTCTTTTTGAATATGTTTCGGGAGATTGTCCACACAATGATGACATTTCATATCAAGCGTGTACATTCGTGCAATACAATAATTTGAATGTTTGCAACCATTTATTTCAGCACCTTGGCTCATTTTATTCACAAAATCAGGATCATGGATCAAGGCTCTCGCCATTTGTACTGCATGAAATCCATGGTCCAACACCTCATCAATTTTAGATTTAGAGACCAATCCTCCCACGTAAATTAGAGGAATACTGAGTTCTTTTTTAAATTTTAAAGCATCTTCGAGAAAGTAAGCTTCTTTAAAGGGCACCGCCGGAACAAGCCATTTGCCTATTAATCGCAAACCGATACGGAGCCACCAGAAGCGGAGCCAACTCATGTAATGAGCCATAGTTTTGATGGGCATTGCGCCCCGCATCACGTGCATCGGCGCTTTGCTCACAAATCCGGCACTCAGCACTAAAGCATGGGCGCCAAGACGTTCCAATTCTTTGGCAACCAAAATACATTCATCCATCTGCATTCCGGATTTAAATCCATCATACATATTTACTTTGACCATCACGGCCATATCATCTCCGGCCGCCTGCATCACCTCTTTCATCACCATTTGCATAAAACGCATCCTGTTTTCGAGAGAACCGCCGTATTTATCTTTTCTTTTATTGGTATAAGGGGATAAAAATTGACTAATCAGATAGCCGTGTCCGGCATGAATTTCTACCGCATCGAAGCCGGCTTTACGCGCCAGATTCACTGCAGTTCCGAAATCCTTCACCATCTGTTGAATTTCCGATTCTTTCATTCCCCGCACTATGGTTGGGGAATAGAGATTAAAACCGGTAGAGGCCCCGATCGGAATTTGTCCACAGGTATAAAAATGAGTCATATTTCCGCAATGACCAAGCTGAATGGCAGCTTTCGCCCCTTCCGCATGAATAGCATCGGTCATTTTCTTCAATTCCGGCACAATTTCTTCCCGCATCCATAGCTGTCCATTGAATGAGAGCCCGCTCCGATTGATGGCTGCGTAGGCCACATTCGTCATCCCAATGCCTCCTTTAGCCACAGAGAGATGATAATCGATTAACGCATCACTCGGCTTGTTATCAATGCACATATTTTCAAATGCAGAAGCTCTGATTGTGCGATTTCGTAATGTTACAGGACCAATTTGACAGGATGTAAAGATTTTAGATTCAGCCATTTTTATATATTTATTAGATGATTTAAAAAAATGAGAAAAAGGAAATATAACGATGCAAAAATACATAAACTTCGGAATTATTCAAGTCTATTTTATTGATAAACTTCCTCTATTTTCAATTCATATTTTGATAAAAAAAACTACAAAATACGAGGTATTTTTCAAATATCTTAAAAAAAAACAACGTTCCGTATAATAAAGAACAACCATAAGATGCATTTATTTTTCTTATATCTTTGCATTTTAAAACAAACTCCATGAATATTGCGGTAATTTTAGCCGGTGGTGTCGGACGCAGATTGGGAAATGATCTTCCGAAGCAGTTTCTTCTTCTTGGAGATAAAAGTATCATCGAACATTCTGTAACTCAATTTGAACTCAACCCCCATATTGATGAAATTGTGATTGTAAGTCACGAAAAATATATCAAGCGCATGGAGGATTTCATTCCAATTAATGATTGGAAGAAAGTGAAACATATTATCAAGGGCGGAAGTGAACGTTATGAATCTTGTTGGGCAGCAATCAAAAAATATGAGTCATATCCCGAATACAATTTAATTTTTCATGACGCAGTAAGGCCTCTGGTGAGTCAGGAAATAATTGACCAAACCATCTTTGCACTAAACAAATTCAATGCGGCAGGCGTATGCATCCCGGCAACGGATACCCTGTTTGTTTTGCAAGATGGAGGCGAATTCCTCGCACAAGTTCCGGATCGGACATTATTGCGACACGCGCAAACTCCTCAGGGATTTAAACAACATACCATTCGCAAAGCTTATGAAATAGGACTCCTTGATCCCAATTTTACCTCTTCGGATGATTGCGGTATTGTGCACAAGTATCTGCCCGAAGAACCGATTTATATGATTCCCGGAGCAAAATCAAATATTAAACTTACTCATAAAGAAGACCTTTTTATCCTGGAAAAACTTTATCAATCATCGATTAATAATAATTTTAGCATATAATAAAATCATGAATAAAACCATCACTGTTACAACCCCTCTTTTCCCTCCGTTAGAAGAATTCGAAACCTACCTCGAAGATATTTGGAAACGCAAATGGCTCACCAATAACGGGCATTATCACGAACTCCTCGAAAAAGAGCTCTGCGATTATTTACAAGTCAAACATTTTAGTTTGTTTTCCAATGGCACGCTGGCGCTCATTACGGCCTTACAGGCATTACAAATAAAAGGGGAAGTGATTACGACACCGTTTAGTTTTGTAGCAACCTCTCATGCTTTATGGTGGAACGGCATCAAACCGGTTTTTGTGGATATTGACCCTGTGACATGCAACTTGGATCCCGCGAAGATTGAAGCAGCCATTACACCTGCCACTTCCGCCATTATGCCGGTTCATGTGTATGGAAACCCTTGTGATCACGACAAAATTAAGGAAATTGCAGACCGGCATCAATTAAAAATTATTTACGATGCTGCCCACGCGTTTACCGTAAATCAAAATGGAAGTTCCATCCTTAATTACGGAGATTTGTCCATCCTCAGTTTTCATGCGACCAAAACCTATTCTACCATCGAAGGCGGCGCCATTATTTGTCATTCTGCCGAGATGAAAAGACATATTGACAATTTGAAAAACTTCGGATTCAGAGGCGAAACTGTGGTGGAAGAACCCGGCATCAACGCCAAACTCAATGAAGTACAAGCTGCTTACGGACTTGCCTCTTTGAAATACATAGATCAAGCAATCGAAAAACGTAAAAAAGCGGCTCAAATATATAGAAAAGCAATTGATCAAATCAAAGGAATCTCCTATTTACAAGAGATGAAAGGCGTTAAATACAACTATTCTTATTTTCCTATATTTATTGATGAAGCCGAATATGGGATTAGCCGAGATTGTTTGTATGAAACACTAAAAGAGCACAATATTTTGGGACGACGTTATTTCTATCCGCTCATCAGTCACTTTACGCCCTATCATGATTTACCCTCGGCTTCGCCCGACAATTTACCTATTGCAGCACATATTGCAGAAAGCGTGATTTGTCTGCCCATGCACCATGAACTTTCGGACGAAGATTTATCGCGCATCATTTCCGTTCTCAAAGAGGCCGGACGAAAATAATCACAATTTTTTCGGTGTAAAAAATTACCGCAAAGACGCTAAGACGCTAAGATTTTTCCTGACTTGTACCCTTTCAATTTAGTGCAGGGCTAATTGCCTTATAATCAACACTTGTTTAAAAAAAAGTAGTATTTTTACCGCACTAAGGTAATTTTTTATGAAAATCAGGATCATTAAACCCTCCTCCAATGCAAAAGCAGGGAAGAACCCATAAAACTGCATATACTTATTTGTTTTATGGCTCTTGTTATATCTAAACATATAGAATTACAGACAGAAATGTCTATCAGAAAATTTTTAAATGAATCTAAAAAAGTAATTGATGGAGAAATAATCAACCATATTATAAACAAAATTGTCACTATCAATGCAATGCAAACTAAAAAAATTACAGAACTGGTTGCTAAATTAAAATTACCGCACTAAAAGGGACAAGTCAGGAATTACCGCAAAGACGCTAAGACGCTAAGATTTTTGTTCCGTGAGGACGTAGATGGAAAGCCACGCCCTAATACATGAATTAAAAAAAAGGCGGAATAAATCAAAGATCCATTCCGCCCTTTAGTATTCTCTAATAAGATTTATTTAGCAACAGCAAATTTGCCCGAGGTTAAAATTGTATTGTCCGAAATTAAGCGATAGAAATAAGTTCCCGTTTCGATATCGGAAAGATTTAGGCGATACTGAGTTCCCTGTACATTTTGTTTTGCAACCAATGCTCCGGTAATGGAATAAACCAATAATTCGGCATTTACCTCTTCGCCGAAAGTAAAATTAAGCCCATCTACTGCAGGATTGGGGAATAGTTCCACCTTAAAATCATTCATCAAAGGTTCTACCAGTCCGGAAGCATAAGCAAATGCAATATTATCAATATACAATGTGGAATTTTCGCGTCCTTGGCAATTTTGAAGATTTGCAAAGTCATAAGCCGCACTAGCAACAAAAAGAATTTTCACTTTGTTGGGCAAATCAGTAGTAGTGTACGTGAGCGGCAAGTAAAATGAAGTCCAGTTATTCACAAAACTTTTTTCTACTTTTTTGTAAGCAGCCAATTCTACTTCTCCGTTATAGACAGCAAAATCAATAGCTGCAGAGTCGCCCGAAATCGGAGTATATTTATAATAACCCATTAAGGCAACCGGTTGTTCGGTAAAAGAGAAATTCTTTCTCACGTCTAAACCGCCATTATCAAGAAACTCTTGAATAAAATCAGGACTAATCGTACCAATAGCACCAGGGATAAAAATATTAGATCCTGAGGGCATTTTACTAACCAATTTCAGAGCATCGCTCCCCTGTTGCGGATTTGATGTTTCCCTATATGTAGTAAGAACTCCTATTAAAGGTTCTTCATATAGTTCATTTAAGGAATAAAAAAGAGCCGACTCATAATCCCAATAAGCACCGGAAGTGTGAGGATATTGACTCCATCCTGTTTCAAATCCTCCGTCAGGAATATTTTGGGCAGAAATGGAGATTGTAATTGCTCCAATAAATAATAAGGTAATCCATTTTTTCATGTTTCAAAATTTTTATGATTAAATACTATTAAAATATATAAGGTTAATTCAAATTATAAACAGCTTGAACTGTAAAAGTTCGTGTCGGTTCAACATACATTGGTCTCAACGTATAGCTTTTATTGAGAATATTCTTCACAATCAAAGATAACGTAACATCCTTGATTATAAAACTGGCTCTTACATCAAAAACAAATGACCCATTCTGATAATCTTTGGAATTAAAATAATTGTAATATCCTTCAAACGGCAAATCCCCCATTGCTTTAAGTTGCTTAATTCTTCTTGCCGATAAATTCGGATTATGAATATCATAATCAAAGAAAAAGAGATCCACATTTTTCATAGCACTGTAATAAGTGCCAGAAACCCCAAAACTAAATTTCTTATAAAACGTAAATTCCAAATCAAATTTAGCCATGTGTTCAATTCTATATTTCAGTACACTTCTGGAAGTATCGGATGAAGTATTTAAAAACGTATAATCCTTATTCATATAGGTATGATAAACCTCATCTCTTTTGTTAGCTACAGGGTTACTATAGGTATAACTTGCCATCAATGTATAAGTAACATTCTTCGATATTTTCCCTTCCCCCATTAAATTAAAATCGATTCCTGATATTGTAGCAGAACCGGTATTTAAAAACTTGAAGCCCATACGTTCTTGCACCTGTTCTTCCGTACCCCAAGCTCCCATACAGAACTCAATATAGTTGTCATAATCTTGTCGGTAGAGGGCCAAATCCACTATTCCTTTAAAGTCAAAGAAAGAGAAAGGCTGCATGGCTCCGACTTCAATATTTTGGCTTGTTTCGGACACCAAATCAGGATTAGGATAAAAGCCGTATCTTCCCACAGTTAAAGCAATAAACTTCTCTCCAATACTGGGATAGCGATATCCTTGTCCGAAAGAAGCTCTAAAAGCCGTCTTCGTTTTTGGAATCTGATAGTTCACTCCCGCTCTAAAAATGGGTTCATTTTCATTAATATCGTCCAATTGATAGTATTCCCAGCGTCCTCCAAGAGCAACGATTAAATTCTTCTTTTTAAGAAATTTCTGTTCCAATTGAGCATAAAGAGCGAAATTATCTGAAAACATACGTTTAGGCGCAGAAGAGTAATTATCTCCATTAAAAACGGGCCCGAATGATTCGGCATAAATATTCATAATCCCTGCGACAATGTCCATCCCAATTTTTGAGATTTGCTTATTATATTGATATTCATTAAAAACCAATACTGAGTTTGAACTTTGCAACCCTTTGGACTCTTTACTATCGCTATAAGTGATTCTATTCCTAAAAGAGTGAATGGAACCTTTAGGTGCGATATACTGAATGGTCGGATCTACGTAGAAATTTACATCTTTAAATTTAGACATAGATCCCGGATATGTACGATACATATTGGTATCGGCATTATACCAGAAAAATGACTGTGCATTTTCGGTATACATTGCATTGGCATTCAGACTTACGGAAAGACCTTTCACTTTGCTGAATCTGTATCGAGTAGCAAAATTAAGTCTTCCGCGGCGTTCATATTTTCCGCGGTCTTCGCCATTGGTTGCCCAAGTTTGCGCGATTTTCTCTTCCGGTCCAATGTATCCTTGGTCATCAAAGAATTCTCCACCCACAACAAGGTCGAAATTTTTCTTAATAATTCTGGAATGGAGAAAACTGGCACCCCATTTCACGGGATTATTATGAATCCAACTCGTGCGATATGATTCATTAGGGTCTGAATACATTCCGGCAAAAAGAGTAACTTTTGTTTTTGGTTTTACCCGCGGATAAGCGGTCAGGACATTGATGGCGCCGGTAAGAGCAGATGAGCCAAACACAACAGAGGCAGCACCTTTAAGAATTTCCACTTGTTCCACGTCCTCCATTGGAATAAAGTTCCACATAGGTCTTCCCGCATCGGGACGCAACAACGGAATATTATCCAAAAGTATCATCACACGGCTTCCCATTCCCGAACTAAAGCCGCTGCCTCCACGAATTTGGGGCTCATTGTCCACTACGGCTACCCCACCCGCCGTATTCAGCATAGCATCTACGGTAGTAAGATTTTTACTTTCCATTTGTTTTGGTTTCAGGACCACAAGAGAGTTGGTTGCCTTTTCGGGATTGTTTTCATATTTGGAAGAAACAACATTGGCTGCATCCAAGAGAAGTGCTTGCGGAAGCATTTTTATGTCTAACTTCATCTCTTTTTGGTTGGGACGAAAAATGACCATCCGGCTAAATGTTTGATAGCCTCCGTAAAAAACTTCCAGATTACAAGTATCTTTATGTAATTCAATTCTATAATTTCCCTTGGCATCCGTGAGAATAACCTTATCATTTCCATTTACTTTAATTTGGGCATAAGGTAATCCAAAACCTTCCGAATTATCAACAACCACTCCTTTTACTACATTTTGTGAATAAATATTAGAAGAAAGGAATAAAGAGAGTGCAAAAAATAATGAAACAAATATTACTCTTCTCATGTAAAAGCTTTATAATTAAAAGAATAGATTTCTTAAATCTTTTAGAAAAACAGAAGCAAAAATACACTTTTTTTACTTCTTTTTTTAATAAAATCATTTTTTTACTGTGATTCTTTGAAAATAAGAGGATTAAATCTCTTAATGAATGTTAATGAAGAATCTTATAGATTAATTCTTTCAGAAGGTCTTCATCAGAAGCACAGGTATTAAGTCCTTTCGATTTAAGGTCATATTCTCTAAGAAGAGCGATAATTTTCTTAAGTTCATAAAGGGAATAGTGACGGGCATATTCCGAATTCATTTTAATAACATAAGGATGTACTTTCCCAAAAATTTTTTGAAGCGTTTCTTCATTTTTTGATGGAGCATAGTGATATGCAAGTAAGCGGGTATAAAACTTATTGAGTGCTGCAATTGTTTTGATATTCGGATTTTCTTTAATATTGGCACAGAAGTTATAGGTAATTTTATAAATTTTAGGAACATTTCTCTCTCCCAAAGCATTTTGCAATTCAAAAATATTATACTCTTTACTTATTCCGATATGTTCTTGAACAATATTGTGGGTAATTTCCGTGCCGGGGGGCAGGATAATCTGCAGTTTTCCAAATTCACTATTAATACGTGACAAGTCATTGCCGATATGTTCCGATAGCATGTTGGCAACTTGCGAATTCATCTTAAAGTTATGAATGGCAGCTTGTTTGATAATCCAATCCGGTAATTTATTATCTTTAATTAAATCTGAAATAAAAACCACTCCGGTTTTCTCAAACGGCTTATATTGAGTAGCTTTTAATTTTTTATATTTATAGCAAATTACCAAAACGGAATTGACACATGGATTGGCTGCATAATTTTTCAGAGCATCGATATCTCGCAAATCCTGAGCTTCTTTAACAATCACTATGCGGTAGGGACTTCCAAAAGGAAATTCTTTCACATTGGCCAATATTTCGGGCACATCGGTATCTTTTCCGTATAAGATTGCTTGATTAAAATCACGATTTTCAGCATCAATGGCATTTTCTTCTATAAATTTAGAAATCTGATCAATAAAAAAAGGCTCTTCTCCCATCAGCAGATAAATCGGAGCCAATTGTTTCTTTTGTAAGCCGGCAATTATCTCTTCGTATGTCATCATTGGTTAATGAATATTTCATTTCAGTTATTGATGCAAAAATACATGATTTTTTGAATCATCTAACATGAATATAAAAAATATTAAGACATCCGTCAAGCCTAATTTATTATTCTTCCAAAGAAAAAATAAAAGTATTAAAGCGATTCTTTTTCGAAAACGTCCTCCTGAAAGTTTATCAAATATACTTTTTCTGAAGCTCGGGTGACGGCGGTATAGAGCCATCGCAAATATTCTTTGTCTGAATTTTCCGCAGTGGCAAATCCTCTGTCAATCATTACCACTTTCCATTGTCCCCCTTGGGTTTTATGACAAGTGAGTGAGTAGGCAAATTTCACTTGAACCGCATTGAGATAAGGATCGTTTTTGATGGCCAAATAGCGTTTCCTTTTATTTTGAATATCTGCATAATCTTCCGCAACAGCATGATACAAAAGATTAAGTTTTTCGTAGGGAAGAGAAGCTTCTTCACTTCCCAAGCTCTCAAGCCACAACTTAATATCAATGGTCGGATAGTTAGGATAATCACAAAGGCGAACCGTCACGTCGGCAAAACTAAAGCCGTATAGTTCCCGAATACTGTTGATGGCCACTATTTCCATAATATCTCCATTGGCAATAAAACCCACTTCAGATGATTCATCAATCCAGAAATAGTTATTCTTTACCGCCATAATATAATCTCCTGTAACAATTCTATTTTCACGAAAAAAAATACGATTTCTAATCTCGCTGTTAAAACTATAAGCTCTTTTGTTGGAACGGGTAATCACTACCACCTCTTCGCTGCCGTAATGGGCATATAAACTATTCAATTGTTCTTCCAGATCACGTCCGTCAATTGATTGAAAATCCTGAAAATCCCGAAGGGTAAAAAGCGGATAGGAAAATTGCTCGTGTTTAATTTTTCCCCGCAAGCGATTGGCATTATACAGTATTCCGGAATCAAGAGATTGGCGGACAACTTCCAACAATTGAGCGGTGTAGATTGTAACATTAAAACTTTGTTTCAGATATTCCGGATTGAGTGCCGGGCTTTCCGTAGCATTAACCGGAGGAAGCTGTGCATCATCACCAATAAATATTAATTTACAATTTTCTCCTTCATAGACAAAAGAGAAGAGATCTTCCAACAATGTTTGGGAGGAGAAAAGCATTCCGTCTGAACGGGCATCGGAAAGCATTGACACCTCATCTACCAAAAAAATTGTATTTTTAAATTCATTTTTTCTTCTCGAAAATAAAATCACATCCTCTTTCTTTTTTACACGATAGAGCAATTTATGAATAGTATATGCTTTTTGGGAAGAATAGGAAGCAAATACTTTCGCGGCACGTCCAGTCGGAGCCAACAAGACACAACTCCGATGAAAAGAGTGCAATACTTTCACCAAAGCACTTACGAGCGTAGTTTTACCTGTACCCGCATATCCCGTAAGAATAAACAATTCATTATCCGATGAGTTTTGATGCACAAAATCAGAAATGGCATCCATTGCTTGTCGTTGTCCATCGGTAGGAGAAACTCCCATACAAGCTTCGAATAAGCTTAAGAAGTTTGAGTTAGAATGCATAACCAATGGCTAACGGGATATATAATTTTTTAAGATCTGCTTTATTAATCCAACGACTGCCTGCCAATTCATTGGGGTCATATATCGGGAAAGCCACATCAAGGCGAATAATAAAAAACGAAAAATCGAGTCGCAAGCCGGCACCGGCCGCCCACGCCAATTCTTTGTAAAAGCGGTTTATGTTAAATTCCGCATTAAGCATACCATTATCTTTCTTTGCCAACCAGATATTTCCCACATCGGTAAAAACTCCGAACTTAATAAATTTATATATCGGCCCGCGGTATTCTAAATTCATTTCTAATTTCACATCACCATTTCGTTCATTTCTGACTTCACTGTAGAAAGAGCCGGGACCAAGTGTACGAAATTGCCATGCCCTCATACTGTTGGCACCGCCCAAATAAAAACTCTTTTCAAATGGCAATACACTTGAATTGATCAGGGGAATGCCTATTCCGAAATTAAAACGGGAGGCAATCGAATTTTTCTTATCAATCACATACTTATAGCGTAAATCTATTTCAGCCAATTCGTAAGTAGCATAATTCAACCCAAAAAATTTCCATGCGGACGTTTCGGAAGCATTACGACTTAAAAGAGCATTTACTCCACTGACAGTTAATCCCGAAGATTCAAGGCGCAACCGCAAAGAGAGATTGTGTCTTTTATTCTCGGACATATAGTTGTAGTTAAATACATACTTTAACGCCACCAACACATTCTCTTCATATTTCTTTCTAAAAGCAAGAGAATAACGACTAATCACCTCATCAAACCCTTCATACTTATCAATTTTCACAACACTGATATCGATCGGCGAAACCTGATGATTTACCCGAACACTGGGTGTCCAGTTGTAGACAATTCCCACATTGATAATGGCTCTTTGATATAAAGAGGCTGCTCTTTGCCAGTGTCCCCCGAATTTAATCCTTGTACTGTAACGCAAACTCTCAATATTTTGGGTTTTTCGGAAAATAAAAAGCCTTGGAAAATCAATGGACAACTCTCCTCCGGCTTCGGCATTATTGGAATATAGAATCAATTTATCCGTTTTTTTAAATAGAATATCCATTCCAAAATAGCCGTTAATATTCAGATATTCAGCACCTTTAAAAATATTTTTATTGGAATAGGTCAGCGACAGATTGGCTTTATCACTTCTTACGTCTACTTCCGTAGCAAAAGAGTGAATTTTATTTCGGGATAACTTATAGATAGTATTAAGATAGCCCTTTTTATTAATCGAATCAAATTTAACTTCTACCTCATCAAATTCAATATTAGTATAATTAAAATTCTTTAAATCGGAAATTCTTTTGGAAGATCTGTTTACATCGTACCGAGAAAAAAGAATATCGCGTTTGGTATATATAATATCAGTCAATGTACGATATCGATAATCTCTTTTTACCACATATTGTCCGTTTCTTCTCACTTTTGCCTGTGATTTCGGAGTAATGAAAAAATACCGTGTCAAATCTTTCTTGCTTCTGTAAAAGGTTACCGTATCCATATCGGCATTGTAGTTCAAGGTCGGGTCATAGTTTGTATAGATATAGATATTATTAAAACTATACTTATAAATCATTTTTTCGGCAGCAGAAGCATTTGTAACTCTGGACATATCGATTTTTATTTCCAGATCAACCGTCTTATATCCTTTAGCATTGAGTGGTTTTTGAAAAGTATCCACCACAAAATAGACAATTTCATTCGGCACATAATAGTACCCTTTATCCCGAACCGAATTGATAATTCGATTCTTCTCTTCCATTAATTCATCTTCATTATATTGTTGATTTACTTTAACTTCACTATTAACAGTATCCTGAAGAATTATTCTCTTGTATTGAGGAATGTCGATATCATATTTGATATTTCCGATAAAATAGGGATTTCCTGCCTGAATAATGTAGGTTACCGAAGCCATTTTTCGTTTTTTCCGATATTGAATTTCGGGAACCACAACTGCATTAAAATAGCCCAATTGACTCATCTCAATTTTCAGCTGATTCACGGAATACTCAATACGTGCAGTATCAAGCAATATCGGCGCTTCTCCTTTCGCACGCATCCATTTTCTGAATTTAGTATCCTTAATCACTTCTCCGGAGACGGAATCCACAATGGGTTGAAAAGAAGCATATACCCATGTTTTGATAGGAAATACATCAATAAATTTTTTATTGGGAATCGGGCGTACAAAATAGTATAAATCAGCAAAGGCATCATCTTTTCGGTCTGTTACTTTTACTGTATTTTTCGTCAGCATATATTCATTCGATTTCAAATGACGCGTAGAATTACACGAATAGAGTAACAATACTGCGGGAAGAAGAAAAAGAATAGATAATTTAGCTTTCATTGATTAACGCATATCAATAATTTCTGCATCCGGATATTTCGACAAATCTAATACAAAAAATGAATCTTCATATACAGCATTTGAAATAAATTTATTGATATAATAGGAATAGATGGTATTATCTTTTTCATAGATCGAAGATGCATAGATTTCATTCTTATGTTTATCTATAAAAATCCTTATTTTATAGTAAGATTGAGTTTTAAGGGGTTTCAAATCAATAATTTGTAAAGTACGATTATTTTCAACCTCTTCTCTGATAAATTTTGCGGTATATTCTTTTTTCCAATTCTTTAAAATTGAAACAGGATTCATCATATTGGTTTCATCGGATGCGTCATACTCAAAAATGGAAATTTCATTAGACTCTTTTTGATAATTCCATATACTTTTCGCATCACAGCAAATGAGTTGCGAGGCCAGTTCCATTCGATATTTACTTCCTTTGATGATTACAGAACCTTGCTCTGTTCCCAATACTTTTTTATCTTTTTCGGATTTAAAAGTATATTGAATTTTCATGGAGGTAAATTTCTGATATTTTTGAGATAATTGATCTAAAATAGCAGTAGCTCCCCCATCGACATTTTGAGCTGAAAGTGTAGAAAATAAGCTAAAAAGTAAAATTATGACGACTATTTCTTTTTTCATGGTTTTTAAATAAAAATAATTCAAATTGCAAAAGTACAAAATTAATTCTTTTGTTTGACACGCACAATTGGAGTCAAACTTCATTCTAAGACTCTGTAAATCTTTCCGGGTTTACATTCAAGTACCCCTTTAAATTCGAGATTTAATAAAAATGAAGTTACTTTGGATACCGTATATCGATTGAAATAGCCAATAATTTCATCAATAGAGGCCTCTTTTTTTTCTTCGATAAAAGTTACAATAGGTTCTTCGTCGGCATCTAATTCTCTAAACAGTTGGCGTTGAACAGCTGGTTTGGCCTCCAAATTCCAATTCATCATCTCCAATAAATCCGTTCCGGAGGTAATCAAAGCAGCCCAATTATTTCGAATCAATTCATGGCACCCGTCATGTGTTTTATTAAATATATTTCCGGGAACTGCAAACACATCCCGATGATAAGAATTGGCCAAATGGGCTGTAATCATACTGCCTCCTTTTACGGCGGTTTCCACAACAATAGTTGCATCTGCCAACCCTGCAATCACCTTATTCCGAATCGGGAAATTGTGACGATCCGATTTTGAATAATAGAAAAATTCACTCAGAACACTGCCGTTCATGGTCAACATTTCCTCCACCAATTCCGTATTGGATTTTGGGTATATCTGTTGAAATCCTGTTCCCATGACCCCTACTGTACGTAAACCGAATTCTAAGGCGTACTGATGTGCTGCCGTGTCTATTCCCACCGCCAAACCACTAATAACCACCATGTCCGTTGAGGCAAGATCCGACAAAATCCGCTTCACACAATCCTTTCCGTAAGCAGTCGCTTTGCGTGTGCCCACTATGGCAATAGATTTGGAAAAATGAAAATCATCCGAACCTTTGTAAAAAAAATAGTAAGTTGCATCTTGACAGTGCTTTAATCGCTTCGGGAAATTCTCATCGGTGATAAAACAAAAACCAATCTCCTCCTTTTCCATCTTGTTCCGCTCTTTGTCAATAATCTGCAACATCTCTTTTGTAATAGTCAGCGGAGCAATTAAATTAACTTTTCTACGAGGAGTATTTTTTTGCTTACCGTATTGTTCAAATACGGCTTTTGCACTCCCATAATGCTCCAATAACAACTTTACCTTTCCGTTGCCGTAATTCGTCTGCAACGGAAGTGCCATGCGGTAAACAATCTCCTCATACATCCTGCTTTTATTTATTGTTAATAATTTGCAAATATACTAAAATAACATTTTCAATAATTTATTTTTTAACATCTATTTAAAATAATTTAAAACAAAATTTTACTACGAAGCGGTGCGTGAGACACTCATATAAATAAAATCCGACTCTTTATATCTAAAATAATTGTATTTTTGTAAGTATTTTTAAAACTATGACAAATGAAATCCTTGATTGATAAATTGGCTGCTCAACACATTCTTTCACATGAAGAACTGGTCACTTTAATTACGCAACGCACCCCGGAAATTGATGAATATCTTTTTGCAAAAGCAAGAGCTGTTAGAGAAAAATATTATGGAAAAGAAGTTTATTTGAGAGGATTAATTGAGTTTACCAACTATTGTCGCAACGATTGTTATTACTGCGGGATTCGTAAGAGCAATTTACATGCATCACGCTACCGATTAACCAAAGAGGATATTTTATCCTGTTGCGAAAACGGGTATGGCTTGGGATTTCGCACTTTTGTCTTGCAGGGAGGAGAAGACGGAACATATAGTGATGCACAAATGGTTGATATTATCTCCGCTATAAGAACGCATTATCCCGATTGTGCCATCACCTTATCTATCGGAGAACGTTCTTATGAAACCTATTTATCGTTTTTTGAAGCCGGAGCCAATCGTTATTTATTGCGGCATGAAACTGCCAACAGTTCTCATTACGGGCAATTGCATCCGGAAAAGATGTCTTCGGAGGAGCGCAAAAAGGCATTGTACGATTTAAAGAAAATCGGGTTTCAGGTTGGTTCAGGTTTCATGGTGGGCTCTCCTTTCCAGCGTCCGGAGCACCTTGCCGAAGATTTACTCTTTTTGGCCGAATTGAAACCTCAGATGGTCGGAATCGGTCCGTTCATTCCCCATCATGACACCCCATTTGCCGGTTATCCGAGCGGCTCCGTAGAGTTGACCTTATTTATTCTCGGCTTGTTGCGTTTACTTCTTCCCGCATCGTTACTCCCTTCCACAACGGCTTTAGGGACTGCCGACCCCAACGGACGCGAAAAAGGGATTTTGGCCGGGGCCAATGTACTCATGCCCAATTTAACCCCTCTCGAAGCTCGCAGCAAATATATTCTTTACGACAATAAAATATGTACCGGAGATGATGCTGCTACTTGTAAAGCTTGTTTGGAATTGAGAGTGAATAAGACCGGCTATCATATCGTCCAATCAAGAGGCGATGCCAAATCCGAATAGGCAATAACCGGACAACAATAGTTCTCTTTATTGAAGGTAAAGATTGTTGATGATTTCAGCCGTAAACGGTAGACCATCTTTATTTTTTTCCACCAACATAAGGAAAGCGTCTCCTTCATAACCGTCTTCATCTACATATCCGATAATATAACGACTTGTATTCCCTTCTGAATCAATTGCATGAATCATTTTTTCTAATTGCTGTGGGGCAAATTTTTCGGTAACAAAAACGGTATTTTCGCCAAAAATCTTATACCGAATGCAGATTTCACCTACCATCACATTAGGTAACGTGTACACAAACAGAGAAGGAGCCGGGAAATCTTCCGTAGAGTGTTGATATTGACGATCCACAGCCACAGAAGCCGCAGAGTTATTGAGAATAACCGCAGTATCCAAATGCGATTCCGCCCCAAAATCACGATCCCGAAGGAGCAAATGGGTAGCTAAAAAAGCCAGCTTGGAAAGCGGATCCATTTTAAAAAACTTGGGATACTCAGGTTTTAAGAAGCGATAGGTTTGGTTCAGAAATTGAACATGATCTTGCTCTTCAGTATTGGTATAAATTAAACTACCGTTACAAGAGACTATTCCTTTCCGAATACGGCAATAGGCTGTAATTTTATTTTCCATATTCCAATATCTTCATCATTAATTACTTGGATTAGGCACTCTTTCTAAAACAATGGCGGCATTGCATCCTCCGAAGCCGGAGGCGGTCTTAATGGCTCGCACTTGCTCCGTCTCTAAATTTTCCGTAATAACTTGAATGGGCTCCGGCGTCCCCAATTGGGAAAAGCCCGCCATCTTCGGTACGTTTCTGTGCAGCAATGACTCCGCCGTAATGACCGACTCTATTACCCCTGCTGCTCCCATCGTATGCCCGATATATCCTTTAAGACTACTTACCGGAAGTTGTGAAAGACCTGCTCGTGTCAGCGCAATGGATTCCATATCATCATTAAAAACCGTAGCAGTCCCATGTGTATTGACAAAAGCAAACTCTTGTAATGCTCTTCCCTGCAGCACCGATTGTATGGCGAGGAATAGACCTTCCCCTGTCCGCGAAGGACCTGAGATATGGTTGGCATCATTCGTTACTGCTCCATGCGTAATTTCAATACACTCTTTGGAAACTTTGGGTTCCGAAGACAGAATAAGAGTTGCAGCACCCTCTCCCAGATTTAAACCTTCATGGGTAGCATCATACGGAGCACAATAGGTCGGTGAAACTGCTTTCAGCGAATGAAAGCCGGTGACAATAAAACGTGAAAGCACATCTGCCCCACAAACCACAACATGCTTATAAAAGCCGCTTCGAATGTAACGTTTTGCCGTAATCAACGCCGTAACTCCCGAAATACAGGCATGAGAAATGACCAGCGGCGGATTGGGATTACCGAAATAGTTCGCTGCCAATTGCGCAGTTTTCCATAAATACAATCGGTCATCGGGATATTTCCCCGCATGAGCCGGATCCAACAACGCTACATTTCCTTTGGTGGAAGATAAGATAAAAAGAGTCTCCGGGGAGGACAAATCAATAGTACATGATGCTGCCTTAGAAATCGAAAGCAATACCAATTTCTCAAATCGGGAGAGAGATTCCATCTCTTTCAAAATGGCTGCTTCCTTATCCAATTGCACGTCGTCTACCATAGAAGCATAATAGGGAATATCTCCGTTGAACTCATTGCAATACTCCTTAATACCTATTGTCCCCTCTAACATGGATTGATAATTGGAGGGAGTATCAAAGCCCAATGAAGTAATAATATTATCGGCAACAAGAAAAGTTCTGTCCATTATTTCAGTAAATTTTTTGCTTTCCACTGCATAAAAAACGGTGGATTCTGGAGCATCAGTTCATAATTCATATTTACAAAAACCTGTGTAGAGCAGCCAACTGTCGCTAATTGTCCCTCCATCGTAAAAATTTGATAATCAAAAATGATCTTTGCAGCTTCCGTATTTCGAAAAGTAATAACCACATCAATATATTTATTTCGGTAATTGAGTGGTTTTTTGTATTGGAATTGAAGATCTACCAAGGGTGCATAAAAACCTGAATCATAAATATCGAGGTAGCCCAATCCAAATTTCTTCCCGAATTCTTCGCGGGCATCCTCAAAAAATTTGGCATAATGCCCGTGCCATACCAATCCCATACTATCCACTTCATTAAATCTCAATTCCACTCTTTTGGTAGCTTGCAGGATATTTTCCGAGGGAGCATTTACTGAAGTCATTCGAGTATAACTTTTATGGTAATTAATAGAATTATTGTTGGGAAGGAATCGCCACCTTCATTTCGCAAGTGGCAATTACCCTGCCTCTGCACATAACTTCGGCTCGTAGTAACGTTATATCAAATACTTCGTTCAATATTTGAATATGAGTATGAAGCAACTCTCCTACTCTTGGGAGACAAAAAACAGAAAAATCTTTCACGGAACCGATAACACCGATACGCGTCTCTTCGGTGCTGTAATAACCAATATGGGCAGCAGCACTTTGGGCAATATGCTCCATGATGCCGGCTTCTCGCAAAAATCCTTTTTCACAAAATATTCCACCCTCTTTCACTTCAAAAATACAATGCATCGAATCTTCGGCAACCTCACTCACTTTGTCGATAAAAACAAACGGAGGGCGTTGGGGAATCAAATCTTCAATAGAAGTTATTTTACGCATTAAAATCGTTATTTATAGTGCAAAAATAAACTTTTTTTATACGTTATATCCATTTCACTCATAATATTTTATTCGATTGAAAGACAAGAGTCTCTAAAATATTATGATATAATATTTTATAAAATGAACATACCATTGGCAATATTCTATTATTTTTGCACCTTCAAATAAAAACTTATGATCGACTATCCTCACGAACAGACCATACATTGCGAAAATGGAGCCATCCGTAATATATTCAAATATCATCATTATGAATTGAGTGAACCCCTGATTTTCGGTATTGGAAGCGGAATTGCTTTTACCCACGTTCCTTTCATGAGCATGGAAGGATTCCGATTAACCATGACTCGTCCATCGCCCGTTTCCATTTTCAAGAATTTATCCAAAGTGTTAGGGATCAAGTTGTATCATCGTTATTTTCTGTCGAAGAAAAAAGCGATGAAAACCTTGGATGAGCTTTTAGAACAAAATATTCCGGTCGGATTGGTCGTAAATATATCTCATCTTTCCTATTTCCCGAACGACCTTCGCGGCAACTTTAACGGCCATCACATTGTGGTTTACGGCAAAGAGGGAAACAACTATTATGTAAGTGATACATTACCTGAATTGCCCGACGGAAGAGAAATTATCACAGCTGAAGAGATGAAAACCGTTCGTTTTAGTGACGACATATTGTCTCCGAGAGGCAGTTTGTTCTATATCAAAGAATTGCCTAAAGAATTACCGATTGAAAAGGGAATTTGGTTCGGTATCCGGAAAACTTGCAAAGATATGCTTCATCCATCGCTCGGCTATTTTGGCATCAAAGGGATGTTTTTACTGAGCCGCGAGATGCATAAGTGGGAAAGACAATTTAACTTTGCCGAGAAAAAGGCAAATTTACGTCAATTGGTACGACTTTTTGAGGAGGCCGGTACTGGTGGAGCGGCGTTCCGTTTTCTATACGCCCAGTTTCTCAAAGAGGGCGCGATGGTAACAAAACAAGAAGAGTTGGCGATTCTTTCCGACACCTTGCGCGGCATTGCTGAAAAATGGCAGAATATGTCCTTACAAATGCTTCGCTACACCAAATCGGTAAACCCTGAAAAATGTCCTATTTCCATGTTGGAAATTGCCGATTTGATGAAAGAAATTGCCGAAGCAGAACAAACTTTCTTCCAAAAACTGGCTTGTGTAGAAGCCTCTGCATAACGAATTGAAATTCGTTACATAGTTTACACAAAATTTAAAACACTACCTAATAATTAAATATTTTTACAGAACAAATTTGTGTATTGGGGAAAAAAATCTATTTTCGCGGTCTAAAATTCCTGATTAAAATTTAAAAATTTAAAAACGGATAAACTTTTTATTTTTATCATTTAAAATACTAGTTACGAGATACTTAAAAATTTTTATTATGAAAAAGAGATTTATTACAACTTTAGTCTTTCTTATAAGTACAATTACAATTTTAATGGCTCAGGCTCCGGAACAGATGAGTTATCAGGCTATTGTTCGAGACAGTCAGGGGCAATTGGTTGCGAATCAATCGCTCTCAGCTACAGTTAAGGTTAGGGTTGGTTCAACTGATATTTTCAATCAAACTTATCATGTAAATACGAATGCTCATGGTCTTCTTACTTTAAATTTTGGGGATCCTGTTTTTATGAGTATAAATTGGGAAAATGCAACTATAAGTTGTGAGGTTAAACAAGGAGGAACTATTTACATGGCTGAAAACTTTCAACCGGTAGTGGCAGTCCCATTATCTTTATATGCAACATCCATGAATAGAGATACGCTTCACTCATACTTGGATAGGGATAGTAATATATTATATATTCGTCATTATATGGAACAAAATAGAACGTATATTATATATAACGATATGATTATCCATCAAGCTTTAGAGGATACTGCTGCAAACATCAGAAGAGATATTAATATAATAGATTCTGCCATTCGCAGTGCCTTGGTAGATACTGCAAGAGCTATTAGAAGTGCTTTGGTGGATTCAGCGAGCGATATTAGAACTTTTATCGGCGTTAGAGAAGCTGCCGTTCGTAGCGCTTTAGTTGATACTGCAGACAATATTCGTACCGATATGGGGGTTATGGATGCAGCTATTAGAAGCGCGTTGGTTGATACTGCAGCCGATTTAAGAAATGCTATCAATATGCCCGAAAAACAGACTCTCGATAGTGTGTTAACCCTAGATAATGACGCTGGGGCTAAGCAAATAAAAAATCTGCAAGACCCGACCGATCCCCAAGATGCAGTCACAAAAAAAGTTCTCAATGAGTCAATCCAATTGCGGGTTTCTTACGCCGGTGATACGTTGTATCTGGGTTCTTCTCAGTGGGTACTTATACCGGGCATCAGTGCGGAGATGTATTATCCAAAAGTAACGACCAACATAATTTCCAATATGACTTCTACGAATGCAAATGGTGGCGGTAATGTAACAACGCAGGGGGATAATGCAGTAATCGCACGCGGAGTTTGCTGGAGTACTTCTCCAAATCCAACGCTCTCTAACAGTTATACGGTTGATGGTATTGGTTTGGGCGTTTTTGCAAGTAGTATTACCGGTCTGACAAGTAATACGACCTATTATGTTCGTGCTTATGCTACCAATAGTGCAGGCACGGGGTATGGCAATGATATTGTTTTTAGGACTTTCCCACCTTGTCTTCCTGTAACTGATGTTGATGGCAATACTTATCAGGTTCTACAGTTAGGTTCTCAATGTTGGATGAGGGAGAATTTACGTGTTACGAAGTATACTACCGGAACGAATATTGAATTAGGTGATTCACTCAGCAATAGTATTCCTTACCGTTACTATCCTAATGGTGATATCAATAATGTCTCCACCTATGGTTATTTATATAATTGGGCTGCGGTAATGAAAGGTGCGGGTAGCAGTTCTTCCAATCCGAGCGGAGTGCAGGGTATTTGTCCTAACGGCTGGCACTTGCCGAGCATTGCTGAGTGGACTCAATTGACGGACTATGTATCTTCTCAACCTTCTTATCTTTGCTACTCTGATACTGGTTCTCATATTGCTAAAGCTTTAGTTTCCACTACGGGCTGGGAGATTCTCTCTTGGTATTCTGGCACATGCGTTATTGGTGACACTACTGACACCAATAATGCAACCGGGTTTAATGCATTTCCTGCAGGCGAGGCCGGCAATTACTTCTTAGATTTATACAATAATATCGGCTATGGCGTCCGTTTTTGGAGTACTACCGAGGACAACGATGCCCCTGAAAAAGCCTACTTCCTCGATATGTATTACAGTCGAGCTAACGTTTTAAATATAACTAGAGATAAGAGTTGGGGTTACTCTGTACGGTGCCTTCGCGATAATTAAACAATTTTCAACTTTTATTTCCACATTTTATAAGATTGTGCGTGGGTAAGAAAGGATATCTTGTGAATTGTCGGTTTTTAGTTTTTCAGGCGTAGCAGGAAAAAATCTCAAGAATTTACCGCAAAAATGCTAAGATGCAAAGATTTTGCCATCCGAAGCATGAGGCGTTTAGGTGGAAAGCCCGCAAAGACGGGAGGCGATGGGGACGCTGCTGCAAAAGAGCGACCGGAGGAAGCTCCTTTTGCAGCTTTGCGGCACCACGACTACCGGCTGCGGACTTGGAACCGGACGCCGACGGCGTAGCCGGCATGCCCAAATAAAAAAAATAACACTACTGAAAATCAATAAAAAAAGGAGTCTGATAACAAACTCCTCATTTGGCTATGGTCGGGATGACAAGATTCGAACTTGCGGCCTCTTCGTCCCGAACGAAGCGCGCTACCGGGCTGCGCTACATCCCGTTTATTTGACGTGGCAAAGATACAATTTTTATTTAAAAAGTGATATTCTTTCGCAAAAAAAAACAATTTTCAATTAAGAATTTCGGGGTGTTCGTGAATATACTGTATCATAGAGTTATATCCTTTTTGATATATCTCTTCGTATTTTTTGTAAGAAGAAATGGACAATTCTGCGGTATTGAGTTCTTTGATGGGAACATAGAAGTCGCATAACGAATATCGGCTGTTGTTGGCGGCTTCGTTCATCATGGTGAAAACTGCCGGCCATACATCATCAATCTTGGGCGTCGTGTCAAGCGGAGTGAAGTTGATGACATTGATTCCGATAATTTTATCGCATTTTGCTTCCACCAAGGGTTCAACGGGAAAATTATTCATCACGCCGCCATCCACATAATCAACCCCATCAATCGTAAAATACTCATAAACCATGGGAATGGAGGCTGAAGCAACCACAAAATTTTTGAGTTGATTCCCCGAATGAACAATATGCACGGTTCCCTCTTTAAGCTTGACACAGCAAACATAAAAAGGAATTTGAAGATTGTCGAAGTTATTGAAAGGAATATATTTATCGAGAATCGCGAGCAATTTGGTATGTTTGGACAGTCCTCCGCGGCTTGAAAGATTCAATTTAAAAATGGTCCCCATTTTGTAAGCTTTTTCTTCTTTCACCATTTCCAAAATTTGGGCGGGCGTGTAACCGGCAGAATACATCAACCCCACAATGCTCCCCATACTGGTGCCGGAGAGGTGCGTTGCATGAATCCCATGTTCTTCGAGCGCCTGAAGTGCTCCAATATGGGCAAAACCAAGCGCTCCGCCCCCACTCAGACAAATGCCGACTGTAGGAGCCGCTTTGGACCCGGAAGTTTGAGCAGACACAGGCGAAGAGTTCATCATACAAAAGATTAAAATTACTAATAAAGAACGGTTCATTTGGGCTACTTTCCTTTTCTTTCCAATACAATCAACATGGTATAAATCAAAATCTTAATGTCCATTTGCAACGACATATTTTCCAAATACAAGAGATCCCATTTCAATCGTTGAATCATCTCTTCCACATTTTCGGCATACCCGAATTTGACTTGTCCCCAAGAGGTGATGCCCGGTTTGATACTGAGCAATAGTTTGTAGTAGGGCGCGTGTTTTACGATTTGATCAATGTAATACTGTCTTTCGGGGCGCGGTCCGACCAACGACATATCGCCGATGAGCACATTGAAGAACTGCGGGGTCTCGTCCAATCTCGATTTGCGCATAAACCGACCAAATGGAGTAATACGGTCGTCTTGTTTGCTCGACAATTGAGGTCCTCCCTGTTCGGCATCCAGATACATGGAACGAAATTTGAAAATCTTAAACGGTTTTCCGCGGTAGCCGATGCGCTCCTGAGAATACAAAATAGGCCCCGGAGAGGAACGTTTAACGCCGATGGCTAAGAAAATATAAGCGGGAATCAGAACAATAATGGCCAAGATTGAGAGGAAAATATCGAAAAAACGTTTGGTATATTTTTGCCAATCAGGCATATAATTGGGCGAAATCGAAATGAGCGGTTCTGCCAACACCGAAGAGGTTTTTACGAGACCTACCAAGAAGTCCTGAGATTGCGGAATCAACTTCAAATCTATATTGCGGTCGTGAATATCACGAATCATGGTGATGATGGTCTCAATATATTTTCTTTTTCCGTTGTGCACTGCAATAATCAATTCTTCGACATCGTGTTCACGGACAATATCGAGTAAATTTTCCATTTTCCCCAGACACGGCAATTCCGTGGAAAGAGCATCTTCGTCTTCGGAGTCCACAATGACATAACCGAGAATAAAGCTGCCGGTATGCACCCGATCCCGAATAACCGATTTATAGGTATTCAACGCAATGGTATCGCTCCCGATAATCAAAGTGTTAACCCCTAATTTTCCTTTATGAATTTTGCGATTCCTTTGAGTAGTAATGACCAGTCGCGGGAAATAGGTCAGTACAAACTGAACCGAAAAGAGCAACAGAAAATATTGGATGTAATCGAAATAGTTATTTACAATATCATCAAGGATGAAGGCGAAGAAAAAAACAAGAACCCCTATCAGCGTAATGGAAAAGGTTATTTCCAACTCTTTCAGACGAGATTTGCCGTTCACTCGTTTGTAGTAGCCGGTGAAGGTATGAAGGAGCAGCCAATAGAGCGGATAAGCGAGCAATCCGATGTAGAATTTTGCATCATCAAGAATACTCATCGAAAAATGTTGTGAGAAAAGCTCCGCATCAACATTATATTTTCGGTAAATAAAAAAGATGGCCCAAGTAAATACCGCAGCAAAAAAGTCGAAAAATATATAGAGGAAAGCAACCCTTTTTTTATTCATTCGATATTGGCTTAATAGGTATATAAAACTCGGATATTATCAAAATAGTATTCGGCTTCGGAACTGGTTTGTTTGTTGCCGGAAAGTAGAATCCGGAAACCTGTAGCGGTAAGATTTCGGCTCACGGCAAGTGTCAAGTTGACGTATGCTTTTTTCCACATCCCGTTGGTCGGCCGAAGGACAATCAGGTTTTCATTGGTCGGGATGGAAGAAGATTGAGAAATGATCAGTCCTATATTCAATGTTTGGTCGCACTTATAGTTCAATTCCAAAAAGACCGACTTTCCGTTGCCGGGCAGGTCTATCTCCGGAGAAATAACTTCGAAAGAAGAAACGGTATCTTTCAATTGAATAACTCCGGAACAGGTATTGATATCTGCAAAATCGTAAGGATTTTGATAGATAAGTTCGGACTCATCGGTTTTGGAAAAGGCGGGCAAATTGGTATCTAAAGAGGTAAACTCGGTGCCGGCACTTTCAAAATTCTCCACCAATGGAAAATAGAGGCCGCTGCGGTAGTAGTTAAAAACCGGTTTTATCACCACCTCTTGCCCTTTGACGGCCTGAATGGTGGTAGTATATTGAGTAAAAAACGGGTAAATCGGGCGAGTGGTGGACATGGCATTCAACTTAATGCCGGGTTGGATGACCAACTTCACTTCCCCTGTCTCCAAAATCGGGATTTTGCACGGGAGTTCCCAGGAACCGATCTTCTCGCCGTTTGCGGTTAGCCAAATGTCGGAGAAGTCGTGCGCCGTTAAGCCGGAAGGACTGTTGAATTGCCCCAAATCAAGATTGGAAAGCGAAACTACAATATCTTCTTTATCTATAACTATATAAGTTGGGGTAACATCTGTTTTGTTACACGAAATCAAAAACAAGAACAAAACTAGGAAAATAAAGCTTTTACGGATTTTTTTCATGTATCCAAATTTATAATGAAACGTAATAAAGAAAGGTTTTATTTTACTATTGGAATGGTTTTATTTATTTTCTCCAAAACAGCATAAGCCACCTGAAGAACTTTCATACCATCGGAGAGTGTCACTTCGGGGATCAAATCTTGTTCCACGGCATGCACAAAACTTTCCAATTCGCTTTGTATCGCATTATTCATCAGGATGTTTGGGGAATCAATCTTAATCTGCTTTTTGGGTTTTCCGTCACCCGTATCAAGAATCATGGCAAACGGATTTTGGGTTTCATCGGGTACATTTTCAATATGAATTACCTCACATTTTTTCTCTAAAAAGTCCACCCCGATATACGCATTATCTTGAAAAATACGGGTTTTTCTCATATTCTTGAGCGAAATCCTGCTGGCGGTCAGGTTGGCAACACATCCGGAAGCAAAATGAAGTCGCACATTGGCAATGTCAAACGAATCGGTCACAATTGCTACCCCACTCGCCTGAATATCGATGAGCGGACTATTCACAATTTTCAGCACAATATCCAAATCATGAATCATCAAATCCAAAACCACGGAAACATCATTCCCACGCGGATTAAAGAGTGCCAAGCGATGCGTTTCAATAAACAAAGGCGTATGAATAATATTTTTAGCAGCTTGAAACGCAGGATTAAAACGTTCCACATGGCCAACTTGCACTTTTATGCCCTTATTTTTCTGAATTTCCAATAAATCCTGGGCTTCTTCGGGAGTAACCGTAACAGGTTTTTCAATAAAAACATCTTTGCCTGATTGCATCGCCATTTTAGCCATCTCGTAATGAGCTGAGGTCGTAGTGACAATATCGGCAATCTCGCACACTTCAAGCAGTTCTTGGGGATTGCGATACGCTATAGTTTCAAATTCTTCTGCAACACGCACCGCACATTCATAATCCACATCATACACTCCGACCAAAGCAATTATTTCACTTTCCTTCATACATTTAGCATGAATTTTTCCGAGATGGCCGGTGCCAAAGAGTCCGATTTTTTTCATATAATTAATATTTTAGTTGTCTAAATTGCCGTGCAAAAATAAGGAAATTTTTCTATTTTTTATATGGGCGTATCGGCTTCACCGACGGTCTCCCGGCTACAAGTCCGCAGAAGGATAAAAAACAGGGATTATAAAAAATATATAGATCTTTTCCTAAATTGAGGCAGATCAACGCGCCCTAAAAATAATTATAATATTTTATTCTTTTTTTAAAATAAATGTTTATTTTTGCCATTCTTGAAAAATTTACAAATAGAAATATTAAATATAAAATAGCGTAAAATGAAAAAAACTAGTGCTTTTTTGTGTATTTTATTATTCGTAATTTCCGGACTTTTCTCCCAAAATATCAGCATTTGGGATGGCACCGATTCTACCGCTTGGACTCAAGGTAGTGGAGCACAATCAGACCCTTACTTGATTGAAACGGCATCACAATTGGCTTATTTGGCTGCGAGTGTCAATTCGGGAAATCCCTACATTGGAATATATTTTAAATTAACGACCGATATTGATTTGAACGGTTATGATTGGCCAATTATCGGGAACTCCAATATAAATTCATTTCAAGGTTTTTTTGACGGAAACAATCATTCAATCAACGATTTGCGAATAACACTCACGGGAAATACGCCTCTCTATGTGGGATTATTCGGATATTTGAATAATGCTTCCGTGAAAAAACTTAATATCATCGGAGACGGAGATATCAATCTGATTACCAACAACACCAACACTTATTATATCGGCAGCATTGCCGGATACAGTAACGCAAGCAGCATTGATAGTTGTATCAGTTCCACCATAATCACCCTTTCTCGCACTGCCACGACAAGCACCACTTATAGCACTTATGTGGGAGGATTGGTCGGATATGCATCTTCCGTGTTGGCTACCATCAATCATTCCTTATATCAAGGCACCTTAAACTATAATTTTGATTTGAATTATTCAAACACCTCTTCTTACACTTGGTATCATTACATTGGAGGAGTTGTTGGCTATCTCACGACAGGTGCGTCCGTGGAAAATTCAGGTCACGTCAATCCGCTGAACATTGTCAGCAATATTCAGGGCTATTACAAAAATTCGTATGTATATGCCGGCGGAATTGCAGGATATATGAATGGGGCTTCGTCCACGCCCATCATCATCAGACGTTCCTACAATCGAGGAGATATCAATTTTACTTTACGAACCAACCACATCTATAGCTCTTCGAACTACAACATGAGTTCTGTCGCCTATACGGGGGGAATTGCAGGATACAGCAGTGCCTACAACACCATTAGCGATTGTTACAACCGCACCGCATTAACCCCTGTTTTATATGCCCAATCCTCCTACTCTTCCGCTTATGCAACATCTACGGCTTATGTTGGGGGAATCTTAGGATATATGGCAAGTACAACCTCTTTTACATTTGCCAATTGTTACAACACTGCCTATATTCCAGCTACATGTACCACAAGCGGGAATGCCACTTCGAGTTACTACAGTGATGCTCTTTTCTACGGTGGCAGTACTTTTGCGGCTACCAACTGCTACCATTTAACCAATTGTTGTTCCAATAATGCCCACTATTCCATTGCAAAAACACGCAGTGAATTACGCACGCTCCAGATGGTGCATAGTCTGAATGTCGGCACCCCCGGCTCAGGGATATGGAGATCCGACAATATTCCTACTATCAATAACGGATATCCAATTTTCCATGCAGCTCCTTACGGATTCGGGCTCCGCACATTAGCAGCCACCGACATCACCGGAAGTTCCGTCTCTTTAAATGCATTTGTAGACACCAATTTTATGGACCTCGGCTCGTTGGATGATATCGGGTTCGAATATGCGTTAGTCGGAAACCCTGTTTACACTTCTGTTTCTTGTACTCCGGGTGCCAATCCGACGCTTTCGCTTGGACAACTAACACCTTGTAGCAGTTATGTATTCCGTGCATATCTTATTTCCGGAGGACAATATTTATATGGCGATACGCTTGGGTTCACCTTGTTGTGTCACAACTTGGCTCAAATTGACACCACTATTTGCCACGGAGCACCGTTTCATTTTAACGGACAGACCTACTTACAGGACGGCACCTACTATCAAATTGTAAACAACACCACTTACACCCTGAATATTCACTATTATCCGTCACGCGAAAACATCATCACCACTTCGATTTTACAAGGAGAGGATTATTATGTAAACGGAATTGCCTACAACACTTCAGGAACCTATACCCTACGCTTTGACACCGACCAACACGGCTGTGATAGTATGGTAATTTTAACCTTATTTGTTACCCCGACACAAGTTAGTCAATGGGATGGCGGAGCACAACCGTGGGTATTCGGAGACGGAACATCTGCCAACCCCTACCGTATTGAAAATGCAGGACAACTAGCCTATATGTCGAATGAAATCAACAGCAACTCCAATGCATATAACGGAGCTTATTTCGAGTTGGTCAGCGATATTGATCTCAACGGATTTCAGTGGATTGGTATCGGACACAATATTTCCAATCCTTTCCAAGGACATTTTGACGGAAACGACCACACCATCAACGGCCTCAA
>JAKIZI010000170.1 GCA_022708105.1 Bacteroidota bacterium
GACGTTCGGCTTCTGGTCGGAATGCAAGATCCCAGTACCGGGATTGTGAAAGCAGTTCATCTAACTCTGATTTCAACTGTTCAGCTTCTTTGTCGTCACGCGTATTTAGACCCCTCCGAACCCTCAGGCCGGACAAGCCCGTGGCGTCATCACGTCTCACAGGATGTCGAAAAATGACTGACCATCCGCTTCGACCCTGGGACCGGCTCAAGCTCGCCGTATATTTCTTTTTAGCCATAATAACCTCCTTGTGAAAAGTAATTTGTCAAGAGAAACGGTACAACATCAGAACAACAAATAGCTGCCCTCCTCTATGGTTTGAGGTGCTTCTATGTCTGTCTCAAATTGGGTGTCGAACGAAAAGCTGAGCCGGAGCAGCCCAGCGGGCTGCGATCGGCTCTAGCGACTGGTTCAAGTAAGCCGCTACGCGGCAGATTCCTTTTAATATCTGTCCTTTACCACAAAACAATCCAAACTGCTAACCACTGCTGACGACAGTAAACACCCTATTTTTGCAATACACGCTCTTAGGAAGCATCAGGCTTCCGATTCCGTCAACTCACTTTGAAAAGGAGAGCTTTATGTAAAAGAACTGGTGGTACCAAAGCAAATGGCATTCAAAAATGGACAAATCCATGCAAGTCAACGGCATGGGGGAACGGACCAGAGAAGCTTATCTGCGTTCCATGCGCCAACTGGTCGAGCATTACGACAAAAGCCCCGATCTCATCACGGAAGACGAACTGCTCGACTACTTCATCCACCGGCAAAACGTCACCGGCTGGAGTCCTGCAACCATGCGCATCTGCTATTCCG
>JAKIZI010000171.1 GCA_022708105.1 Bacteroidota bacterium
GAATTATCGCAAGTCTTGCTTATTCCATGACTTTCTTCATCCTTGCTGACGAACCCGAATTAGGCGCTTCCGATGCCCTTGCCAAAAGTAAAAGAATGATGCGCGGTTACAAATGGAAATATTTTTGCCTCAATTTACGATTCATCGGTTGGGCAATTCTATGTGTTATCTCATTGGGAATAGGATTTTTATGGCTTATTCCTTACATGCAAATCAGCTATGCTAAATTCTACGAAGATGTAAAAACCGAATATCAGGTCAACTTAGAAAAATAATATTTCTTTTTCTTTGAATAATTTTATTTATAACGCTTTTCTTGTATCGATAAGAGAAGCGTTTTTTTTTGATTTGGGCGTGAAGGATTTTCCGTCCGCAGCAGGAAGCCGTGTTGCCTCAAAACTCTTTATTTTCAACAAAATCATATACTTGATTATCAAGCACTTTTGTTTGTTTTCCGCCTACCCCTCCCCCGGAATGGCAGCAAAAGAATTGTATAAGGGAAATTATAGTCTGTCTTACAGCTTCTTCCCGATATAAAACATATATCCATAATAGGCTTTGTATTTGTAATATAATTCTGCTTCATATTGTTGGGAAGCGATAAATTCTTCTACGGTTTTATTCCCCTTATATTTTTTCAAAAAGGCTTCTCGTCTCAATGTTTGTTCGCTGTAATAATCTATCCAGATAGATTCGGGCAACATATAAGTGGCAATGGGAAGATAACCTGCTTGTTGCATTTGTGCAATCTTATTCGGGATTGTATCTATTTCGGGGTATATTTTGTCCCAAAATTCCTGA
>JAKIZI010000172.1 GCA_022708105.1 Bacteroidota bacterium
TTCGGAGACTGATACCTGAAACAGGTCACGGAATAAATCAGTCAACCGGTCAAGCGGCAGTAGCTGATAATTCTTCAAATATACCATCATTGATCGAAGGCGATTGCCGTATTGAACTTTCTGTGTTACGCCCGCAGGAAATGCTGCCTTGTTTTCGGTGCCGCAATACGGACAATCCGCAATACAGGATTGATACTCCGTTGCTTCAAGATTTGGTTTGGGGACATCTTGCACCTGCCTTTTTTCAATACTTTTAGGCTGTGCTTTCGCTATCCATCTGCCGCAACAGGTACAGTACGTTAATGATAACTTTACTATGCGATCAGGATGTTTTACCATTTCCAATGTCTTCCCCGGATGTCCTGGCTGGCCGCCAGATTTTTTCCCGGAGCGTTTTCTTTGGCTGCGCGTCTTTTTCGGTTTTTTAAATCCATCGGATGACGGTGGTTTACTGCTATTCCTGCTGTTTTTCGCAATCTGATTCTCAAGCTTTTCTATCCGCTCTACGAGTTGCATGATAAAATTTACAGTTGCGTCTTTGCCAAAGTCATATATTTTTTCAATATCTTCGCGTTTCATGAAGATATGTGTAAAATATACTCCCTCAAATTAATAGCAAAATTTTTTTCTTGTTGAAAAAAAAAACACCTGAGTAGTTACAAGTATTTTAATAAAAGCCGCCACGGACGGCGGCGAAGGAAGGTGGTGCGCCAATTACAAATAACGTTTTCAGCATACCCGACGCCGCGCGGCCGTTTGCGCGGTGTGCCGAAGGCCGAGGAGCGCAGCGACGAAGTG
>JAKIZI010000173.1 GCA_022708105.1 Bacteroidota bacterium
ATTCTCTAAAGATTCATTTTTATTAGTTTTCATACTATCCCATTATGTTTATTTCAATAATATAATTAGCGAGGCCAGGACGGCCGAGCCAAAGTTTTCGCGCTTATTGCATATAACGTTCCGCGGGTACGCGAAGTTTGCCGCGTCAACGGCGGACAGTTACAATAATAAACCCGTATCCGCGTTACTCAAAGCCTTTTTCTACCAAAAATGCGGCAAATTTGGGCGAAGCGACCGACAGGGAGCGTAGCCGCGTACCCGCTGTTACACGGAGCCGTGCCCAGGACGATTGCAATGACGTTCATGGGTTCGGCATCCCTCTAACTACCGGTACTCGGTGTCACAAATTGCCGCCTCATTTGAGACAAGGTTCCGCCGTTTGAGTGAAGTGCCATAAGCTCCAAAACGGGCCTCCCGCTTCATGCCACCTTCCCGACGGGCACGGCGACGTTGTGCCGAATGCGCCACGTCTCAGTTTTCCCGGGCGGACTGTTTCATGGACGCGACCGGCATACCACAGCGTTGCGAGTTATGATACCAACCGGGAATTGGAAAGCGCCTTTCACGGCCGCGAACTTTGCGAGGGAAAGGCGATCCTCATCCCGTGCCGACGAGGCTGAAAATGGGCTACCGGCTTTCCGGGAACCAGCGGCGGCCGGACCGGCACATCCCTCTTTCGTCTTTCCCTTCGCGAACACTTAAGCCGGCACAATGCCGTGTAACGTTTTCAGCATACCCGACGCCGCGCGGCCGTTTGCGCGGTGTGCCGAAGGCCGAGGAGCGCAGCGACGAAGTG
>JAKIZI010000174.1 GCA_022708105.1 Bacteroidota bacterium
TCTTTTTTATGTTGTGAAATGCACGATAAATCCTTATTTGTCAATGATATTCACCTAAAAGACATTTCCCGAGTATAGAATATTAATACCCCAATCCTTCATAAATAGCTTCATGGACGAAAAGACGGAGTTTGCTTTTAGCAAGGTTGTTGGGCTCTACATCCGGATAGACGCGATTGGAAAGGAAAATAAATACCAAATTATTTTGAGGATCACACCAAAAGACGGTTCCGGTAAATCCCTGATGTCCAAAAGTCTTATTTCCGGCAACTTCGGGGAGAATAGAACTCGGGGATTCAAAAGAGGGCGTGTCAAATCCGGCAGCTCTTCTTCTACAATCATGGAGGTCAAAAGTAGAGGTGAATGTTTTAACTGTTTGCGGGGATAAATATGTTTTCCCATTATAAACACCTTCATTCATGAGCATTTGCAATATGACAGCCACTTCACTTGCCGTGGAAAAGAGTCCTGCATTGCCGCAAATTCCTCCATACAAGGCCGAAGTTTGATCATGGACATATCCTTGTAGAATCTGTTTGCGAAATAGACGATCATGCTCCGTGGGCGCAATCTCCTCCCGTTCAATCCGACTCAGAGGATTAAATAACGTCCGTTCTAATCCCAAAGGACGATAAAATTCTTCCTGTAAATATTGTTCAAAAGGAATCCCGGTAATCTGTTCTACCATCTCTTTTAAAAACAGATATCCAAGATCACTGTACACATATTTTTTAGGGCCTAATTTACATTCAATTAATTGTGTTCTTATTTCTTTGATATAGTTTTCATT
>JAKIZI010000175.1:0-494 GCA_022708105.1 Bacteroidota bacterium
CACAGGTAAACTAATTACATCCCGATACGGAAATGCTACTGATAAAATGGTTTTTCCTATCGGGATGTTTTCATCAGGTGTATATTATATCAAGTCCAGAAAATTCTCTAAAATATTTATTGTTAAACACTGATAATCAACAAAAATCACTTATTTCAATAGGAAATTGCAGTTTAAAATTAATATTTAGATAAAACCAAAAAAATAGCATTGAGAAGTTACATTTTTGTATTATATGTTACCTTTTGGGATATTTTTTCACAAAAACAAAAAATCCACATATTGCGTTAGTTATTACACATCATTAAAAAATACAAGTATTATTTTTACCATTGAAATAATTCAAAATTTTTAATCACTATTGTCCGATAAAAATTATTGGATAAAGTAAAAGTGCACGAACAAAAACGGATATTCATACCATGCACTTTTTTTGTAGTTTTGTATTTACCACAATATAAGACTACAATGAACAAAAATACACATTTTTTCGG
>JAKIZI010000175.1:517-782 GCA_022708105.1 Bacteroidota bacterium
ATAAAGAAGTTTACAACCAAAGATCACTTGATAAGCATGCTCTTTGGAGTGTTTGCCAAAGTATCTTCCTTGCGTGAAGTATCCGGTGCAATGCTTGGATTATCAGGCAAAACGAAGCATTTTCAATTGGAGAGCCTTCCGTATCGAAGTACGCTTTCGGATGCAAACAAGCGTAGAACATCGGATGTCTTTTCCGGAATTTACAACGATTTGCTCAAACAATATCACTATCTGTTTTCGGACAGCCGGATATTGCAGGTGATAA
>JAKIZI010000176.1 GCA_022708105.1 Bacteroidota bacterium
AAATGCCACCATGGGTGTTCGTGACGGATAAGGGAACTCCGCTGATTGAAGGTCATTGGAGGGAGAGGGTTTTCAACAAAGCCTTGGAAAAGGCAAAATTACGCAAAATCAGGATCCATGATCTAAGACATGGATTCGCAACTCAACTGATCCAGGCTGGTGAATCTTTAGCCTTCATCAAGGACCAGCTTGGGCACCACAGTATTAAAGTCACCGTCGATATCTATGGGCACCTTGTGCCAGGAGCGAATAAATCGGCAGTGGACAAACTTGATGATGAGGCACCCAAAGGCACCCTATGGGCACCCAAAACGGAAAAAGGGTCAGCCTATGCTGGCTAACCCCTTGAATTTACTTGGTAGTCCCACGGGGACTTGAACCCCGGTTTCCGGCGTGAGAGGCCAGCGTCCTAACCACTAGACGATGGGACCACGATCGTGAATTGTCTTCCGGGGATAAAGATTCGGAATTCGGCCATCAGGATCGCGAGCCTGTTTTCTTAGCAACAACACTCCCCCAGGTGCTTTTTAAGCAGGAGCGAGTATCTATTCGATAATCCACCAAAAGTCAAGGTGAAAATGGCAACGGGTATTGAACCCATTTTCTGCCGGCCCATCCTCAACGCCGTCAGGCGCCGGCCTCCGCAGCGATTATGGCCAGGGCATCCTCAAGTCTTTTAATGACGCGCTCCTTGCCTAGGGTGACCATCACCTCATCGATGCCGGGGCTCACCGTCTTTCCCGTCAGGGCGACCCGTAGCGGCTGGGCGATGAT
>JAKIZI010000177.1 GCA_022708105.1 Bacteroidota bacterium
TGCGCCCTCACGCCGCAACTTGCACCAACCGTCTTTGTAGTCAATTACAACAAGTTTTCAATCTTTTCAAAAACAATTAGAACACAAAAACACACGAATATAGAGATGTAAATACACATATCTGAAAAAAGATTTAAAAATAACAAATCCTTTGGATATATTGTAAAAAAATGTATTTTTGCAATAACTATAAAAACCAAAAACTACGGTTAGCCACCCAATATTGGTAGATAACCGTAATAAAGAGTGAAAAGAGTTACGGTTATAAACGAGTTATGCCCAATGCTATGACGACCGTGCTAAACTGAAACAGAAGAAAAACAAATAATAATATGACACCTTGGACGACATCAATAATCTGTTACATTGGACTTGCTTTGGTAAGTTTCATTCCTGTGGTAATTGCAATGTTGAAGAAAGTAAAATTGCATCCAGGTGGTGAGACGTTTTCTGAATCCCCTTATTTCACAAACGCAAACAAAAAGCTATTGCAGCAACATTTTACCCGACTGCACGGCACTTTAGTTTTTTGGAAAAATAAAGCAGAGTGGCACAAAAGATTTCATTACTATACTCTTTTCTGGACAATTCCAATCTCAATTTTAATTCCCATCATCACACAAACAGTTGATACAACTTTTGAAGCCAAACTTTTCTTGACAGTAATTTCAGCACACACAGCTTTACTGATAGCTTTCCATCGAGCATTAAAAATTGAAAATAACTTCAAAGCATTCAGACATGGTGAATCAGAGTTTTATGAT
>JAKIZI010000178.1:0-292 GCA_022708105.1 Bacteroidota bacterium
GCTTCTTCCTGTCCAATGACACGTTTGTGTAATTCTTCCTCCAAATGCAATAATTTGTCCCGTTCGCTTTGCAGCATTTTGTTCACCGGAATACCCGTCCATCTGCTGACCACATCAGCAATATCATCAGAGTCAACCTCTTCTTTGATAAGTGCGTCAGTGCCTTGAAGTTCAGCCAATGCTGTTTGATAGGAGTTGATCTTGTCTTCGTAATTTTTAATTTTTCCGTAACGAATCTCAGCTACCTTGCCGTAATTTCCTTCACGCTCTGCTTTGTCAGCCTCGAATTTCA
>JAKIZI010000178.1:321-763 GCA_022708105.1 Bacteroidota bacterium
TTGTATGTTATCAATCAAAGCTTTTTCGGACGACCACTTTTCGCGGATCCGGCTTCCTTCTTCTTTCAACTTTGTGATATCTTCTTTCAGTTGTGCTAATTTTTTAGTGTCATTTTCCCTTTTAATAGCTTCTCTTTCAATTTCCAACTGCTTGATATTACGTTCAATCACATCCAGTTCTTCCGGTACGGAATCCACTTCCAAACGAAGTTTCGCGGCTGCTTCATCCATCAGGTCAATGGCTTTATCAGGAAGAAATCTTTCAGTGATATAACGATTCGACAACTCCACGGCTGCGATGATGGCATCGTCTTTAATCCTTACCTTGTGGTGGTTTTCATACCGTTCTTTCAACCCTCTCAGGATAGAAATGGTACTTTGAACATCCGGCTCATTCACCATGACAATCTGGAAGCGGCGTTCCAAAGCTTTGTCCTTTTCA
>JAKIZI010000179.1 GCA_022708105.1 Bacteroidota bacterium
GGAGACCTATAAACGTCAAACCGGCGGAAGAGGTTCTTATGCAGAAATTGAATTTGTGATTGCGCCTGCTGCCGACGGAGAAAAAGGACTGAAATTTACGAATCAAATCAATGGAGGAGCTATTCCGAAAGAATATATTCCAGCTATTGAAAAAGGGTTTAAAATTGCCATGTCTAACGGAAAATTCGGATTTCCGCTTGAGAGTCTTCATATCACACTTTTGGATGGAAATGCACATAGTGTGGATTCTGACGCCCTCTCGTTTGAAATTTGTGCCAAAGTGGCATTTCGTGAAGCTTGTCGAAAAATTTCAGCTATTATTTTGGAGCCAATCATGTCGTTGGAAATTCATACTCCAGATGAATACATAGGCAATGTAACCGCAGATTTGAACAGACGCAGAGCTGTTCTAGATGAAATTGACGCCAAAATCGGATTTCAAATTATCAAAGCACATGCACCACTTGCCGAAATGTTCGGATATGTCACAACTCTACGCTCCATATCCTCCGGAAGAGCCAGCTATAGTATGGAATTTCTAAAATATGCTCCGGTACCATCCGATATTCAAACTTATATTCTCAATGTGGGAAGATATTCCCTTTTATAATAATAAATTGTAATACAAAACAGACCTAATAAAAAAAGTAATAATACCCTAAATTAATAAAAACGTGAGTCAAAGAATCAGAA
The DNA here is from genome assembly GCA_022708105.1 of Bacteroidota bacterium. Lineage (GTDB taxonomy): Bacteria > Bacteroidota > Bacteroidia > Bacteroidales > WCHB1-69 > DUOL01. The sequence continues at coordinate 694 of JAKIZI010000179.1, forward strand.
TTAAATTAAAATCATTCGACCATACTTTGGTTGACAAATCGGCGGAAAAAATC
>JAKIZI010000017.1 GCA_022708105.1 Bacteroidota bacterium
GTACTTGATTCTCGATAGAAATGATTGTTTTATAGTCTTTTAATTGTGACAATACAAACAGATAATCTTCCCAGACGGAATAGCGAGACATGTCAAGAGAAATCACTTTTTCAAGAGCATGGCGTGCATCAGAATATTGTTGATCCAATAATTTCAATGTCGCCAATTGTGCCCATCCTTCGGCAGAGAAGGGGTGTACTTCCGTGATGATATTCGTAATGAAATACATTTGTTCTTTAGAAATATTTATCGAAGAGTTAGGTCTCAAATAGTTAGTGATGAGTGTACGCAAAATCGGTAATTTATCTTCCAAGGGGAACTCGCGACTTTGGAGCACTTTGATGAGTGCTTCATAACTTGCTTGATGCGCTCCTTTTTTTCGATAATAGTCGAAGAGTGCATATTGAAGTCCGGCGTGGTTCGGATTAATTGCCAATGCTTTTTGATAGTAAGTCCATGCTTTTTCAGGAAGTTCGTTGGCGAGATAAATATTTCCGGCCTTCACATAGTAATTTGTTTCATTAGGAAATTCAGCAATCAGACGATCAAATTCTCCCACTGCATTGTTAACTTTATTCAAATAGAGCCATATATTTTTTTTAGCTTCCGTAATATCTTCGTTGAAACCCAAGATAATTTCAAGTTTATCATAAACTTTGATAACGTCGGTATATTTTTGTTGATTGAGGTAGGCATCGGCCAACGAAAAGAGATAAATCTCCATTGTCGGTTTGGCTTTACTCAATTCAAGCCATAAAGCTGCAGATTGTTCATAATTTCCGGTTAAATCATAAATTCTTGCTAGTTCTTCTTTATACCAATCATTTTTCTTATCAATTTTTAATGCTTCATTAAGATAGGAAATAGCATCGGAATAATTTTTGTCAAGCACCTTAATTTTGCTTAACATATAAAATGATGTATGGTGTTGATTATTTTGGGCAATTACTTCCCGGAATTTTTTTTCGGCATTGGTATAGTCTGCGGCATAAAAATCTCTGAGTGCATCGGCAAAAGCAGTAGAGACAGATCTTTCCATTTCTGTTACTTTTGAAGGTGTTTCGGATTTTTGTTTTTGAGCCGCCAAAGGAGAGGCCATACTCAACACGCAAAGAGTTATAAATAAAGTAAGGTATCGCATGAGAAAAGCTTTGTTTTTAACAACGTGCAAAGATAATAATAATTGTTGTAAATTATTAAAATTAGCTGCAAACAAACACTTTCCTAAAGGAAGAAATTTTAGATAAAGAGATTAATATTGGCTTCTTCGGCACGATTCATATAGGTGGCAACCCCGCCGATAGTAACTTCATCCATCAATTCTTCTTTTTGGACGCCCATGACATCCATGGACATTTGGCAGGCAATAAATTCCACACCATTATCCAATGCTTGTTGGCGAAGCGATTCCAAGGAGTCTATCCCTTTTTGTTTCATAATAAGGCGCATCATCCAGCTGCCCATTCCCAGCATATTAAACTTAGATAATTTTAATTTTAAGGAGTGAGCCGGGAGCATCATGGAAAACATCTTGCCGAAAATATCTTTCTTTACTTTTGGCTTTTTAACTTTTTTGAGCATATTAAGTCCCCAGAAGGTAAAGAATATTGTCACTTTTTGTCCGGTTGCGGCAGCGCCATTAGCTAATACGAAGGTTGCCAATGCTTTGTCAAGGTCATCACTAAAAAGGATAAGGGTTTTAGCTTTGCCATCGCAGGTTGTGATGTTTTTGCATGATTTAGGTTCTCCTTTTTGCACGACAACGATAAATTTGCCTGCATCTTCCTTTTTTTGAATCAATTTATTACCAGTGGAGTCACACCAAGCACCGGCGTCTCTCAAGAACCCCGGGTCAGTGGCCGTAATTTCCACTTGGTCTCCCTCTTCAATAGAATCAATGCTTTGTTTTAATTTTAAAATCGGTCCCGGACATTGAATTCCGCAAGCATCTACATTTATAGTTTTCATCTCTTTTTTGTCTTTTATTTCTTGATCATCTTCATGTTTAATTTGAAAAATAGGAGTGCATCCGGTTTCACACAATTCTATGGGGGCAGTAGCATTACTATAAGTTTTATATCCTCCAGAAAGGTTTCGCACTTGTTCGAATCCGTTTTGCATGAGAATTCTAGAGGCGAGGTATCCTCTTAATCCGACGGCACAATAGACAATAATCGGTTTATCGCGGGGAATTTCATTGAGTCTGTTTCTAAGACTATCGACCGGAATATTAATGGCATTGGGAATAGCGCCCAATCTATTTTCCATTTCTGTCCTTACGTCGATAATTGTATGTGAAGATGAGGTGTCATTCAGGAGTTCTCGCCAATATGCCGGTTTCATTTTTCCCGTAAGAATGTTTTGGGCAACATAACCGGCCATGGCGATGGGATCTTTGGCAGATGAATAGGGTGGTGCATAGGCGTGCTCCACTTGGATGAGGTCTGCAATTGTTCCTCCGTTTTTAATGATGAGTGCAATTTGATCAACTCGTTTGTCTACGCCTTCGTAGCCAACGATTTGGGCACCGAACAATTTTCCCGTTTTAGGGGCAAAGGTAATTTTAATTGACATCAACATCGAGCCGGGATAGTATCCTGCATGGGAGGCGGAATGGGTGGTAGAGCTGATATAGTCAATTCCCATCTTTTTTAGCATTTTTGCAGCCAGTCCGGTTGCAGCTACTGTAATGTCAAAAATCTTGGCAATGGATGTTCCGATAGACCCTTCATATCGAATCGAATTGCCGAAAACAAGGTTGTCGGCTGCGATGCGTCCTTGTCTGTTTGCCGGCCCGGCCAAATAGTTCAACCAGGGTTTTCCCGTAACCGGATGTGGAAATTCAACGGCATCGCCGACTGCGTAAATATGTTCGTCAGAAGTTTGCATATATTCATTTACCCAAATGCCTCCGGTTTCACCAAGTTTAAGACCCGCCTTTTTAGCCAATGTAGTTTCAGGTTTTACTCCTATAGACATAATCACCAAATCGGCATCCATGGTTTTGCCACTCTTAAAACGAACTTCAATTCCTTCGTCCTTTTTAGTAAATGCTTCTACTGTTTCTCCCAAATAGAGATTAATACTCTTTTGCATCAAATGTTGATGGACAATGGAGGCCATTGAAAAGTCGATAGGATTCATCACTTGAGGGGTCATCTCTACGATAGAAACCATTGCTCCGAGATGGTGAAGATTTTCAGCCATTTCAAGACCAATAAATCCGGCGCCGATTACGACTGCACGGCGAATGGAGTTGTTGGTGGCATATTGCTTAATCTTGTCGGCATCGTCCACATTACGAAGGGTGAAAATTCCGGGAGTTTCTACTCCCTGTAAAGGCGGAATAAAAGGGTAAGCACCGGGGGAAAGCACTAATTTATCGTAAGATTCGGTATAATCACTTCCATCATTACGACGAATTATTATTTTCTTTTCGTCAGTTATAATATCAATAACTTCATGTTCAACGCGGACATCAACATTGAATCGAAGTCCGAATGAAGCGGGCGTTTGTACAAACAATTTATCTCGTTCATGGATTACGTCTCCAATATAATAGGGCAACCCACAATTTGCATAAGAGATGTATTTGCCTCTTTCCAAAAGAATAATTTCTGCGGATTCATCGTTTCTGCGAATTCGGGCTGCTGTCGTGGCACCGCCTGCTACGCCACCGATAATGATGTATTTCATAATGCTCAAGTGTTTATTTTAAGTTATACTATAATAATATTGGCACAAAAAAAACAAATTAAGTGCTGTTTTGTTCATGAGTTTAGTATTTTTGCAAAGGTAATCTAAAATAAGTCAATAAAATGAAACTATATGATATTTCTCGTTCTCTTTTTGAGGAAAATCCGTTTCCCGGAGATCCTGAACCTGAATTTGAGTTTGTAAAATTAATCGGAGAGGATTCTAATTATAGTTTGAGTACGTTTTCTATATGTGCCCATAATGGAACTCATATAGATGCTCCGTTACATTTTATTCCTGATGGAAAAACGATAGGGGAAGTAGATTTGATGCATTGTTACGGTGAAGCATGGGTAGTTGAGTTTGCAGAGATTATCGAAAAAGATGCTTTTATCCGAAAAGTTCCTCAAGAGTGTAAAAGATTGTTAATCAAAGGAAATGCATTGGTTACTCCGGAAATCGCACAATTGATATGTAATCGAAAAATGCTATTGGTGGGGACTGAACTTCAAACCATTGGTACGACTGAAACTCTTACGGAAATACATAGGATACTGTTGGGCAATGAAGTTGTTCTATTGGAAAGTATCGATCTCTCTATTGTTCCGGAAGGTCAATATACATTGGCTGCTTTTCCATTGAAGATTTCACCTCTTGAAGCCTCTCCTTGTCGGGCAGTTTTGATTTCCGAAAGATAGAAGTTTCATCCTGTTAACAGGGCTAATTTACAGAATTTTAACTTTATTAATTTTTTTTAGAAAATAGAATATAATACCATATTATTTTATAAATTTGCATATTCATATATGTACAATGGAAAACACAGTTCCTTCTTTAGAAAATCATGATAAATCCCAAAAATGGTTCTTTTTTGTAATCGGTATTTTGCTGGGTTTTGTCTTGGGAATTTCTACTTATTTTATGGATAAGTATATTTTTAATGAAAAAATTCATTTTTCTTCAACTATTGATAAATTATATAAACCTCTCCAAAAGAATCATACCTATTCGGAGAATCATCCCCAATCGGAAGAAAATATAGTTACCGAGGATTCAGAAATAATGGAACAATTAATAGAGACAGATTCTTTGGCAGTAGAGGATTCTTTGTCTATTGAAAATTTAGCAGATATGGAGTCGGAAGAGATAGAGGATGATGTGGAATTTATGCTCCCGGAAGAAAAGACCGAAATTAAGAAAGAAGAAGTGGAGATTGTGACCGATGTTCTCTTAATTGAACAAAGGATGTCCGTACAGTATATTTCGGAAGGACAAGACTCAGTAAAAGCTGCGAAGGATTTTTTTATGGTACAACAATGGAGTTCTCCTATTCGTAACAGACATACCTATCAATTGAAAAATAAAACGTTGAAATTAAAAGGGGTCGACATTTCTCGTGTATCGATAGTGAATTACGAAGGCGATTATTATTTGCTATATAATGAATCGTTTTATAGTTTAAGACCGAATATCAAGTTTGAAAAATTGACAGAAGTTAGCATATCCAATGAATAAAGATCTTCACTTTGTTAAATTTCACGGAGCAGGAAATGATTTTATTCTCATTGACAATAGAATTCCTATAACCCTTTCCCACGAAGAGATTGCAAAACTTTGTGATCGACATATGGGCATAGGAGCAGATGGACTAATTTTATTGGAGAAGCCCAAAACAAGCGGTACTCATTTTTGGATGCGTTATTTTAATGCGGACGGTCATGAAGCATCTTTGTGCGGTAATGGAAGTCGATGTGTGGTCGCTTTTGCGAATTCTCTTGGAATTATTTCTAAAAAAGCAATATTTGAAGCTTTTGACGGGCTACATACTGCCGAAATAATTAACACCTCTGATGGACACTTTTGGCAAATTTCACTTGATATGCATGATGTTTCTGTAATCGAAACATTTGAGGATGGTCTGTTTTTAAATACAGGATCCCCACATTTCGTCGTTCCGGTAGAAGAGGTTATCCAATATAATGTTTTTGAAGAAGGTAAAAAACTTCGTTACGATAGTCGATTTGTCGGAGGTACAAATGTTAATTTCTTCTCTGTATACCAAAACGGAATTTTTGTACGTACGTATGAACGAGGGGTTGAAGCGGAAACATGGTCATGTGGAACCGGTGTTACGGCAACTGCATTGGCTTGGGCTAAATTACAGAAATTTCCTGATGGAATGCATCATGTTGCAGTGTATGCCCGCGGGGGAAATTTTGATATTGCTTTTCAAAAAAGAGAAAATCAATTTTCATCAATTGTATTGACCGGACCTGTAGAAAAGGCCTTTTCAGGTATAGCTATTCTTTAATTGATTGCTCACGCGTTTTGAGCAGTTCCATAATTTCTTCCCAGTAGGTGCAAGGACAATTCATGGATTTTATTTGTTGAAAAATATCGATGGCTTGTTGATAATCACTGGTAATACTTAATTGAAACCCTTTTTTAAATAATTCCTCGCACGATAATGGACTTTGAGTTACCGGAATATCCTCTGTTTCAATATTTTCTTGAATATCTATTTCTTGTTGTATAAATTCGTTTTTATCAGCAAAGCTTTCGGGATTAAGCTTTTGCTTATAGAGTTCAATCTCATGAGCTAATTTATTTAATTCCTCTCCGTCTTGAATTTCTTCATGATTGGTCTGTTCATAATCCCGGGCATATTCATAAAAATTCTCAGCAATATCCGGATATCCACGTGTTAAAGCTACACGGGAGATTTTAATATAGGATTGAAAAACCCCTGTTTTTGAGCGAATTATTCCTTTATAATAATCGTCATTACAATAGTTGGAGGGCATATTCTTACAGAAGTTTTCCAGAATATTAAAGATATTCAACGCTTCTGCTTCCCTTTTATCTTTAAGGAGCGCATCACCTCTATTAAATAGCGTATCATAAAATTGAAGTGTGAAATCCGAAAGAGTCATCTCATGCGTTCTTGTAAGAGGAGCTTCATTATATATGGTATGGAGCAGACTGACACATGATTCAAATTGGTGTTCTTCAAAAAGAAGTTGTAGCTTAAGTATCAGTGCATCGGGATTAATGCGGTTGTACTGTAATGCACGTTCTGTATAATAGAGCGCTTCATCTTTATTTTCTTTAAGAATTTCAAGAAGGGCGAGTTCATAAAAAAGAGTATCTACTTTTTGTTTTTGAATGAATAAAGTATCTTTTAAATTTCGAGCTCGGAATGATAAGTCGTCATATCTGGATATGAAATCATTATAAGTTAAATCGGAACAGTTGGGAAAATTAGGATTGACAGACTTGAAAAAATCCACCATCTCTGATTGGATATCTTGAATGAGAAAATAGTGTAAAGGAATCAGATTGGGATTGTGGGTGTTTATCTTATCTAATTTACTTTCGTAACTTTGAAATTGAGTTTTGATATAATCGCAAGAGATGGCATCTTGGGCCCAACCCGACCAAATCGAAGAAAGAAATAGTAAAATAAAAAGAGTTTTTTTTGACATTTTCATTATTTAGTCAACAGCAGATCGGAAATTGCTTTTTCTAATTCCTCCTTAGCAGGGGCACCCTCCATTTTTGCCGGCATCGATTGTGGTTTGAAAAATATTAATGTTGGAATACTCCTCACTCCGAAAGCTTCAGAGACAATAACAGCTCGGTCGATATTTAGTTTGTATATTATGATTTGACCTTTATATTTTTCTCCCAACTCAACCAATATCGGATTCAACGCATGGCACGGACGACACCAATCTGCATAAAAATCAACGATACAAGGGATACTTCCTTTATACTGAAATCCTTTGGGGTTATTAATATCGGTGATGTACTTTATAAATTCTTCCTCTGAGATGGCTTGCAATTTGCCACTAGTGTCAGGGACATAACTCCCTTGTTCATTTGTTGTTATTTCTGTTGATTCAACTTGTTCGATATTGTTTTCAGGAGATGAAGAATCTTCTTTTTTTTGCGAACAAGAGCTGATTATTAATCCGATAGATATAATAAGGCTAAGTGCTGTATGATGAGATGTTTTCATTTTCTTTTTTTTGCAAAAATACTAAAATATTACGGATAAGATATTTGGATGAAGTGTTATTTCTATATTAAAAAGCGGAATTTTGTTACATCTTGACTGAAGTTGGGATAGGATTTTTTAACGCATTCTGGATGTGTAATCTCTGTAGAGTAGAAAAAAGAGAATAGTGAAAAAGCCATAACCAAACGATGATCTCCGTAAGAGTCAAAATAAAGAGTTCTGTTTTTATCTATCTGTCGGGATGTTCCTTTTACAAAGAGTTGTGAGTTATTCTGTAGTTCAACGGGGGCAAAAGAAGAGAGTTTTTCAGAAAGAATAGTTAATCGATCAGATTCTTTTAAATTTAAAGAGTTCAATCCGTTTAACACAACATCAAAAGGCAAAAGGACTGCTAATACGGCAAGGATTAAGGAGATATCCGGGTGAGCAGAAAGATCAAATGTAATAGGTTGAGACAGATTTTGCTTAAATCTATACAAGGTAATGCCAGATTTTGTTTCTAGGGAGTCAATGCCGAGAATACGAAACCATTCTGCGACAATGGTATCTCCCTGAAGATCTGCAAACGATAATCCCCGAAGAACAATCTTTTTGTCTGGAAATAGTGTGGCAACAGCATACCAAAACGCTGCTGCACTCCAATCTGATTCTTCTTTAATAACAGCTGAATTAATAGTTAAGTTATCGTGTGTGAAAGAGTAAGTATTGGCCTTTTTCTCTATATGAAATCCACTTTGAGTGAGCAATGTACAAGTAAGGTCAAGGTACGGATAGGAAAATACAGGTGAAGTAAGAATTAACTTATTAAGTTTAATTTTTCCGGCTATCAGTAGGAGTGCACTAACCCATTGACTGCTTAATCCACCTTCAATATTGATTTCGGAGGCAGTAATTTCTTTTCCGTGAATACGAAATCCGGACTCGGTTTGAATAATTTCAGCACCTATATTTTGAAGAGCTTTCATGAGAGGCGCAATAGGACGATTTAACAGTCGCTCAGTCCCACAAAGGAACCAATTTCCCTCTGTGACAGACAATAGAGCCATCAAAAATCGAAATGCAGCCCCACAATCTTTAACATCAATGCGTGTTTCTGAAAAATTGTTTTTTGATTGTCTCAGTGCGATAAGGTGCAGATTACGATGAACAATATGAACATCTTCCGCATCTTCGGCGGTAATGGCCCCAATTTTATTTTCATACAGAAATCCAATAATCAATTTCCGAATCAGAATACTTTTTGATCTGGGCAACTGAATAGTTAGGGACGTTAGCTCAGGATAGATATCCGGCATGATTATTCTTTGGGTAGAAAACCTGAATGGAATGAACAGGGCAATAATTCGTGAATGCTTTTGAATACATATACATGACCTGTTTCTCCGGAGAGAATCATTTCAAGGGGTTTATTATATTTTTGTTCATATTCCAATAATACTTGACGACATGCTCCACATGGGGATATCGGCTCATCTAAAGGTTTTTCAAGATTAATAGCGATAATGGCAATCTTTTTAAAGGGAACATTCGGGTAGAGTGCCGATGCAGAGAAAGCAGCGGTTCTTTCGGCACATATCCCTGAAGGATAGGCTGCGTTTTCCTGGTTGCTCCCAATCACAATCTCGCCATTTTCCAATAAGATGGCGGCTCCTACTTTAAAACGGGAATATGGGGCGTATGCATGTTGAGCGGCTTCATGTGCTTTGTTCAATAATGCAGCGCTCTCTGCCGGTAATTCATTCCGATTTTCATATAGTATAAATTCGGTGTTAAAACTTTTTATTTCCATATATCTTCTTATTAGTGATTATTTGGTTCTATATTTAACTTATGATTTTTGCTTTTATTATGTATTAGCTGAAAATCAGCGGGTTCTTCTGTCATTTTTTTAAAATTAAAACAAAAAAGTAAAAATGCATTAAAAAAAGCATAAAAGGTCATTCCTGCTTGTGTCTCTAATGTATCTTCAGTAAAAAAAGAACAAAAAATGATGATGAAAAAGAATAGATAATTTAAATTTCTTGCATTTTTATGAATAAAAAAAGGAATAAATAGCATGATGATAAAGGCAAGAAGAGGAAGGAGGCCTCCCATCAGCAGTAAAGTCAAAAATTGGTTATGAGCCCCCATGTTTTTACGTAAGGGGGAATGATCTTTGGTAAGTTGTTGATCAATGGCTTCTTTGTGATCCCCAATCCCGATACCTGTAAGTAGGTTATTTTGGATGATTTTGATACTGGTTTGCCATAATTCAAACCTTTGCAAAATAGAGGAATGTGTGATCTCTTTTGTCTGTTTATAGAGTGAAAGACTGAAAAAAGTAGGATATAACGCTTTTTTAACTCCGATTACTTGTGTGTAAGCAAGATTTGCAATTTTATGTTCAATATTGTGTATATCCTTTGTGTTTAATGCATAAACACCTTCTCTGTCTTTGAAAAGACCTTTGGAATTTAGATATCTGATAAGAGTAGGTCGTACGGAATCATAAGGAATATTGCTTCGTTCCGGCCAGCTTTCACGGAGTTCTTTTTCACAAAGATATAACTCTGTATAAGATCCGTTTTCAATAATGGATTTGAAGTTATGGGTATATGGATTTCCTGAAGCGGTATGCGTGGGAAGTTGTTCCGGAAGATCAACATGATAGTAATTGTATGTGATGATGAATAGATGTCCTATAAACACAATGATTCCCGTAAAAATACTTACGAGCATAATATTCCGAATTCTTGTTCGCTCTCCGGTAATAAGCATAAATAACAGATAAGTAAATGTAACTGCAAAAAGGAGGATAATTCCGGTAAATGTTTGAGAAATAAATAGATAGAAGATAAGCCACCCTGCAATGAGAGCGTATAAGATTTTTATAATATGCGAATAACTTTTTACTCTTAACGTAAACTGAATTGCAAAAATAATGGCGATGATGACACAGAAACTAAATCGGATGTGTGAAATAAAAAGCGAAATATCCCGAATATCCTGAATAGGATGGGTTATCATATAAATGATGGAGATGAGTGTGGATCCCAGCGTGACGAGAATAAATACGGTAAGCACAAGTCTGATTTCCTTGCCGTTAAGTTTTGATGAAGAAGCTATCACTAATGGAGCGTACAATAGTGGAAGTTTACTCAAAATATTATCCAAGGCGGAATTCCAATTCTCGGTGTTGATCAGTCCAAATAAGAAAATGAAAAAAAATGAGGATAAAAAGAAAACAGTTCGTTGCTCCTTAAGGCGTTGCCACTTCTCTTTCCAATTCCATTCTGCAACCCAGTTGGCACACAAAAGCAACCCTCCGATACTCATGCCGAAATTGGATACGGGAATTGAGCCGGCTAATAGGAGCAGTGCACATAGATAAATAATATGATGGACTTTCTCTCTTGTCAAAATCAATTTATTTTTTACCCGTCAAAATTTGGTTGTATTTTTGCGTATTCAATAAAATGTTTTTTGCGGCAACTACATCTGGATCACTCTGTATCGAATTAATAATTCGTCCTTTTTGATAATAGTATCGAGTTACGATTTCTGTCCCTAAATATTCCGCAATTTCGTCTTTATATCGGATCAAATCGTTTGATTTGTCTGCTCCTAATTGTGCATACATCTTCTCATATAAATCTTTAATGGCGCTGTAATTTTTTTCTTCTTGAGCGACTTCTTTGAGTTTGTTCAGGATAGATTCAGTTTCGGTTGTATAAGAATACTCTTTATTTTTTAAAAACTCAAGAAATTGTTGATAAAGATTGTCATCAACCTTAAAAATTTCAGGATTGGCTATGGAATCGTTGGCGGCACGATATTGGTTTGCAAAATCAAAGATTAAATTATTGAGAATCAAAGCCATGAGAATATTACTGGCCATGGAATCAGGAGTTATGATATCCGGTTCGACGCCACCTTTATCGTACACGATTCTTCCGTTTTTTGTTTTATAAGGAATGGCTAATGAGTCCGGAATATAATGGCGGATTGGAGTGGAATCTTTTTCAAAATAGTCAATATTCTGAACACAGCGACCACTGGGGATGTAGTATTTCGAGACCGTGATTTTCAAACTGGAGTTGTAGCTGAGAGGAATGATATTTTGAACGAGACCTTTGCCGAAAGTTTTTTTCCCGACGATGATGCCGCGGTCAAGATCTTGAAATGCACCCGCCACAATTTCGGACGCAGAGGCACTCATGCTATTGACCAAAACAACAACCGGAATTTGTTTATCAATAGGAGCGAAACGTGTTTTATGAATATTCTGTTGCTCTTTTATTTTTCCTTTGGTTTCTACGATAGTTACGTTTTGATCTACAAAAATATTCATGATATTCACTGCTTCATTAAGTAATCCCCCTCCATTATTTCGTAAATCGAGGATAAGGTATTCCATTCCTTGTTCTTTCATTTTCAGGAAGGCATCCTTTACTTCGTTTCCTGCATTTTCAGTAAATTGATCCAATTTAATATAACCTATTTTTTGATCGATAATACCAAAATAGGGGAGGTTCGGAAGCTTAATTTCTTTACGGGTTACTTTAACAACCATTGGTTTTTCTGTGCCCGGGCGTTTTATTTCAAGCGTAACCGGAGTCCCCGGTTCCCCTTTGAGAATGGTGCTCACATCTCCGGAAGTTTTTCCGGCAGTTGTTTGATTATTTACTTTGAGAATAACGTCTCCCGCTCTTAAACCGGCGATTTGTGCCGGCCAACCTTCATAAGGTTCTGCAATGACAATTTCTTTATTTTTTTGTTGAATTAAAGCACCTATTCCTCCGTATTGGCCGGTAGTCAGAAGCTTAAAATCTTCAATCTGCGACTCGGGATAATAGACCGTGTAGGGGTCTAATTTCTGTAACATCGCATCAATCGCTGTTTTAGTTAAATCCCCGGGCGTTATTTCATCGGCATATTTGGCATTGAGTTCTTTAAGGACTGAAATGAAAATATCCACATTTTTAGCAATCTCAAAATCATTTTGTGCTTTCAAAGAAATTGATAATGCCAAAAAAAGGATAAGTATTTGTACTTTGGCAAAAAAACGAAATGAAGAGGTTCCCATTTTACATAATTTAGTTAGCCGAAATATTTGCATTTGATAAACGTCTTAATATCGTTATTATTTTATCGTTAACGAATTTATAAGTGGGGATTTCGTTCCCTATAAAGACAAACAGAATCTGAAAACGACTCTCTTTCCGAATATCATCGATATCCAATAAATGCTTGTTTAATCGATAAGCTTCACGAGTTAATCGTTTGATTCGATTTCTGTCAACCGCCAATCGAAATATCTTTTTGGGAACACTTATTGTAATTTGATGAATAATAGGTGGTTGAGAAACATGCTCCACCCGATAATAACATTTATATGGATAACAAAATAATGTTTGCTGTTCTTGAATCAATTGATTTAAGACAATTTTAGAACATATTCTCTCTTTTTTTGAAAAAGTGTAAGAACCCTGTTTAGCGTCGTCTTGTTGCATGATCTTTTAAGAAAAGGTCCATTGCTGCCGTGATTGATGGAGCTTGGGGAGTCGGTGCCAATACGTTTACGGTCCAACCTTCTGCTTCAATCGCATTTGCTACAGCATTGCCCAATCCTCCGAGTGCAATATCTTCAGTCTGAACAAAATCAGGAAAATTAAAACGTAATGATTGAACTCCGGCAGGACTGAATAGCACAATCATTTCGTATTTGCTGATATCTATGTCATTTTTTAAATCAGCAGGAATCGTGTTGAAAACAATTGCAGGAGTATATGCAATATTGTGTTTTTCTAAAAATTCAGAAAATTGAGACCCGGTAGAATCAGAGCCGCACGGAATTAAATATTGATGCTCTTTGTTTTTTAAAATAAAATCAAAAATACTGTTAGGATTATTATTCTTCCCGAAAAAAATCTTTCTTTTACGGAATTGAATATATTTCTGTAAATAAAATGCGGTGGACTCTGTCGGACAAAAATATTTCATGCTTTCTGGCATTTGAATCCGCATTTCCTTGACAATATTAAAAAACTGATCAATGGTGTTTTTACTTGAAAATATAATGGCAGAGTGTTTTAAGATGTCAATTTTTGAATCTCTAAACTCACGAACACTAACACTTTCTATTTTAAAAAATTTGTAAAAGTCGATGTTAATACTATATTTTTTCTTTAGATCGGCATAAGGACTTTTACCAAAATCTGCCGGTGCCGGTTGTGAAATAAGAATATTTTTGATTTTCATCGCGTGCCCCTTTCTTTTTTATATTTTGATTTATGTTATTTCTCTAAGGATAAAACTGCTTTAAGCAACACAATATAAGGTAAAATTTCAATTGTGCAAAAATACAAAAAAAATTGGAATTTATTATTATTTTTTATATTCAAAATGTATAAGCGATAAAAAAGTATTAAAAAAGTTGTTAAGAATATAGGAGCGTATAAAAGTAAAATTAACCATTCTCCCGTGTAAAAAAAACTGATGAGTATCGGAAAAAGACAAAAACTATTTAAAGTGATAAATAGTAATTTATAAAGCAAAATAGAATCTCTGTTTTCTTTACAGTCAAAAAGATATGTGAATAAATTACTCGTAATGCGTTTAAAGATTCCATCCAATAAAACTAATCCAATTGGAATAAGATATCGCAAGGGTAAAAATAAAGAATTATAGAGATTTGGTAAAAATGTGGATAGTAAGGCAAATAGGAAAAGGGCTTGAATAAGATAGCTGACGAGAAACAGGAATATAGAGATACGCTCTTTAATGAGTTTCATGTCTCGAAGAAGTTGTGAGATAATTCGTTGTGAAAATAGTCCTTGAAGGATAAGGAGAACTTGTTTACGATGCAATACAAATATTAAGGCAATGAGTCCCAAAATAACAACCAATATAGTTGTGGTAATGCTGTTTTCCACAATGTTGGAAGGAAGCAATCCATTTTCTCCGGAAGAAGATAACAGATGAGTGTTCAAGAGTGATTTCGATTGCCCCATAAATATTACTTTAAAATACCGAAGTTTGAAATCCTTTATTTCTTACGCGGATTGCTATTTGTTCTAATTCTTCGCGTGTAAATCTAATCAATTCTGTTTGAGGAGTTTCGCGGTCTAAAGAGTAAATCATAACTTGTTTCGGATTGATTTCTTCGAGATTGGAAAGCCATGCACCAATATTATCCTCACTACTATTATCAAAATAGAGATTGTCTATTTTTCCTTTTAGGAAAAGAGTTTGAATAATGGCAATTCCACTAAGTTTTTTTAGATTTTGAACTACTTCTTGTTGTGATACGGAGATAGTTGGTTTATTAATGAGTTGAAATAAAGCTTCGTTTCCGGCATCCAATTTCAGAATGGGATTGTCTATCTTTTTTAAAGCTTCAAGAACATCTTGGCGGTGTAATTGTGTGGAATTGGAGAGGCAAGTGATAACAGCAGAAGGATAGTACCGTTTGCGTAACAAGAGCAATCCGTCGATAATTTCCCCGAAAGAAGGATGCAAAGTAGGCTCCCCGTTTCCCGAAAAAGTGATGCTGTCAATGACGCTGTTCTTTTCCCGGCAATCAATAAGTTTATGTTCAATGGCTTTCAGAATTTGTTCAGCAGGTAAGAAAGAATCCTTGTCCCAATAGGAATTTTCAAGAGTCCATCCGCATTCGCAATAGATACAGTTAAAAGAACAAATTTTGGTGTCATTAGGCAATAAATTAATCCCTAATGATTGTCCCAAACGTCTGCTAAATATTGGTCCAAATGCGATAGATTGCCATAAAAATGTGCTCATAGCGTAAGAATTTAAGGTCGTGAAAGTCCGTTCAACTATTTTTCAACAGGGAGCGGCTCATCAATTTGCTCATTCCACGGAAGTCCGTATGTGCCAATTTCGGCCATAAAAGGATCTGGATTAAACTCTTCAACATTAAAAACTCCGGCACCGCCCCACTTGCCTTCCAATAACATTTTCGCCCCTAACATGGCAGGAACTCCGGTGGTGTAAGATACGGCTTGTGCTCCAATTTCTTTGTAAACCAACGCATGATCACAATTATTCCAAATATAATAGGTGCGTTCTTTCCCGTCTTTAATACCGCGAATCTGACATCCGATAGAGGTTTGACCGGTGTAGCCTTCTCCTAATGATGCCGGCTCGGGAAGTACTGCTTTTAAAAATTGTAAAGGAACAATCTCTTTCCCCTCGTAATTGATTGGTTTGATGCTTGTAAGACCTACTTCTTGCAATACGTTTAGAACATTGATGTATTTTTGTCCGAAGGTCATCCAAAAACGTGCTCTTTTTAAAGTTGGGAAGTTGGCAGTCAGTGATTCCAACTCTTCATGATATAACAAATAAGATTCCTTTTCGCCAATGTTCGGATAATCAATAGGTTTATGAATAGAAAGGGGATCAACTTCAATCCATTTTCCGTTTTCCCAGTATTTACCTCTTTGTGTGATTTCACGAATGTTTATTTCCGGATTAAAGTTGGTGGCAAAAGATTTCCCATGATCTCCGGCATTACAATCCACAATATCTAAGTAATGAATTTCATCAAAATAATGCTTGGCGGCATAAGCAGTATAAATACTGGTTACTCCGGGGTCAAATCCGCATCCTAAGATACCTGTAATGCCCGCTTGTTTAAATTTATCCCGGTAAGCCCATTGCCATTTATATTCAAATTTGGCCACATCTTTAGGTTCGTAATTGGCGGTATCTAAATAGTGCGTTTTTGTTGCCAGACATGCATCCATTAAAGATAAATCCTGGTAGGGCAGTGCGACGTTAATCAGTAAATCCGGATTGTATTTACGAATCAGTGCAATGGTTTCTTCCACATTGTCTGCATCTACTTGGTCGGTAATAACAGGTGTTCCTTTAACTGCGGCTGCAATTTTATCACATTTTGATTTAGTTCTGCTTGCCAAAACAATTTCGGAAAACACTTCAGGAACCGACGCACATTTATGTGTTACAACTGCACCGACGCCTCCTGCTCCTATAATTAATACTTTTGCCATGATATGTTTTATTTGATGATTAATGACTTAATAATTATCCGCAATGTATGTAACTTCTTATGAAGTAAATTTCAATGTGCAAAGATACAAAATTATTGTAAATTGATTGTTGATATTTAAACATCCTTACCCTCGTGAATTAATTTTTTTTAAATGATCTTTCATAATTTATAAATTGCAATTTTTTGTATTTTTGCAAAAGATTCCAAAGGAGTGTATCATGGAAAATGAAATTAAAAGATGTGTTGAAAAATTGTTGTCGGGAGCGGTAATTCTCTATCCGACAGATACGGTATGGGGGATTGGATGTGATGCAACGAATGAAGAAGCAATCGAGAGAATTTACACCATCAAACAAAGGAATGAAAGTAAAAGTATGCTTATTCTTTTAGATCAGGAAGCAAAAATTCCCTTATATGTGAAAAGAATTCCTTTAATTGCCTGGGATCTTATTACCCAAACGGATCGTCCCACAACGTTCATCTATCCGACAGCGCATAATCTTCCTTCTAAAATTATTCCGGGGGATGGAACCATTGCCATTCGGGTTACCAAAAATGAATTTTGTAGAAAATTGATTCATGCCCTCGGTCGTCCTCTTATTTCTACTTCTGCGAATGTTTCCGGTACTATTTCCCCCAATACCTATAACGAGATTTCCAAAGAGATTATCTCTGAGATGGACTATGTGGTGCCTGAAAATTTTGCCGATTCGACCGACTATAAACCATCTAGAATTGTTCGCTTTATTGATGACTATAATTTTTTGATAATCAGAGAATAAAATGAAAATAGCCCTATATCCGGGTTCTTTCGATCCCATTACAAAAGGCCATGAAGATGTAATTCGTCGTGCACTTCCTCTTTTTGATAAGCTTTATGTGGCCATTGGAGTGAATGCGGATAAAAAATATCTGTTTCCTCTTAATCAACGAAAGGAATGGATTGAGAATTGTTTTAAAAATGAGGAGAAGGTGCAGGTCATCATTTATCAGGGGCTCACGGTAGGTGCATGTCGTCAGTATGGGGCGAATTACATCGTTCGCGGTGTGCGTAATATGATTGATATGCAAACGGAACAAGATATGGCACAATTAAATAAACAACTCTCCGGTATCGAAACGGTGTTGTTTTTTTCGACACTTCCATTTGTAAATCTATCCTCTTCAATAGTTCGCGATATATATTTAAATCAAGGTGATTATGAACAATTTATGCCGGAAAATTGCCACCGTTAGGTTGTGGCTTAATATTCGGTTTTTCCAAATTCCGGTACTATTTTTATTGTTTCTTGCGGTTCAAAACCTTACGATGGCACAAAAGCAAAATGAGGTGCTTATTACCGGTAAAGCGCCCTTCGCCGCCGGCAAGGAAATACGTTTGATTATTTTTGACGATCTCTTAACCTATACACCTATTACAGTTGCTACCGATAAGATATCCAAAGATGGTTTTTTTCGATTACAATATAAAACCAATCGAATTAAAGTCGCACAATTGGCTATTCAAACTTCAAAAGCTGAATTTTATATCGTTCCCGGAAATCACTACGATTTTATAATAGATATGAATCCTGATCTTTTCCAACTCCTTGATCCGATTTCCTACGGAGGGTTTTTACAGATTCAACCCGCCAACCTTGATACCAATGAACTGAACTTTAAAATTAAGAAGTTTGATCTCTTTTTTGAAAAAATTACCGAATCCTTCTATCCGGATATTGTTTTCAGAAAAAATGTCAAGGCTTTTGATTCGCTCTCTCAAATTATTCAAACCAATTTTGAGGTGCAATATGAACCCCTTGATTTCTATAAAAGTCATATTTTCTATTCCTATGCTGCATTAGAGCAGATTATGTACCAAAAATATCCAGAAAAAATTTACCGGAAATATTTGGATAATGAATATGTTTTATATGATAATCCTGCCTATATGGCTTTTTTCCACTCTTTTTATGATAATTATCTCTATACTTCTCCCCGCATTTCTAAAGATATTCTAACAAAATACATCAATGAAAATCCTGATTATTTAGGAATTTTTAATGAGGTTGGTAAAGACCCTTTTTTGGTAAATGAAAGAATTAGAGAGTTGGTGATTATTAAAAATTTAGGAGAGTTTTACGAAGATCATCAATTTAGTAAGAAAAATATTCTTCAGTTATTAAATTATATAAAAAAGAATACTCGTTTTCCGGAGCACAAGGACATTGTGGAGCATGTCATAAATGTTACCCAGTTATTGCATCCGAATACCGAATTTCCCAAATGTACATTGAAGGAGGTCAGCGGGGTGGATTTTAAATTAGAGAAACTGAAAGGCAAGTGGGTATATATTCAGTTTTTTACTTCCAATTGTGAGGATTGTATCCGTGAAATGATGATTCTTAAGGAACTTGCACAAGAATATAAAGACAGTATTGTCTTTGTGAGTGTTTCCCTGGATTTTGATTTTGGGGATTTCTCTGATTTTAGACAAAGTTATAAAATTTTTGATTGGCAGTTTGTTCATTTCGACTATCAATTTGAGTGGTTGGATGCCTTGGAAATAAATTCGTTGCCCGACAATATTCTCATTGCTCCGTCGGGAAAATTGGCACTTCGGGATGTGCTTTCTCCCGAAAAGGGTTTAACTACTTTTTTAAAGAGAAAGTTTACGCCGCAGGAGAAAGAGTATAATCCGCTGTCTCCTCATAACCAAAATTAATTTTATTGCGATATGATTGTTGTAAAAGATTTAAAGAAAAACTACGGACAATTAGAGGTGCTCAAAGGAATTAACTTAACGATTGAAGCTTCTAAAATTACGACGGTAGTTGGGGCCTCCGGTGCCGGTAAATCTACGCTGTTACATTTAATTGGGACACTTGATAAGCCGAATTCCGGTGAAGTGATTATCAATAAACTTTCTTTATATCAATTATCTGATAAGGATTTATCCGAATATCGGAATAAACATATCGGTTTTATTTTTCAGTTTCATCATCTTTTACCGGAGTTTACCGCAGTGGAAAATGTGGCGTTGCCGGCAATGATTGGGGGAACTGCCCGGAAAGAGGCTCTAAAAAAGGCCATGGAACTGCTCGAGTTTCTGCAGCTGTCCGACAGAGCACATCATAAGCCGGGAGAACTCTCCGGCGGAGAACAACAGCGCGTTGCCGTCGCCAGAGCCCTGATTAATCGCCCCGGACTCATTTTGGCAGATGAACCTTCCGGGAACCTCGATTCTGAAAATGCACGTAAATTACACCAACTCTTTTTTGACCTTCGCGATCAATTCCAACAAACATTTGTCATCGTTACCCATAATGAGGAATTGGCCCAATTGTCGGATAGGGTTATTACACTTAAAGACGGTTTGGTAATATAATTTTTTTATTGGACAACAATAAAAAAAGAGAAACCCGAAATGTGTTTCTCTTTTTGCGTGGTCCCTCTTGGGCTCGAACCAAGGACCCCCTGATTATGAGTCAGGTGCTCTAACCAGCTGAGCTAAGGGACCTGCTTTTCCTCTATAGAATTGCGGTTGCAAAAATACAATATTTTTTTTATCGGCAATATCTTTTTTTATCTAAACCTTAAAAAAAAGCTATTCGACTGAAATTCAAAAGGATTATCTCTTTTTACCTTTCTTTAAGCTTTGTTCTCCAAATGAGTAAGTTACTCCGGCCAAAACATTAATTCCGAAGCTGCGATAATCGTAGTATTTGGCATAATATTGTCCGGCAATGTTGTGTACATTCAAGAATGCTGTAAATTGCTTGTTGATGAGCCATTCTGCTCCGATACCGAAATCAAGAATTGGTTTCATCAGCTGTGCTTCGTAGGTGGTGGAGGTCTCCGGATCAAGTGCCCAAGCCCAACGTCCAAAGCCGAGATCGAAGTTGGCATTGAAAACCAAAAAGTCTTTGAAGAAGTATTTTCCGCTGAATCCGAATTCAAGAGCGGGCTTGTACCAAGGTTTTTGGATGGTGTTGAGGTGATACAACCAATAGTCGCCGTCCAAAGAAAGATGTAATTGATTCATCACTTCCCAATTCATGTTGAGTCCTACGTGCAGATAGCCCCCGTCATCATATACAACATCGAATTGATTGCGTAAAAGTGCCAATGTGTCTTGTACATAAAAAAGCATATTCTGCGCATACGTGTATTCAGCAAAGATGTTGTAATTGAGTTTTTTTACTAAATTGCCTTTGATTCCTCCATATACATGAATCCAGTTTTTGGTGTATCGCGTATCCGTGAGTTGCGGCTTGATGAATGGGTTTTCATACAACAGCTTTTCATACGAATTATACACAAGGTTTCCGTTGACGCCTGCATAAATGCTTAAAATACCGCGGATGAGTCCTAATTGCACTTCTCCCAACGGATAAATGGCGAAATCTACCTTATTTTGGTTTGTTTTTGAGCCAATCGCGGTTCCCAATCCGACCAAGATGTGATATTCATTAAAGGTCCAATGGGCATAGATTTCGGGGTTGAAACGCACTGCGTGACTTGAGGGAAGCAAACTGTCTCCGATTGGTCCGTATTTGTTGTTATAGTAGTCGAAGTTGAGGTTTAGGCGGTAGAGTTGACTGCCGGAAATTTTAAGCCATCGTGCGTCGTAGGCAAAGAAGGAGGTTAAACCGATATGATTTTCCATATCATGATGACGGGTGAAGATTCCGTCGTAATTGATCCGGACATCCTGCTTCAGCGCCCGCTCGTCCAAATTGTAATTGGAGCGAAGTCCTATTTCTGCCCGTACATGATGAAAGTGTGTTTTCAAGGAGTCTTCATACAGGTCGCCACTGTAATAAGTCGGGAGTGGGGTATCGGCAATTTTAAAACCGTAATAACGGGCAGATTGATGATTATATCCAACCGAAGAGTATAAAGTCTGTTTCTTGAAAAAACGGGAGAAGAAGAATTCCGATTTGGTGTCGCTGGTAGGGTAGTAGGTGTACTGCTTCATGGTTTTACCGATGGGCTGTGCCCACGAAGAGAAGTGATGCACGTTGAGCCCAAAGGAGTATTTTTTGTTGCTTCCATTGTGAATGGATAGTTCTGCAAGTGGTGTGAGCGGATATCCGAACCCAACTTTGATGAAATTGCGGTAAAGTCGTTTCATCGGCTCGGGGGCAATCTTCGTTGCTTTAATCGGGGTAGGACTGAAAGTAACATCGACCTTTTGCGGCGTAATGTAATAGTCAAATGCGACCTTCTCCTGAGCTGTGTCGGTGATGGTGGCCGGAGTGCTTATTTTTTCAAAATTGAGCAAATGGGGGACATAATTGAGCTGAAAATAGGCCGTGTCCACAATCTGTGCTTGTAAACCGCCGAACATTATTCCTATGATGTATGCGGAAATTAAATATTTTTTCATGTCTTTTTCTTTATTGATGTTGGTTCAATGGCTATTATTCTTCTTCAGTATTGGGGGTAACGGGTACGGGTGTTTCTTCTTCTTCTTGCGGCTTGGGCTGTGCGGCCTCTTCTGCGGCTACAATAACATCGATTTTTCCCTGTGCTACTGCTTTTAAATCTTCCCCCGCATAGTTGTCCACAATGCTCTGGTAGGTGTGCTTCGCCTGAAAGAGATTGCCATTGGCTGCATACAAATCTCCGTATAAAATGAAGGTGCTGGCATACCAATATTCGGAACTGTAATTGGCCGCCAGGATTTCATTGATGATTCTCTCACACTCTTTCAAGTCATTATTTTTAAATGCAATAAGCGCTGTATAGTAAGCCGCTTCTGCTGCGATATCACTATTGCTCTTTTTCGCCAATGTCGTCAGGTTCTGTCTGGCAATATCCAATTCATTCATTTGATAAGCCGTCATCCCGGCAATGAACAGGGATTCATTCTTTAACTCTTCATCGGCTTGCAGTTGATAGAGAATTACTTCCGCCGCTTTATGGGCAACCGAATATTTCTTCACTTCGTATGCCGAACGCATGATCCCCGAATAAGCAATTAAGGTGGTGTTTTCCGATGATGCAATCTCTGCCAATTGACTAAAGTAGGTCAATGCTTTTTCATACTCTTTTTTGTTGTACAAAATAATGGCCGACTTCCGAAGTGCCGTTTCATTATCCTTGGTGTTGTATTTGTTGATGAGCACTTCATAGTCTGCGAGTGCCGCATCAAAACTATTCATGCCGTACAAACATTCTGCTTTGTTGAAATGGGCTTTGGCGGCAAATAAACCGTTGGGGAAAGATTGCAAATAGCTCTCAAATCCTTTGATGGCTGCTTCGCAATTGCCTCTTAAATACTTGTTCTCTGCCGACTTGTAGGCGGTGGAATCTTGCTTTTCAACACTGATGTTGATATTGCCTTTGTTTTTGATGTATTCGAAAAATTCGCCGGTTGTTCCAAGTTCGGTGTAGATATATTCTAAGTTGGCCAAAGCATCTTTTGCTTCGCCTGAACCCGGGTAAGTTTCAAATACATATTTGAAGGTCTTTATAGAAGATTCAATGTCTTGTGTGTTGAGATACGATTGGGCTAATTTGTTGTATGCCTGACGAATGTATGGGCTTTTCGGATATTTGGCTATAAAATTGCGATAGGCGGTAATAGATGTTGCGTAGTCGTTGCGGGTGTGGTAGCTGGTAGCCAAATCGTATTCAGCGTCATCGCAATAACTCGATTTCGGACACAATAGGACCAAACGTTCCAGCGTCTCCACTCTTTTACTGTCGTTGTTCAGGTAGCCGTAACATTTCGATTGTTGGTAAATGGCATAATCGAAATTGGCTTGTCTCAAATTCTCACATGCTTCATAAGTAGCAATGGCCTTTTTCAAATCTTTCTGCATGAAATAACTGTCTGCAAGCCGTGCGGTGGCATCTGCCTGAATTTCTAAGGATTCTTCCGTTGTTTCTTGCTTCAGGAAGGTGGCAAAAGCTTGCTCCGCATCTTTGTATTTCTTGATTTTCAATGCTGCATATCCGTATGAGTAATAGGAGTTGGAATAGTTCGGATCCTTGGGACTATTCTGATTTTTGTAATACGATTGGAATGCGTAATAGGATTTTTGGTAGTTTTCCAAACGATATTCCGTTTCCGCTTTCCAATATAAGTTGGAAGTGTGGGTAATGGTATTCATCGGATACTTCATCGACTTCTCTATGAGTGTCAGTGCTTCCCTGTAATACTTGTTGTTGATCAGCTCAAGCGCTCTGAAGTGCGTGCATCTTTGGTAGGCGCGGAGCAAGGTCGGACTCTTCGATTGCAGTTTCTCCAGCGATATAATCGCCCCCTGGTAATTCTTGGTAGAGAGATAGATTTTGGAAAGGTAAGAAATGGCCTCTTCCGTGCGGGAAGAGTTCGGGTAGTCATTAATGTATTGCTCTAACGCTTTGATGGCGGTGTTAAAAGGACTGTTTGACGTCTCATATTGCAATTTTGCATAATTGTAGAGCGCATCTTCCTTAACATCGGAAGAAAAATCAGATTTTGATGCTTCCAAAAAACTTTGGGCGGCCATGGTCTTTTTGCCGTTCTTCAAGTAGCAATCCCCAATGATATAGTAGCTATTTTGTGCCATTTCATCTTTCTCGAGGGTCGTTTGGGAGAGATATTGAATTGCTTTGTCGTACTCTTTTTGTTTGTAATAACTATATCCAATGGCAAAATTATCGTTTCGGTCTGCTGTAGTTTTCGCATCGGCAAGATAGGTTTCAAAATAGGGGAGGGCTTGGGCATATTCGCCGAGATTGTAATGAGCGAGGGCAATAATCCGGTTCATCTCCGTTTTATTGTCGGCTTTGTCCAACAGCGGAACGGCAACCTCCAACAATTCGCGGTAGCGTGCATTATAGAAATAGATTTGTGCCAGATAGAAAGGCACCGAACGCTCATATTGAGGATCGTTTTTCAGCAATTCAAAATCTGCGAGGGCCGCTTCATATTGTTGATTATCATAGGCAATGTGCGCCAGATAATAGATGGCCTTTTTCTGATACGGTCCTTCTTGTTTCCGCACCTCATTGAATAACGGCTTTGCCTCCTCCGTTTTCTTCGTGGCAAAATAGGAATAACCCTTTTTAAATTGGTACTCCGCCAACTCCTCTGCCGGAACATTTCGTTCCTGAATATTGTTGAAATTCTCTAAAGCTTGTTTATACTTCTTTTGGTCGTAATAAAATTTCCCCAAATGAAAATAAGCCTGAGATACTTGCGAATGCACCGGATATTTCCGAATATAATTTCTCAATAAAAAATCTGCATCCTGATTATTGAGCTGGATGGCACAAACCCCCATATAGTAATAGGAATTTATTTTCATCTCCGACGGCGTGCGTTCATCTTCAAACACTTGTTTGAAATAATCTTGTGCCGAACCAAACTTCTCTTTTTCAAACAATTCCTTAGCCAAAGCATACTCGTAACCGGGCGAATCATAAACCACGGGACGTTGTGCCGACAGGGTTCCGGCGAATGAAAAAATCAGAATCAATAAAAACAGGTTTTTCTGTAATGAATTCATGAGTTGTATTATTTAAACTTTTTTATATACCTATCTTAAAATGAGCAAATTTATAAAAATGATTGCTGGACTCCTTTGAGTTTGCGGGTGAATTTTCAACACCCTGTTTTTAATAACCTAAACGTTTACAGCGGCTAAATAATTGCTCCAAAGTGCATAAACTTTCCGAAAATAAAAAGGATGATCATCATAATAATATGTTGGGCGTGTCGGCTTCGCCGCCGGCGTCCGGCTCCAAGTCCGCAGCCGGTAGTCGTGGGGGCGCAAAGCTGCAAAAGGAGCTTCCTTCGGTCGCTCTTTTGCAGCAGCGCCCCCATCGCCTCCCGTCTTTGCGGGCTTTCCACCTACCGCCTCACGCTTCGGATGGCAAAATCTTTGCGTCTTGGGGCCTTTGCGGTGATTTTTTCTACCGGGCTTTTGTCCCTGCCCGAATATTTCCATCTTGCAGGTGCTTGCTTCTTTGCCGCGGGTGCTTGCTTCAGCTTACATTTGGGTTGCTTCAGCTTACATTTGTGTTGCTTCAGCTTACATTTGTGTTGCTTCAGCTTACATTTGCATTGCTTCGACTTACATTTGCATTTTCCCCCGTTACATTTGCGTTTTTACCCGTTACATTTGCGTTTTTACCCGTTACATTTGCGTTTTTACCCGTTACATTTGCATTTTCCCCCGTTACATTTGCATTTCTACCGCTTACATTTGCATTTCTACCGCTTACATTTCTGTTCCTACCGGTTACATTTGCATTCCTACCGGTTACATTTGCATTCCTACCGGTTACATTTCTGTTCCTACCGGTTACATTTCTGTTCCTACCGGTTACATTTCTATTCCTACTGGTTACATTTGCATTCCTACTGGTTACATTTGGGTTCCTACCGCTTTCAAATGACTTTTCGGTGATTCAGTTATGGAATAGGATTAAAAAACCAAGTAAGAGTACTTCTTCGTTTTGAAAAAATCATCATCCGAAAGTTCCGTTCAACAATGAATTAAATCGAAACACTTTGAAAGTTATCCATCAAAGTGTTTTTTTTGGGGGGGGCGTGTTTCGTTTAATTCCTATGATGTTACTGGTGTTCATTCATATACGTCTGTTTGTCATTTATTTAGCTTTTATATTCTTATCATTGTCAATCTGCACCAACCTATCCACGAAGCACAAATTTATTTTGTTTTTTTGAGCGTGGGCAATCCTAAAACCGTCCTGAAAGGCGGTACTTGGGCTGGATTTGCAAGCTCTTTGACAAAGCTTTGGATTGAGCGTTGGCTGGTGCGGTTTTTAAATGTGCTTGCAAAATGCGTTGGCTATTTAAATTGGAGGTAATCCTAACTCATTCAAAAATTCATTGTGTTTATCAGTATTTGTCTTTATGTTTTCGTTAATTGAAGTCAATTTTTTGTTTACTTCTTTCAAGTCAATTTGAATTTCGTCTTCTGAGGTACTCACGTATCTTGAAATGTTCAGATTGAAGTCATTCTTTTTTATTTCGTCCATTGAAACCCGACGAGAATAACGCTCTCTTTCATATCTGAATTTGTAAGTTTCTACGATATTATCTAAATGCTTTTCAGAAAGTGAATTTTGTCGCTTACCTTTTTCAAATTGTTCACTCGCATTGATAAATAATATATCGTCTTGTTTTTTGCATTTTTTCAATACTAAAATACAAACCGGAATACCTGTTGAATAAAATAAATTGGACGGCAAGCCTATTACTGTATCAATATGGTTATCTTTTAAAAGCTTTTCTCGGATGCGTGCTTCTGCGCCACCACGGAATAAAACTCCATGAGGCAAAATAATCGCCATTGTACCATCCTCAGCTAATTGTCCTTCTGTGCCTAAAAAATGAAAACCATGTAATAGAAAAGCAAAATCCGCAGCAGACTTTGGTGCTAATCCATAACCTTTAAAACGAAAATCTTCCGCTAATGTATCGTTAGGTTCCCAACGTAAACTAAAAGGTGGATTAGCGACAATGGCATCGAATTTTATTTTTTTACTTGGATTCATTTCGTTAAAATCATCCCATTGATTCAATAAGGTATCACCGTGGAATATCTCAAACTCAGTATCTTTCATACCATGCAGAAGCATATTCATTCGGGCAAGGTTATAGGTGGTGATATTCTTTTCTTGCCCATAGATTTTTCCGATTGTCCCTTTTCCTTTAGTTTCATTTTTCAATTGTGTACGAACATTCAGTAAAAGAGAGCCTGAGCCACAGGCAAAATCCAGCACTTTGGTCAATTTATCTTTGTACCCTTGTGTTGGGTCGTGGGAATCCAAAAGTACAATTCGGGAAAGAATGGTTGAAATTTGTTGGGGCGTATAAAATTCTCCTGCTTTTTTTCCTGAACCGGCTGCAAATTTACCAATCAAATATTCATAAGCATCACCAAGCGTGTCGGTATCGGTAGAGAAATCTGCAATGCCTTCCGCTATTTTCCTGATAATCTTGCAAAGTTTGTCGTTTCTTTCTTTCTCAGTTTTACCCAGCTTCTCCGAATTAAGGTTAATTTCAGAGAAAAGACCTTTAAATGTAGTTCCAAATGATTCATCTTCGATGTGACGAAATCCTTCTCGAAGCGTTTTTAACAATAGATCATTTTGCCTACTTGCCAAATGAGTGATATTGCTCCACAAATATTTTGGTTTGATAACGTAATGTACTTTTTTACGCATACTGTCCTCAAACTCTGCAATATCATCCTTATTGGCTTTGTACCAGTCTTCCAATGGAGGTGGTACGGTATAATCAAATCTACTATCTTTTGAACGGCTTGGAGGATAATCTTTTCCTAATTCCTTTTTAGCTGCTTCTTCATAGTTGAAGGACAGGTACCGAAGGAAGAGAAACGAAAGCATATAATCACGGAAATCATCCGCATTCATTACCCCTCTCAAATCATTGGCAATGTCCCAAAGTGTATCGCCTAATTTTTTATGTTGTTCTTTTTGTGTCATTATTAATGAGTTATGAAATTATAAGTATCTTGAATTTTAGTAAAAATATCCTCAAGTAGTTCAGCATCCTTTGGATTTAAATCAGCTGGCTGTGGTCTCGCATCTTTATGCGATAAAGAATTTACTTGATTACTTACAAATTCAAGATTTTCTTTATATCCAATTTCTTCTAAAGCTTTCTTAATACTTCCTGTCCCTAGAAAAGATGAAATGATTTCCAAAAGTTGACGTAACATAATGAAGTGGTAGCCCATAACTTCTTTATTGGCTATGCATTCCTTTAGAATTTGCATTAAATATAAATGATATAGAAATACATCTTTATCGTGGTTCTTTAATTCTAATTCATCATTAAGTATGCTTAGTATATTGCGTTTAGTGTTGTTTTTATGAGTGCTATTCATCAACCTATCCGACAATATTGAGAATAATCCAATATGATGAGTTGTAATAATTATTCTTTTTTCTGACTTTGAAGCTATTTTTTCATCAATTAACTTAATTATTGAGTTGGCAGTAATGAATAAATTATGGTCGTCCATACTAGATACAGGGTCATCTATGAAAAAATGAGCATCTTGTTCTCCTGTCCAAGCGTCAGCCTCAAATAATGCTAGAAAAAAGCACCAAATAAAAATTCTTTCTTCACCTCTAGAAATTTTTATATTACTTACTCCATCTCTTGAAAAGCGAATAGCATCAATCCCAATCTCTGGGTTGGCATTAATATCAAACTCATAAGTATATCTAGGTAAATAGGGAGAAAGCTTTTCTTCTAATAAGTCGGGGTTTTCAATTATAGAACTGAAATACGGATTTAAACTACTTTTTAATACTTCAAGTTTCATATCTTCATTTCCATTCTCCTCGTCATTATCCCATCTAAACAAATCTTCACTATAAGCATTATAATAAACTCCCGTATGCTTATCATCTTCTCCTTTTGTTATGTTTTTATATTCGACTGATAGTTTCGTCTTTCCTGTTGAGTTAAATGCATAAATCAACATTATCGGCTGCTTACTAGCTTTTAATCGTTTTGCTATTTCATTTATTGTTGCCATATTCTAATTCTCAGTTTTCGGAAACAAACCCTGCATCAATCCCTTTTTGTGCTGCTTCAATCGTTCTATTTTCTTCGCTTGTGCTGTAATGAGTTCATCTAAAGCAGAAAGACAAGAAGCGATTTTTTGTTGTTCTTTGGGATTCTTAGGGTATAGTATTATAGAATCTTCCAAATCACTTTTTGAAAAGCCTTTAATAGATGTCCCTTGACTTAAAGATTCCAACGCATTTTTATTAGCTGAATAATAATACGCAACAAATAAATTTAAAACTTCTGCTGGAATGAAACTTGTAAAATCTTGGCTTGTGCAAAGCTCTTCATTATTGATTGCCAATTTCCCTACACCAACTCTAGACACAAATAGAATACTTCCTTTAGGAATTATCTTGGTTGCTGATTCAATAATTGCATTTTCATTTATGTATTGAGAGATAGAAATATTATGAATATCATCTTCCTTAATATCCGAACTTGAAATCCACGGGATATTCCCAATCCAGTAATCATCATTCGACCTGCTTGGTGTTCCACCTCCTAAAAAATGCCCTAAGTCACCCAATCTCTTTTTTACCCAATCTTCGTCTTCCTCAAACTCCTTAAACCTCAACTTCGGAACTTTTTCACCCTCTTGCGGAAAAAGGTTTTGCATCAAGCCTTTTTTGTGGTCTTTGAGTAAATCCAACTTTTGGCTGTGTTCTTTAATCAAATCGTCTAAAGATGAAAGGCAGGAGGCGATTTTTTGTTGTTCAGGAAGAAAATTAGAAATTACAAATTTAAAATTACGAATTGAATTTTGTTGGATGTTTGGTAGACCAGAGCCTACACGTAATCTCATTATATCTTCTTCATTAAATTTTAAAGCTTGATAGAGATACGACTTATCAATTCTATGGTTAACTACTAATTTATAGCAATGTCCCCCAAGCCAAAACTTAGAAGTCATATAGTTTATATAGCCACAAGAATTACCTCCCTCACTAATCGTGATGGTGTTTTCGTTGGTGTTAAATTTATCAGTATAACCAGAAGGGTTTATTCCTCCATTTTGGCAAGGATATTTTCCTGTTTCTGTTAATTCAATTCTATTTAATTGTTCACCTTTTACAATTTGACTTAAGTAACCCAATGTAACTTCTTTCCATTCCCCCTCATTTTTAAACTCAGGAAAACGTATTTCGGGTATTAGTTTTTGTCTGTTACTCATTTACTTTAGGAGTTTTCTGTTTTCCACCTCGTGCAATACCTTCATTTGCTGAATAGCAATTTGGTTTAGTTTTATTAACCGCTCGGGTTGTGGCATATTTTCGTTTATGAAAACTGAATTGAGGTTTTCCATATTGGCGAGGCAAATCAACTCGTTAATGGTGGCATAATCGCGTATGTTACCTTTTAAGTCGGGGTTTGCATCGCGCCACTGTTTGGCTGTAATTCCAAACATAGCCACGTTGAGCACATCGGCTTCACTGGCATAAATAACGTTTGTTTGTGTAACGGTAAGTTCTGTCGGAACCAGATTCTTTTTTATGGCATCGGTGTGAATGTGGTAATTGAGTTTTGCCAGTTCACGTTTGGCAGTCCATCCAAGTAGTTTTTGTTCGTCTTCTTTGAGGCGCTGAAACTCAGTAATCAGGTACATTTTAAAAGGTACACTAATGGCAGAGCCAAACTCAAAGGCTATGTCTTTATGGGCATAAGTACCTCCATATTTTCCCTTTCTTACTATTATCCCGATGGCATTTGTTGTTTCAATCCATTCAGTTGCACTAAGCACAAAACTTGGCATACCTGCTTGCATTTTAAAGTGGTCAGATTCCACCACTTTAAAATTGGGATTATTAATTTGTTCCCAAACACTGAGAAATTCAATAGCATAACGTGTCCTAAGCCAATTTTTGATAATATCGGCAGCCCGACTTTCGCTTTCCTTGGCATTAGCCATATCAGTAAGGGATATGTAGTCTTTCTCATCGATAGACAAGACGGTTATTTCTGTGTTCTCTACTTTAATTTTTGCCATTTTATCAAAATTTACTCATACGCTGCTAATCCTGAAATTTCACGCCCTTGGGCCAGTTTTTTTAATTGTGGAACTAAATCCTCCATTAACGCTAATTCTTTTGTTCTGCGTTCTTTCCAACTCAAATCCAACGGTGCTAAAAGGTCAGTCAATTTTTCACCATCAAAAATCATTCGGCTCATAATCTTCTCAATAAACTTTTTCAGGTCAGCCGTTTGCAAGCCGTGTTTGTTGGCAATAGCGGCTATCTCCTTATTGTATTTATTGTCCTTAAATTGAACTAAATTGAGTTTTAATTCTTCAACTGTTTGACCTATTGACCAATCAACTTGCTCAATAAACTCTGCTAAATCTTCATCATCCATTAAATTAGAGTTAGATTTCAACAAGTTAATTATTTGCAGCTTGGTCATTATTTGCTTGGCAGGTTTCTTTTGCGTGCTATCGGCAATCAAATTCATTATGTAATCATAATCAATCACGGCAGAAGCAAACAATACAAATTCAAAATCAAGTTGTTGAATTTCGGGTAGTGCATTTTCGCCTTCTTTTTGCTGTATTTCTCGTAATTGCTTGGCTGTTTCTATATACGAACTGCGGAACTCCTGCAAGGTGTCATCAGGCAAAATAGCTTTGATTTTCGCCTTTTGTTCTTCGTCCAAATCGGTGTACTGGTCAAGCTGTGTTTTGAGTCGTTGTACTTCCTTAAAGTTTTGTACAAAAGAAATTCTTGCGGCATCACCCTTCAAATTGTAAACTTCTTGTGGTTCGTTTACCAAATCATGCTCCTGCATAAACAAGCCTAATTTCTCAACTGCTTCTTTGTACTTGTCAATCATTACAGGTGCCGGGTCAACCAACCAAATTTCTCTGGCTTTACCGTTGTCCTCACCTGAGAACAATGCAATTGCTTGGTTAACAACTTCCTGTTGTGAACGGAAATCTAAAATATTACCATAAGGTTTTGTGTCGTTTAATACCCGATTAGTTCTTGAAAATGCCTGAATCAATCCGTGGTATTTCAGGTTTTTGTCCACATACAAAGTATTGAGGTATTTGCTGTCAAATCCTGTAAGCAACATATCTACCACTATGGTAATGTCAATCTTGTTTTCGTGCGGATAATCTTTGTTGCTGTATTGTTGGTCTTTGATGCGTCTTTGCACATCTTGATAATACAAATCAAATTCGTTGATGCTATGATTGGTTTTAAATTTCTTATTGTAATCATCAATAATTTCAGTCAATGCTTTTTTCTTCTCTTCTGGATTTTGTTTGTTATCCTCACGTTCTTGTGTTAAATCTTCCTGCAATTGCTTGATATCAGCCGCATTTTTTTGACTTTGCTGGTCTCCTTGTTTTGCAATGAGTTGTGATGGTGGCGAAAACACACAAGCAATGTTTAATGGAACATATTCGGGATTTTCTGTTTGTTTTTTCTTTTGTAATTCTTTGAAAAGCTGATAATATTCAATGGCATTATTTATAGAAGCCGTAGCCAAAACAGCATTGAATTTTCTTGAATTTGTGGCTGCATTGTGTTTGCTTAAAATGGCTTCAACAACAGCCTGGCGTGAAATTACTTCTCCGGGTTTTTGGTTTTTATTTCCCTTGAAATAATCTACGTGAAAACGCAATACGTTTTCATCATCAATAGCGTGGGTAATGGTATAAGCATGTAGTTTTTGTTGGAAAATATCTTCTGTAGTTTTATAAGAGGCGTATTCACCTTCCCTAATGCTGTAAGTGGCATTTTCATCAAAAATAGGCGTACCCGTAAAACCAAATAATTGGGCATTTGGGAAAAACTCTTTAATCGCTTGGTGATTATCGCCAAACTGCGAGCGGTGGCACTCGTCAAAAATAAAAACAACACGTTTATCTTTTAATGGTTTTAGTCGCTCCTTGTAAGTTTGAACTCCTTTTTTAGCTTTCTTTTTATTTCGGATGCTGTTTTCATCCAATGCCAAGCCTAATTTTTGAATAGTGGTAACTATTACTTTGTCAGCATAATCCGTAGAGAGCAAACGCCTTACTAATGTTTCAGTATTGGTGTTTTCTTCTACACTCCCTTCCTGAAATTTATTGAACTCCTCTCTGGTTTGTCGGTCAA
>JAKIZI010000180.1 GCA_022708105.1 Bacteroidota bacterium
CGCTACGGTTGGGAAGAGAGATAGTAAATATTCTTATGGCAAATGTATTCTTGGGTTAATGAGTAGCGGACGACCTTTTTTTGATAAAAGGGTTGGCTAACGAAAAAATCACCCGGAGCGCAGCGATCGGGTGGATTGCCGGGTTGGGCAATTATTGGCTGCGCAGAAAGGTTTAAGATGGAAAGACTTATTAGTTTTATTATTGGCGGAGCGATAGGATATGTAGCCGGTTTATTGTTATTGGTGTTTTTTAAAGATGAAATATTCGGTTTCATAGATCGCCTTGTGTACCGTGTTAGAAAAATATGTGGGTTAGAACCATAGCCCAACGACGACATCAGCGGGAGCCGCGAAGCGGCGATCCGCTGAATGGATAGGTTATTTTTTATTATAACCTGTCCGAGAAAGGGATTTTATGAATAAATTATTGCCATGCCCATTTTGCGGAGCCTCAGCTATAAAAGTAGCTGGAGAAAAAAACTATTGGAATATTGTTCACGCCGACACATGTTGGATTGTTCAAACGGGATATATAACCAATTTTTGCGTGCAAGAGATTACCTGTCGTGCTGATGCAGATGCTTGGAATATGAGAAAATAACGAAAAGCTCACGCGGAGGAGCGCAGCGACGATCGGGTGCAGCGCCTTGTTATGAGGCGCTTTGAAAGGTAATTTATTTATGAATTTTCGATTTATTGAATTTAATCCACGAAGGGCGCAACGTGGCGCAGAGGCCGC
>JAKIZI010000181.1:0-234 GCA_022708105.1 Bacteroidota bacterium
GTAACCAATCCAGGGAGTACACTTTCCTGATTTGGATATGTAGCTGGGGTCAATGGCTATCGCCTTGCGATCACCTGTTAATATTCTTTCAGATAAAGACAAGTTAAACTCCAGCCAATCAAAATCCTTCGAGAAGTTCTGACGGAATCGTTGTTCACACGATTTGCCATACCTTCCCATCTGGAGGAAATTAATCCTGCCGGGGATAATTATGTATAAAATTAATGTCTCCAT
>JAKIZI010000181.1:339-734 GCA_022708105.1 Bacteroidota bacterium
GAATTTACTATAAAGATACTGATAATCAGCTACTTAACCTTCTTTTTTATGTTAAACTTTGTTATATAAAACATTGAATATTAATTAGTTAATTGAATATTTACCGAACTATTGTGATAATTAATTAAAAAAATAAATATGAAAATAAAAATAACAAAACTCGCTCTTGGTCTTGCTTTAATTTTCTTCTTTTCTTGTGAATCCATGCTTGACCAAAATCCTCAAGGAATAGTAGCATCGGACGAGTTAAATGCTCCTGACAAAGTGGAGCAAATGATAATCGCTGCATATTCGTTCTGTGGACAAAATAATTTCAACAAACAAATGGGAATGCCTTACGCCGAAGGTTCGTGCAGAGGAGGAGAAGCTTACAAGGGAGGAGCAGGAACAAATGA
>JAKIZI010000182.1 GCA_022708105.1 Bacteroidota bacterium
CCATAACCATCCTTGCTTACGCATTTCTAATATAAGCTCCATAACGTAAGTACTGCGCTCACCATCTACCACTTTCTCCTTGATATTGAGAATAAAGGAACCTGATGGATTGAGCACACGTAAAAGCTGCGCTGAAATAGGCAAAAACCATTTCACATATTGATCAGGGTGAATGCCTCCATATATGTTTTTTCGTTGGTCTGCGTATGGTGGTGATGTTACGATGAGGTCAACAGAATTAGACGGAACATCCCTTAAGACCTCTTTGCTATCACCATGATATATATTTGAAGTTACTTCCATTTTCTTCACACGGCTTCTTTTTTATAATTACATATACTTAAAAAAACCTATTAGCAAATACTTTATCTATGCTGTTTATATCCTGCACAACGAAAAGCTAAGCCGGAGCAACACCGCAGGTGTTGCGATCGGCTTTAGCGACTGGTTGGTGTCATTTTCTAAATTTCAATTTGCCCCGCTTTTGCTTCGGTCTTAAAAAAACAATTTTTCATTGACCACTGATTACCTTAGCAGCTCGCTTCTTGCCTACTGAGCCCACCAGAAGCGAGGGTGATGCCCGATTTGTGCAAAGACCCCTTCTTTTTGACGAAGCCCCCAATTCCGATATGTATCTATTTCTGTCATGCCAGACACCAACGAAAAGCTAAGCCGGAGCGTAGCGATCGGCTTTAGCGATTTTGTTATAATTTATTTTGCACTTTGCCGCACA
>JAKIZI010000183.1 GCA_022708105.1 Bacteroidota bacterium
TTCATTGCTAGAGGACTACAGCCTTTTGCATTTCGAGGATATCAATGTAAATGACATCTTTTTTTCAATTGGAAATGATGGATCTATTTTAGCGGTTGCGCCAACAGAAGTTCTTGATCAATACAGATAACCCGGCACTGCACCCGATCGCAGGCCGCTGGCCCGCTCCGGGTGAGCTTTTCGTTAGCTTAAGAGGAATATTATGAAACGCGATTGGGACATTATAAGAGAAATACTAATAAAATTTGAAGAGCATGATCCTAAGAATGGTGGAGTTCAATTAAGTGGTTTCCCAGGCGATAAGGCTTATGAGTATTCATATCATGTTGAGCTTCTGCTTGAGGCAGGTCTTGTTCATGGGCATATGTCAAAAACGATTGGGCGGCATGCGCAAAACTTTATCGTTGATCGATTAACATGGGCAGGACAT
Organism: Bacteroidota bacterium; assembly: GCA_022708105.1. Taxonomy (GTDB): domain Bacteria; phylum Bacteroidota; class Bacteroidia; order Bacteroidales; family WCHB1-69; genus DUOL01. Next base: position 431 of record JAKIZI010000183.1, read on the forward strand.
GAATTTCTGGATGCAATTCGTAGTGACACTGTGTGGAATAAGACGAAGAACTCTTTTATTAAAGGTGGGCTGACCATGACTTTTGACTTAGTCAAGAAAGTTGCCACAGACGTTGCTACTGCTATTATTAAAACTGCAATTACCAGCTAACAAGGACGCTCAAGCCGATCGCCGCTTCGCGGCTCCGGCTTAGCTTTTCGTTACCCATAAAATATGCCAAAGAATTCCTTGACTAAGTCGTAAATTGGAGGTACATTTATTCGTACAATAGGAGGTACATCCAATGCCAAAT
>JAKIZI010000184.1 GCA_022708105.1 Bacteroidota bacterium
CACGTCAAGGTGGTCAAAGAATTCCCATACCTTCTCTACTGGAGCGTTAATTTCAATTGAGTCTTTTAAAATCCGTTCTTCGAATAGTAACACCTATCTACTCCTTTAAACATAACGAAAAAATCACCCGGAGCGTAGCGATCGGGTGTATTGCTTTTGTTAGCTAAATCCTTGATTTAATTATAATTGAAATATTATTCTTGTTTAATAATGTTGTCCTTTGTTGAGTTATCTTTTTGTTTTTGTTGTTTGTGCGTTAAATATATGTCCGCAGGTAAACAAACAGTATCAATTGTCAATGAAACTGGTAAATCAATTAAGCAGCCAAAAAAGAAAGCTATACCATAAGGCGCAGATAATTTTAAATTGGCGGGTGTCAAAGATAAACAAAAAATATCTACTTTTGTCGCAGGATAATACGATAAATCTAGATGATAAAAATCCCTCTTTGCCTTATCCAAATCATTTCTAATTGCGATGCTCGCACAACTAGTAAGGAAAAACATGGTCAGAAAAATGATAAGCGATTTTTTCATTAAAATATGCTTTCTGCTAACGGAGCGGCGCTGATCGGTGGCGCGGATTGCAGGGACGCGAAGCGTCACATGCAAGACGTGACAACCGTTCGAGCGCCTTGTTCGGCGTCTTCTATAAAGAGCACCGAAATAAGGTTTTGCTATGATTGATGTCGCAAGCCTCCATCCTTTTTCCCTGTGC
>JAKIZI010000185.1 GCA_022708105.1 Bacteroidota bacterium
TGTGGCGCAATCCTATAACCGCCCGCCCACTAACCAAGTCATCTGGATCATCAAGTACATGAATAAACAAATCAAGAAAAGTTTCCTCCGCCCAAAGCTCGATGAAATTACAGAACTCGGACATCAGATGTTCGCGCCATTCTGAAAGAGGTAGCCTGTTCCACTCCTCAACGAGTCCGGAAACCCCGTTCTGAAGAACTATTTTGGCAATCAATAACTGGAATTTTCTTTGTTCGTCCTTAGCCTTAACTTCTTCAATGGCATGAAGAACAAAAGGATCGTTTTCGTTTCGTAACTCTGCGATTGCTTTGAACGCGATGCGATAGTCGTTGCTGCATGCTTTCTTTATTAAGTATTTTTTTCGGGTTAAATCCATATTCTTACCATAACGAAAAGCTAAGCCGGAGCCGCGAAGCGGCGATCGGCTTTAGCGACGGGTTAGCGATCCTTTCTATTTGAAAAGGTTTTGGTTTTGCTTTTCTTTCTCATGATCTTCCTCCCTTGCAAGGAATTGTAAATATTCATCAAGACAGAGCACCTCAATGCTAGCAAAAGGCTTCTTTTGAATCTCTACTTTTGTCAATATAATACCCAGACCTTTCTCTTTTCTCGGTTTTAACCAAAAGCTTGATTCATTCATACCCGACTTTCGAGTAGAACCAGACATATTACTTTCAGGACCAAGCAATTCTACCAAATCTCTGCGTATTTTAGC
>JAKIZI010000186.1 GCA_022708105.1 Bacteroidota bacterium
CTGAAAAGATCAACCCCATCTTCCAATAAATGAGTTGCATAGGAATGTCTTAGGGTATGCATGGTCACTGCTTTTTTGATACTTGTCTTTTTAAGCGCTTCATTAATGACATATTGAATACTCCTTTCTCCCATACGTTCTCCTTTCTCCTGACCATTTAATACAAAAACTTCAGGCTTCTCTAATTGATAATATTTTTCCAAGGCTTGTTTCATAATCTTTGACAAAACCACATACCGATCTTTTTTCCCTTTGCCTTGGTGGATTCTTATTTGCATCCGATCAAAATCAATATCGCTTATGCGTAAATGGCGAAGTTCATTCATTCTTAATCCCCCACTATATGCCAATGTTAATACAATTTTATGTTTCAACATTCTGGGCGCAGAAAACAACTCTTTACACTCCTCCTTGCCTAAAACTACCGGTAGTGTTTCTTTTTTTTTAATGGGAGGCATTCGTATGGCTTTATCTTCCATATCGAACATTCTAAACCAATAGCGCATCCCAAAGACCGAACACTTAAAATAACTTTCTGCATAATTTTCATGCATACTTAAATAGTAAAGGTAACTGTTGATCTCTTCCACACTAAGTTTTTCCGGACTTACCCCAAAATGAAGTGCTATATTAGCCGCACTCCGTCCATAATTTTCCACAAAACTTGAACTGTTTTGTTCAATAATTGCTTTCTGATGAAATTTTTGA
>JAKIZI010000187.1 GCA_022708105.1 Bacteroidota bacterium
GAAGAGACTGCTAACTACATACCCAACAATAATACCGGCTTTCATTTGAAAACCAACATATTCCTTGGCACCACTTGGGTTAATTCCAATTTTAGATAGTTCATTTAATATCAAGGAATCGTTTTCATTCTTATTGTTGACAATTTGCTTCAATAATTCATTTCTCAGATTTTCGTCTTTCACTTCATCCATAACTTTTTTTATTAATTCCTGCTTATCCATTTAATCTCCTCTCTCAAAAATATAATTTTATGCCCAACGAAAAGCTAAGCCGGAGCCGCGAAGCGGCGATCGGCTTTAGCGACAGGTTAAGCGCTTTTATTATCTTTTAAGATACCCCATAACCGTAGCTACCAATTTAATTAGTAAATGCTTCTTTTGTTAGATTTATATTGCAAGGGCAAAGAAAAGCAGTTTGCACTACCATGCTTACAATTAATAGTATTAACGTCGCTCCTATTCCATTTGCCTTACCGTAAAATATTAATCCAATAATCAAAGCTATTCCAGACACGAGGGAAAATAATTTAAAAAGCCAAGTATGCTCTGTGAAAAATATTGATCCTGTATTTAAGAAATTCCCCCTTAAGTCTGAAAGACTTTTTTGCAATATAGCGAGTGGCGCTAGCACTACAGAAAGAATAATAATGTCTTTCATGGGTATATCCGATAATTTTGAGGCAAGAAATGCAACTATGCCAG
>JAKIZI010000188.1 GCA_022708105.1 Bacteroidota bacterium
TAGCTTTAGAGAATGATTTTGGAAGTGGAAGAAAAGGTAGTCCGAAGCATAAGGCGTAGGATACCCTGCCTCTCCGCCAAAATCCTGCGGATTTTGGCCGAAATACATTCGAACTTCGTCCAATACACACCGCAATCCTTCGCTAAAGCTACGGTAGACAATAATTTATTCAAACTTGCAACATCTTTTTACAATTTCCCATTGAAAACTTATTTTAAAATTTATGAAGGCCACAGTGGAGCAATATATCAAAGAACAAAAATCTCCGCAAAAAGAGATTTTGGAAAAACTAAGAAAGATTATTCTAAAAAATATTAAAAATCAGGAAGAAAAAATGGAATGGGGCGTAGCTTCGTATGGCGGAGGAAAATTTTATTTAGTCGCTTTGAAAGGACGAGTGCATATGGGTTTTGCCATTACCGGTTTAAGCAAAGAAGAAGTTAAATTATTTGAAGGAAGCGGAAAAACAGCCAGACATATAAAGATATATTCTCTGAATGATATTAATGAGGAAAAGATAGTAAAATTGATAGAAATGATTGATAAAAAAGCAATTTTTGTTGGGTAGAAGATTTATATTAAAAAATTTTGATAATTTTTGTAAACAAATTAAGTATTTTTTACAATTGGAGGTGAGAAGTGATTAAAAGAATCTTTTTAGCTTTTGCAAAAGGGATGGCATATTTAGGAGAAGGG
>JAKIZI010000189.1 GCA_022708105.1 Bacteroidota bacterium
GCTGCACAAACGTTCTTGAAAATTGCCGTTACCTCTTTCGGGAAATTTACATGGGCATGGTGCTATTTTAAAACCGTCTTCACAACCTGGCAATTTGCGGCCTCCGGAGCGTGTGCCCTTGCAGGAATGATTATTTGGATGTATGTATTGAAACGTTTCGATTTCAGCATCGCTTACCCGTTGTTGAGTATCAGCTATATCATCGGACTTTTTGCCGCTCAATTTATTTTTCACGAAGCAATTCCCCTAACACGTTGGATTGGCGTACTCATTATTATGATTGGCGTCTTTTTTGTAGTTAAATAATTCTTATTATGAAAAGAATCATTGTCCTATTTTGCTTGACTTTTCTCGGAAGTATTCTCATGGCACAACCCCAAAACTATAAATTGCTTGCGGGAACGGAAAAATCATCCATGGCGAAGAAAATAGCCGCGGCTTCGACTCAGGTCTCCTCCCTGCAATGTGACTTCGTGCAAGAAAAAAAACTCTCTTTTTTGACCGAAGTACAAAAATCGAATGGGAAAATGTATTATAAAAATCCCAATTGTCTCCGATGGGAATATGTGGCTCCGGATCCATATATTTTCATCTTTAATAATCAAAAAATATATTTAAAAAACGAAAAAGGAACTTCGCAGTTCAATGCCAATACAAATAGAACTCTTAAAACGATGAGCCA
>JAKIZI010000018.1 GCA_022708105.1 Bacteroidota bacterium
TATCTTACTTCATAAAGGTAAAATGATTGCTGATATTTATAGTTTCCTTCTGAAATTTTATGGTAAATAATACTTTTATCTTGTGCAAAAACAGCCAACTTATTTTTTGAAAAAGCAAGTCCGGTAATCCAAAAATTTCTTATACCTCCATATATAGTTTTTTTTAATTGAGGATACTCTAAATCAAAATATGATTGTTCCTTGGTTTTCAAATCAATCGAATAAATCCTTGCATTATGCTTTATCGTATCCAATTGATATGCCTTATTTCGACAAAAATAAAGGATTTCATTATTAACACTCCCCACAATTTCACGAGAATCAATCGATTCCGTGTAATACTTCAAAGCAAATGAAGTATCTGTATGGAATTTTGACGAAATATGAGACAACTCCTCTTCTTGACCATAAATAAGGGAACAAGAAAATATAATTCCACAAAGAAAAATAATTTTGTTAATCATGTTCATAATCTGTTGTTTTTATTAAAAATGAAGGTGTCCGATCCGGTGAATTTTTCGGACAAAACACCTTCATCAATCATAGAATTTACATGCGACTTGAAAATACCAAAGGATTCTTATACACTTTGATCAATACTGTTCCATCAGCATTCCTGTCATATTTCCATGTTGCAGTATAAAAATAGAGTTGCGATGTACCGTTTACCACTGTGGATATTTTTTTGGATGCAGTTCCGGCATATTCGCCCTTTTTCCAAGCAGTTTCAGAAATTTCAATAAGTGCGTTCACTGTTCTTATACATTGGTCACTATACAAGAATTGTTCAATTGAATTTCCTGGACCATAAGAAGTAACAACGTTATTAGGCGCTTTGCAAACAGAATAACCGGCACCATAACAACGCAACTTGGCAGTAACCATATCAGTTAATATTTCATCAACTGTAAATTGGACATCACGATACAAATTGAATATAGAAAATATTCCTCCGTTGCTTTTACTAACTTCGATGAGAATAACCGGACGAAGATCTTCCGGGGGAGCAGGAGAAGGTGTTGCAGAAATTATACCGGGAAATACTATCCATGCGATTGTTAAAATTATTAGTAGTTTTTTCATGATTTTATTTAGTTTTTTTTAGTTATGAATTGTAATTGTTCACTTTCGCAGTCATTGCAATTTCAACAATTTCATCGTCAATTTTTTCATTGTCCAAAATTGAATTTTTCTTAGTACCATAAGCTTTTTTAGTTTTTGTTTTTATCTTATAAAACAACTATAGCAGATTGGGAGCGCTAGTCCTTTTCGAGTTTTTTATAAATTCATCACTACAAATATATGATTCTTAAATAGAAAAGTCAATAGTTATTGTTAAATTTATTATAATTTTATCTGACTGACTGTTATTATCTTAACATTAAATTAATATTTAAAAGATTGTTTCGTTCATTCATTTTGGAAGAAATTAACGAAAAAACGCTCTTTGAATTCAAATGGATTATGGAATCATTATTTATTGTATTTTTGCATTCAAAATAATGAAGTATGCTAAAAATAAATAATTTACATGTATCCATTAAGGGAAAAGAAATTCTCAAAGGTCTTAATTTACAAGTTAATAGAGGTGAAGTACACGCCATTATGGGACCTAATGGAACAGGGAAAAGCACATTGGCTTCAGTGATTGCCGGCAAAGAGATTTTTGACGTTACCGAAGGTTCTATTGAATATAAAAATAAAAATCTATTTGATTTGTCTGTTGAAGACCGAGCTCGTGAAGGAATTTTTATCGGGTTTCAATATCCAGTAGAAATCCCCGGTGTGAGTATTTCCAATTTTATGAAAACAGCCTTAAATGAGATTCGTCAATACCGCGGTTTGGAACCTCTCAGTGCAACAGAGTTTCTTAAGATGATGGAAGATAAGAAAAAAATGGTGGAATTGAATACCAAGTTAACCAACCGATCAGTAAATGAAGGATTTTCTGGTGGAGAGAAAAAAAGAAATGAGATTTTTCAAATGGCAATGTTGAACCCTGAGCTCTCTATTCTGGATGAAACCGATTCGGGATTGGATATCGATGCCCTTAGAATTGTTGCCAATGGCGTAAATCAAATTAAAAATGAGAATAATGCCATCGTTGTAATTACTCATTACCAACGCCTTCTAGACTATATAGTTCCTGATGTGATTCATGTACTATTTGATGGACGAATCGTCAAATCCGGTCCCAAAGAATTGGCCTATGAACTTGAAGAAAAAGGATATGATTGGATCAAAAATGAATATGGAAAATCAATATAAACTTCCTATGATGAACGCTTTTACCTCTTTTATTGATGATACATATCATAAAATTTCAGAGACTCTGCCTTGTGCACATCATACTGAGATTGCTACGTTACGAAAACGTGCAATCGACTATTTTGTCCGGGAACAACTCCCCCATAATAAAATAGAATCTTGGCGCCACCGCGCTATTGATCAATTGGTTGAAGATAAATATTCTATTCAATTGACTCCAACTCCGTACAGACCCGTAGAAGACTATTTTAAATGTAAGATTCATAATATTGATACTTACATGTTTACGTTTCTTAATGGATGGTATGTTCATAAAAATACCCCACTGACAATTTTTCCTAACGGAATTATTGTAGGTAGTCTTACAGCCGCCATTGAACAGTATCCCGATCTCGTTTTACCACACTTAGCAGCTTCGAGAACGGATAATTACGATAGTCTTGTTGCTTTGAATGAAGCTCTTTTTTATGATGGACTCTTTGTCTATATTCCCGAAAATCTGGAAGTACAAAAACCAATGCAATTGGTCTCTATTATAGATAGCAAAGAGAATCTATTGGTTCAACAACGGAATTTAATTGTGGTCGGAAAAAACTCTTCCTTTTCACTCGTTCAATGCGATGATTCTATAGCTTTTGGGAAGACTTTTCTTAATAATGTTACAGAGATTTTTTTAGAAGAAAATACCCATTTTAATTATTATAAAATGGAAAATAAAGATCCCGATTCGTTGCTGATTAATCAAGTATTTGTACAACAGAAAAAAAATTCTCAATTTTTTTCCAATACAACAACTTTTAATGCCGGATATGTGCGTAACAGCCTTCGTGTTAAGCTTCTTGAACCTTTCGCATCTGCTAAATTATGGGGTATATATTTGGTCGATAAGCAGCAATATGTAGATAATCAAATTTTTGTGGATCATGCAGCACCGGATTGTACCAGTAGCCAATTGTATAAAGGAATTGCTGATGATATGGCTGGCGCAAACTTTAACGGTCACGTTATTGTTCGAGAAGGAGCCCAAAGAACGAATGCATTTCAGACCAATCGAAATATTGCTCTTACGGATGAAGCAAAGATTACCACAAAGCCTTTTTTGGAAATTTATGCCGATGATGTTAAATGTAGCCACGGTGCCACAATCGGTCAATTAGATGAAGAAGCTATGTTCTACCTTCGCTCAAGGGGAATCTGTGAACGAAATGCAAAAATGCTGCTTATGTACGCCTTTGCTATTGAAATTGCCAATGCTATTGAAATTGACTCTTTGCGTAATCGTTTAAAAGAAATGATTAAAAAAAGATTAAGCGGCGAATTGACTATATGTGACCAATGTGTTTTACATTGTGCTCAAGATAAACAAATTACTTTCGAAATAGATCTTAGCAAAATTTAATTCCATTTTTTAATTATTGACATACAAACGGCCCTCAAGCTAAGTGCTTTTGCATTGTAGTGAAATTCCTTCATTTGTTTTGTAAATACGCAATATAGCCATTTCTTGCATTTGTATTTTTAGTATTTTTGTAAAAAATTTCAGACACATGAATAACAAAGAAAAGAGAAGCGAAAAACCCCGTGTGAAACGTAGTTTTAGCAAAGAAGAGCGAAATGATGGTGCTAAGAAATTTGATGATTCTTCCAAAAAAATTCGCAAAAGTTTCAATTCTGATGCTGAAATTAGTAAGGACTCCTTTAAACCGAAATCATCATCTTCTTCGGTAAAGAAAAAATATCCATCCGATAAGCCCAAGCGTTCGTACGATCGCGATAGTCATAATTCCGACAGACCAAAACGTTCTTATAACCGAGATGAAAATAGCTCTGACAGACCAAGACGTTCCTATAACCGAGATGAAAATAGCTCTGACAGACCAAAACGTTCTTACAACCGAGATGAAAATAGCTCCGACAGACCAAGACGCTCCTATAACCGAGACGAAAATAGCTCTGACAGACCGAGACGCTCTTACAACCGAGATGAAAATAGCTCTGACAGACCGAGACGCTCCTATAACCGAGACGAAAATGGATCCGACAGACCGAGACGCTCTTACGACAGAAATAAAAATTTTGAATCAGAAGAGCCCCGTCGTAAACGAAGAGATGTAACTGCCGAATCAGAAATTTTGACTGAAATTGTGGAGCGTAGGAAACGTGAAGGCAGACAGACTCCTCGCAGACAAAAAATAAATTCGCTTGAATACGAAGAAAAATATGGTCCTATTCGCTTAAATAAATATATTGCGAATGCAGGAATATGTTCTCGCCGCGATGCAGATACTTTAATTGAAACCGGTGCGATAACAGTAAATGGTGCAATCGTAACCGAATTGGGAACCAAAGTAATGCCCACCGATGAAATTCGCTACGGTGATAAAATATTGCAGCGTGAAAAGCCTGTATATCTTCTACTTAATAAACCAAAGGACTATATTACAACTACAGATGATGAACGTGATCGGAAACATGTAATCCAATTAGTAAAAGGAGCATGTAAAGAACGTATTTATCCTGTTGGAAGACTCGATAAAAATACGACAGGCGTTTTGCTTTTCACCAATGATGGGGAAATGACAAAAAAATTGACTCACCCAAAACACGGAATAAGAAAAATTTACCATGTTGAATTAGATAAAAATCTCACTTTTGAAGATTTTAATAAAATCATGGAAGGTGTTGAGTTAGATGACGGTATAATTATTCCTGATGAAATGGCTTATGTGGGTAATTCAAAACGGGAAATTGGTATTACCATTCACTCAGGAAGAAATCGAGTAGTTCGTCGTATTTTTGAAAGTCTCAATTACCAAGTTATTAAACTTGATCGTGTTGTATTTGCCGGTTTAACTAAAAAAGACTTACCTCGTGGAAAATGGCGTTTCTTATCACGAGAAGAAATTAATATCTTGAAAATGTCTTTGTAACGTTAAGGATTTTTATTTTGCAAATTAAATATTCATGTAGTTATGAAAAAAGTTTTTTTTCTCATTTCCGGGTGCTTATTTGCCTTATCTGTATTCGCACAGGATACTGCTAAATTTTATTGGAGTAATGAGGCACTAATGTCTGTTGGCATCATGCAAAACGGCAAAGAAAATGGTCAATGGAGCTATTTTCATAAAAATGGAGCTAAATGGAGTGAAGGAAATTATCGTCAAGGCGAAAAGGTTGGCTTATGGAAAATGTGGTACGATAACGGACAACTGAGTCAAGAATATTATGCTGATAATGGACCGTTTAAAAGTTATTATACCTCAGGGCAACTTGAGTCAATCGGTCAATTCAAAGACGGAAAACGAGATGGAGAATGGATTTTTTACCATACAAATGGTCAGCTTTTTAAGAAATGTTTGTATGTTCGTGACAGTATTCATGGTTTTGTAACAGAATTTTTCGACAATGGAAAGAAATATTTTGAAGGCAACTATATAAATGGTAAACTTAACGGCTATGCCTATTGGTGGACAAAAGAGGGACAGCCTGAAATGGAAGGAAATTCTATTAATGATTTGCAAGATAGTGTATGGATTTTCTATCATAATAATGGAAAAGTGGGCAGCCGCGGCACATTTAAAGCAGGTCAGCAACATGGTTATTGGGAATATTTTTATGAAGATGGTTCCAAATGGAAAGCGGGGAATTTCAGAAATGGAGAAAAAACCGGATATTGGATTGCCTGGTACGAAAATGGCACTAAACAACGCGAAGGATCTTTTGCTTTCAATAAAGAAGAAGGTGAATGGAAACAATATTACCCTGACGGAATTCTTCAAGATCAAGGTTATTTTAAAAACGGATTAATGAGTGGCTTGTGGAAAGGATGGTATGAGGATGGTCAAAAGAGGTATGAAACTCAATATTCTGAAGGAGAGAAAGATGGAAGTTACAAATATTGGAATCAAAACGGTTCTCAAAAGACAGTAGGAAATTATCAGAAAGGTTTGAGACATGGCTATTGGAAAGAGTATGCAGTGAATGGACAACCTTTTGAATCCGGGAAATACATCAATGGAAAGAAAAATGGAATGTGGGCGTTTTTCAATGAACGCGGAATTAAAATCAGAGAGCAAAATTTCGTTGAAGACGTTGCAGACGGAAAGTTTACGGAATATTATCCTTCCGGAAAAAAGCAACTGCAAGGAAGCTTTTTAAATCGTTTAAAACATGGAACATGGAGTTATTGGGATACCAAAGGAAAACTCATCTATCAAGTGGAATTTCAGAATGGAAAACAAGTTAAAGTTAATGTGAAACTTTCCGGGGATCAAGGAAAACCATTTTAAGACATTAATTTATTTAGAACTATTGGTGTCCGGGGAAAATAATTGCCGAGAAAACAATGTACGACTTTGAGGAAGGCTTGCAACCAAAAGACATTATCGAAATTTACTTTTTCTCTTTCGTACTTTTGTCTTGATACAAAAGTACCAAAAAATCAAGGCAAAAAGAATGCCGCCCGCTCTGCCAATCAGCTTAGCGGTTCTAACAAAACAAGGAAACGACAAGCGGTTTTGCAAGAACCGCTAAGCTGCTTGACATTCACAGCACCGCCGCCTCTGCTTTTTGCCGGGCCTGCGCGCGTGCTTCGTGGCAGATGGTATATTAATTATCCAGAACTTTTGTTTTATTTTTCTCTATTTATATTTTTTACTAGATAACAATAATAAAAATTTACCGCAAAGGCGCTAAGACGCAAAGATTTTGCCATCCGATCGCGTGAGGCATTTAGGTGGAAAGCCCGCAAAGACGGGAGGCGATGTGGACGCTGCTGCAAAAGAGCGACCGAAGGAAGCTCCTTTTGCAGCTTTGCGGCCACACGACTACCGGCTGCGGACTTGGAACCGGATGCCGACGGCGTAGCCGGCACGCCCAAAAGAAAAAAATAAAGAATAAAAAAAGAGCAGATTAAAAAATAACCTGCTCTTAAATATGGAGAATGATTTTTTATTCCACAACAAACTTACGGATTGTTTTTCCGTTTTTAGTTTCAATGCGAAGGAAATAAAATCCTTTAGCAAGTTGACTTACATTAAATTGATGTGTAAGATTTCCTCCTTGATGATTTACTTCTTCGGCAAGAATAAGCTTTCCTGTTAAGTCTACAATACGGAAAGTAATATCTCCTGCATCTTCGGTATTAAATTCAACATTTACGAATTGAGTAGCAGGATTCGGATAGATTGAAAGATCTTTTAAACCGCTATTCTCATCTATTTCAGTGCTTCCGCCATATTGAAGAACGAATCCTTCACCTTCCATCCAGTTGTCTGATTTAAAATCAATTTTAATATCCAAGAAATTGCAGGTAAAAGGTCCGTTAGGCATATTGTTAATATCAAATCTTTGGAATAAAACGGGGTTAGCTCCTGTCATATCAAAAACATCAACAAAGTCTCCTGCTTTAAGATTAAACGAATTAAAAGCAAAAGTTAATTTTGATAAGTTATAAGAAGCGTTTGGTTTTACACGCCAAGAGCAACCTGATTCAGCACGATAATTTCCTGTTCCGTCAGTAAGTACACCTTCAGCAGTATTTAAAAAAGAACCGGAAGTCGGAGAACATGCGGGTGCAGAAGACATTGTTGCATTGTAATACAATACAAAACCATTATCGGTTACGGATCCGTTAGTTGTGAATACAATCAAAATACTATCTCTGTTTAAATTAAATGAAGAAGGAATTATTTGGCCATCAGGGAATACACCTGCACTATTACCATTATCGGAAGCTCCGATGTTTAAATAATGACCGGAAATAGGTCCATATATAAGCGCATTCGTTCTAGCATCATAAAAGTTGATAACATCGTTATTGGCTTCTGTTTTCAATTTTGCCCATCTAAAAGAGTATGACGTTGCTTTAGGTGCGGCAATAATCCATCTTCTTTCGGTATTATTTTTATATGAAAGATGGCCAGGGCCGTCAGTAACAACTCCAACAGAAGCTGTATTTCTAACAGTTCCACTATCAGCTTTTGCGAGATTGGTATCAGCAGGATATAATTTAAAAATTGCACTAGCTCCTGTGTTATAGGAAGTTAATCCTCCACCTTGTGGATCTACAATAAAATTCAATTGATAATAGCCATTACCAAAGCCACCCCATCCCCAATTCATGTGGAAAAGGCCTTGTGAATCATATCCATCCATCAGCCATGCATGTCCTGTAGCACCCTCTGCAGTTGTAGCAGAATAATAAATAGGACGTAATGCGTCCAATTCAGTTTTAAGGGTATCAGCCCATTTAGGATAGTTAGCATTTAATCCCAATAAAATAGCTTCTGCATCAACAACATGAACTCCTTGATTATAACCCCAATTGTTTCTAAATGCAAGAATGGCATTTGTTTCATGTCCGCTTGTTCCGTCCGGAGATGTCGGAACCGATTCATCATATCCGTAGCCATATTCTACCAATGCTGAAACACCGCAATGATAAATTAACTTAGCCAACTCTCCATTATAATTAAATGGACGATCCGTCATTGCATCATAATTATAGGTACTTTGGGCAAAGTTAACAATTTGACGAGGAAATACAGGAACTCCATCAACATAAGTAGGATAATATGATACTCCACCGATTCCTTTTTCAGGGTAACGATAATAGTTGCGTAAAACTGCCATACTTAAGGCAACACAACCTACAACGGAACGTTGATCGTTAATAGAAATGGTAGGATCAAAAGGACAATAAGTGTTATAATATGTCTCTTGACTCCATGTTGTTGTAATTAAAGGATCAACATAAGCGTTGCGAGATCTTACCGGAGTAAAATCTTCTTGAAGATAACGACTCCATAATGAGGATATTTCTTCTGAAGCTTCTGCACGACGCTGTTTCACATCAACAATCTGTTTTTTATAGTTTTCAATAAACATTTCAGAGGCCGGATTGGAACGATATTCACCTTCCATTGAATATGCTAACACAGGAGTTGCCTGATCGGTTGCGGAAATTAGTATAAAACCAAAATCGCGAACTGCAAAACGATAAAAAATCGGTTGTCCATTCTCATCTAACTCCGTATATTGCAAAGTTAAATCTTCAAGTTGGATATTTATATTCTGCGAAACATATCTTTCAGCCAGAAAATTTCGAGACACCCGTTGAGCCTCTTCAACAGATATATTTGTTGAAAACGCAAAAGAAAAGATAGTCAACAAAAAAACGAATGTAATTGCTTTTTTCATAAGTTCATTTTTTATTTTAATAATAATGTATTTTCCTAAAATGAGCTACAAAAATACAAAAAAAAACAAATAATAGGCAGTGTTACAAAAAAATAAAACGTTTTGAGTTTATCCTATTGAAAGTCAATTTATTGAATTTCTCACTTCTCTTTATTTCATATTTTCATTTTTTTTAAAAAACTTTATAGATTTTAATGTAAATTTGCATCTTAAAAATAACCCAAAATGAAATTTAAAAATATTGCTCTATTAATTATTCGCTTGTTGATCGGTTTGATGTTTATTACAACTGCCGTTTTAAAATTACTTTCTATCGATCAGTTTGAAATTTACATATATAGCTTTAATCTTTTTAATTTTGTAACAGCTACTATTTTAGCGAGGTTATTAATTTGCGCAGAATTTATTCTGGGGGGATTTTTAATTTTCAAAATTCTATATAAACCGACTTGGTGGCTGACAATGGCTATGATGGTTGGCTTTACACTCTTTTTGATTTATGTCTCAATTTTTCGGAATGACTCCAACTGTCATTGTTTTGGAGTTTTTGTGGAATTAGACCCTACCGACTCTATCATTAAAAATGTTGTAACAATCATTCTGCTTCTTTTGATTCGCCGTTCCCATGATGGATTCTTTAAAGGAAAAACATTGGTAATATGGTCCATTCCGATACTGGCAATTATTCTAACTTTCGGATTGTTTGTTCCCGATTCTTTGTACAATCAATTTAGGTCTAAACATCATAATTTTAATGCTATATATTTTGATAAAATTCAAAAGGATACCATTCTAAATACAACGTTGACAGATGTTAAGTTCCTAAGTCAAAATGAAAAAGACACTATCGTCTTTACCAGATCTAAATCTACATTAATAATTGATGATGGCAGGTATATAATGGGATTTATGGCTTCGGATTGTAAATTTTGCAGATTAAGCATCCGAAAATTGAATGCAATTTTCGAGAGGAATCAAATTAATCGGGATCATTGTATTTTGTTCCTTTTGGGAAGTAATGGTTCTATTTCTTCATTTTTAAAGGAGACCAATGCTTTGCAATATCAATATCGATTGTTGGATCCTATTTCAGCAATTAATCTTACTTATGGGAAATTTCCGACATTTATTTTATTTGAGAATCATAAAGTGATTAAAACTTTAGATTATCGTGAAATTTCCGAATCAGAAATAAATGACTTTTTAAAACCATGACAAATATTGAAATCATGTCCCCTGTGGGATCTTATGAATCCTTAGCTGCAGCAGTTCAAGCCGGAGCCGGTTCGGTTTATTTCGGAATTGGAAAATTGAATATGCGTTCCCGTTCCGCTGTAAATTTCGATAGAGAGGATTTGAAGAATATCGTTGAAATTTGTAATACGCATCACGTCCGTTCCTATCTAACTGTCAACACAATAATTTATAATGATGAGATATCGGAAATGCATGAACTCCTTGATGATGCTAAAAAATATGGGGTATCGGCAATCATTGCTTCCGATTGGGCTGTTATAGAGTATGCCTCTCGAATAGGCTTAGAGATACATATATCAACGCAATGTAATATTACGAATATTGAAGCCGTTCGCTTTTATGCCCGTTTTGCGGATGTGATGGTGTTGGCTCGCGAAAATAATCTTGCTCAGGTCGCCTCAATTACAGAAGCTATCCGAAATGAAAACATTTGCGGTCCTTCAGGGCAACCGGTTCGTATTGAAATGTTTATTCATGGCGCATTGTGCATGGCTGTTTCAGGGAAGTGTTATCTGAGTCTCGACAATTTTAACCATTCCGCAAATCGTGGAGCTTGTCTCCAACCCTGCCGACGCTCTTACCAGGTCAAAGACGAAGAAAGCGATCTTGAACTCGCAATAGACAATAAATATATAATGTCGCCAAAAGATCTTTGTACGATCGGTTTTTTGGATAAAATTATTAAAGCAGGAGTTACAGTACTCAAAATTGAGGGAAGGGGACGTTCTGCCGAATATGTAAAGACGGTCACAGCATGCTATCATGAAGCATTGGATGCTATTATTCTGAATCAATATACAAAAGAAAAAGTTGAAGAATGGATAACCCGATTGAGAAGTGTCTATAACCGTGATTTTTGGGATGGCTACTATTTGGGCAGAACTATGGGGGAATGGGCCGACCGATACGGTTCTCAAGCAACTAGAACTAAAGTATATGTGGGTAAAATAACCAACTATTTCTCAAAATTGCAAGTAGCCGAAATTCATGTCGAAACCCAAGAAATCTGTCAAGGAGATTCCTTGCTAATTATTGGCCCCACCACAGGAGTTAGTGAAGTTGAAGCAAAAGAAATTCGTGTGGAACTCCAATCAGTTGACTGTGCCCAAAAAGGAGAAGATTGCTCAATTCCCTCGTCCGAATTGGTCAGAAGAGGAGATAAAGTGTATAAATGGATTGTTACCCAAGAAGAGTTTTAATTAAAACATTCTATTCCGAATCAAAGAAATAACTTCTTTGGTATATAGCGGGAATTCGGCTTTCATCATCCAATCATAATATTGAGGCTCCTGACGAAACACTTGTTCCACCGGCTGACCTTTATATTTGCCAAAATTGAAAACTTCCTGATCTTTATCATTAAAGACAATATGTCCGGCAAAATCAACATTGCGACTCTCCTGACTAAAGTTGCTTAACAACTTAATATCATTTTGTATCGGATAAGTTACTTTTCCTGTTTTAGGATCTTCATACGGAGTATTCTGATATCTGTCCAACTGTGACTTAAGGACTTCATAGGTTGCTCTTGTATCAGCTTCTGCACTATGGGCATTTACCAATTCTTTATTGCAATACAACTTATATGCAGCAGATAAAGTACGTGGCTCCATACGATGAAAAATAGTTTGTACATCAACAAATACACGATTTCGAATATCAAACTTCATACCACATCTCAAAAATTCTTCGACCAAAAGAGGCAAGTCGAACTTATTGGAATTATAGCCCGCAATATCGGCATCTTCAAAAAAATTAAGAATCTTATGGGAAACTGCTTCAAAAGTAGGTTCATTTTTTACGTCATCATCGTATATTCCGTGTATTTCAGAGGATTTTTCCGGAATCGGAATACCAGGATTAATCCGCATCGTTAATGCAACTTCTTCTCCGTTGGGCATCACTTTTAACATCGAAATTTCAACAATTCTGTCTTTCCCAACGCTAATTCCGGTCGTTTCCAAATCAAAGAATACCAACGGCTTTTCTAAATTCAAATTCATACTATTTTATTTTTTAATTATTTTTCTCGTTCCCAAACTATTAGCATTTTGGAACAATCTTATCATATATATACCTGAGGCAAAATTTCCTATTCCAATCTCGGTTTCTTGATCCGCAATCTCTTTGGTCAACAATAATTTCCCATACATATCATAAATCATGACATTAATTTTTCCGGCAGAGAAATCGGCATCGGTATTGATCTTAATATAATCTCCGGCAGGATTTGGATATATTGAGAAATCAACGGACTGTCGTTCCTGAATGGAAACATTGTGCGGAGTAAAATATTTACCAACAACCGGTCGAATCATGGGAACGCCTTTGAGATAAGGTTCATTCCATGTAGTAGCGGTTTTATACATAAAATGTGCCCGCCCGTCATTATTGCGATCAAACCCGATATTAAGCTGAACATTATGATTTTGGTAAAATCCCACGTAAAATGTGCCCGAAACGGGTACCGGTTCATCTAAATAATAGGTAACAAAATCAAGAAAATCCTCTTCATGGGCAGGAAGCTGAGCTGCTTTCGAATATAACACATTCCCGGGTTTTTGGTCATCATCATCCCACACCATAAGTGTAAAAGGCACTTCGTTTGCTTCATTTAAGACATGATTAAACCACATTCTGATACAACGCAAGGTATCCGGGTGGTTGAGCGAAAATCCCACGGCCAAAGAAATTTCAGGATTCTGCAAATTCGATAAAATTGAATATCCATTTTCTGCAATCCCGTCATCATAAGCATAATAATTATAGAAATTCTGTTTCAAAACAGCAGTATCATTTTGTTTACGGCTATCTCCCGCTCCTTCTTCCCGGAAAACATGCACAACCGTAAAAGAGACACTGTCTGCCACATCAGCAGGTAATTCAAATTCAATCGGCGGCGTTGCATGCCCTCCATAAATATGCAGTCCATTCGGATAATAAGGCGTTGCATTTTCGTTGTTACTTGTATAAGTATGGATGGTATCATTTTTTAAGACCGTATATGTATAATTGGTATTCTTGATAGAATTGGATAAATTGGAAAGCCTATTCTGAAAACTCTCTGCCAGCTCCTGTTGCTGAAATTGGCTCCACGGCATAACCTGGTACTTTTTTAACAATGATTGTGAAGGCATTACAAAGGCAACATCATTAGGAAAAGAATCCGTAATACTGCGATTAATGTTTAGTTGGATGTAATCAATATGCCATTGATCGACATTGCTCGCCCAACCGGCTACCCCATTATCTTCGAGACTGGCATAATTTCTAAATCGAAATTGAAAATTGTTACGCAAATACTGAGGATCAAGAATAGGGATCAGAACTTGTTTAAAATATTGCAACGGATTTTCCTGCAGCCATGTATCAAGTGATACTCCTTCCGTTGACCAAACCCTATTCCATATCTCTTCGGGTCCGAAAATGGAATCCATCGGCAGTTGGACTACCGTTCCTGAATCGAGAAAAGCTTCTACAATATAATATGTTCCGGGAATGAAAGGATTTGCAATACTATCTCCGGGAACATAGTTGGTATCGGTAATATAATCCCCATATATAAACTGATTCATAAAAATAGTATCTCCTGTTTCGTAACCAAATTCTAAAACAAGAGAATCATCCGTTTCCGGTTGATCGCCAATTCGTTCCCACTCAAGAAAAATATTATTTTCCGGGAAAGTCCCTCCGCCCGGTTGATAATAAAAACTGAAATAGATGGAATCTTGTATCCGAATAACGCGTTGAGTCGGATTAAAAAGGGAGTCTAAACGAATCGAAAGAGATGTAAGCGTATCTGCTCCAAAAACATCTCTTGTCGCATGACGATAGACTTTCCCTGATGCATCTATAGCATCCAGTGTAACAACACCAATTGACGGCGGCTGAAGGGGAAAAGAAGAATTAACGAACCCTTGATTATCTTTAAACAGAGAGGGATCGGGATAGCCTATGTATGTTGAGAAATCTTCAATAAATGGTAATTGAACGGATTCATAGCTCCTCTCGTTTTTAAAAATATTTGTCTTATATTCTTTAACCAATTGAGCGTTCTGCTTTAATCCGGTTAAAATCTCTTGAGAATTGACCTTAGGTGTAATTCCTATCAGAAAAGTAAAAAAAAATATAAATACTATAAATTTGTATTTCGGCAAAAAATTGAATCTCAATTTCATAATGTAACGCATAAAAAAGTTATAATTCTAATAATTATTTAATTAACCTCATCTTCTCCGGCAGATTCTGTGGTTTCATTAGGCAAATTTTCTATATTTTTCCCGACAACCAATGAAATAACATCCCCTTTACTAATCTCTGTCCCCGGAGAAATTGCCCTCCCCTTGTAAAGTTGTTCCAATACAGCATTTTCGAAAGGACTCGACTTATAAATAACGTCCCCTAATTCCAACCCGCTTGCCTTCAACATAATTTCCGCTTGCCGTAAAGATACATCTTTTAATTCCGGCATCGGTACTTTCGGCGGCACCGAAGAAGCAACCGTTACATATACCTTTCTTCCTACCTTCACCTGTTCTCCGGCTTCAGGATTTTGTTTTATAATAATTCCCGGTTTTTGAGATTTGTCAAAAAAATAATCCGAAACTACGATTACAAAATCATTGGATTTACTATTTGCAATAAGAACCTCAGAATCCTGGCCCACAAAATCCGGCATCTCAATCTCTTTCCCATGACGGGTAAAGAATTTTAAACAAATCATCGACACGATAACAATCACCAATGTTATCCCTATGGCAAGAACTATATGGAACCAAATTCGTTTAGGTGATAAAAATTCTTTAATGTTCATAAATGAAAACTATTTTTATATAACGAAGAATTTCGGATGATATTCTCTTTAATGAGGTTACTTCATTTTTATAATTTAAACTGCAAAGATACACATTATCTCAATAAATTTGTGTATTTTTGCTTGTTTTTTTATTATCTTAAATGTAAATTTGTGTACCAGAAAATTAAGCATTTTATGACAAGGCATTTTAATTTTTTATGCTTATTATTCCTCCTTTTCATTAGTTTTCCTCTTTTTTCACAACAAACCATTACGATTGAAGATTGTCAGAATTGGGCCATCGCGCAATCCTCTGCAAATGTTCAAAAGGAGTTGAATACCCAACTATTGAAAGTGAAGTTGAACGATGCTTCCTCTCACCTCTATCCTGTTCTGGAACTGAATGGTGGAATGAGCTACCAATCGGATGTAACGCAATTACCATTCTCTATTCCCGGGGTTGATACCATTTCTAAAAATCGCGCCCATATCTCCCTCGATTTTTCACAAGTTGTGTTTGATGGTGCTAAATTCTTCTACGGAAGAAAATATGAACGACTTCTCAATGAAGCAGAAATCTATAAATTGGATATCTCTATCAATCAACTGAAAGAACAAGTAATTTCAATCTATCTTAATTTATTGATTATTGAAAAACAAATCAATATTTTGTCAAGCGTTGAAACCAATGTGAACGAACAGATAAACCGACTTAAAATTATGTTGAAAGAGGGCGTAATTTACGGCAATGCCGTTGACCAACTCGAATTGGAAGCCCTTAAAATAGAACAACAAAAAGGAGAACTGAAAGCCACAAAAGAATCCCTTATCTCTTCTCTCTCTATTCTTACGGGACACGATTTGTCTCAAGCCACTTTCGTTGTCCCTGTCTTCCCCGAAATTGAAGAAAACACCAACTCTTATCGTTACGAATATCTGATTTTTAAAAATCAACAAAAGACCTTAGACTATCAACGCAAATTACATTTTTCCAACAGTCTGCCCAAATTTTCAATTTTTGCTACTGTCGGCTACGGAAGACCAACCTATGACCTTTTTAGTAATAATTTCGACTTCTATTATATGATGGGCGTTCGACTTAAAGTTCCACTTATCGATTGGGCTAAAACAACCGGCGTCGGAAATATCATTAGCCTCCAAAAATCTATTGTAACAAGTAAAGAAGCTGATTTTGAGAAAATTAATAAAATTGAAATTCAAGAAAAATTAAATGAAATTAAAAAAATCGAGAATTTGTTGGTGCTTGACCAAAAAATCACGAGTAAATACAAAGATATCACCCAATCTTTCTCTACACAATTACTAAATGGTACTATTACTGCCTACGATTTTATAAAACATCAAAATGACGAAATACAATCGCTTATCAATCAAGAAGTTCATACATTCCAACTACTGAAAGCTAAGTATGAATTATTGGCATTGAAAGGAAAATTATAATCTGATTTTATGAATATAACAAGCAAAATTCCGGTACTCTTTTGTTTAATTTTATGGGCAAGTGCCTGCTCCACAATTAAATCGACTACGCAATCCGAATTTATTGAAGGTACTATTACCATAAAACTGAAAGATAGCTATCCTGTTGACTTTAAAGTGAACGAAGATAAATCAATTGACCTAAAAGAGTTACCTTTTTTAAACGAGTTAATAAAACCCTACGGGGTTTGCGCTGCCGCCAGACCATTCGAGCTTTTTGATGACCCGAAATTACTGCGAACCATCAGAATCTCTTTTTCTAAAATTAAGAAAACAGATGAATTTATTGAAGCACTAAAAAAAATATCGGTTATTGAGTATGTGGAAAAAATTCCGGTTAAGCAAAAAACTGCTTCTAAAAAATAATTTTTGTTATCTTTGCACCCTTATTTAGCAAAAATTATAGGATTTTTTTCACTTCTTAACCGAATTTTTATGAAGAATATTATAGGAATACTACTCATCTGTATGATGTCAGTATTCGGAATCCAGGCCCAAACAGTTTCTCCACATCATGTAGACGGGCTTTTATACGTGAAACTTGCCGACGATTATCCCCTAAGTTTTAAAGTAAATATTGACAACGGCAGAACGATTGAACTTTCAGAATTTCCTTTTTTACAAGATATATTTAATAAATACGGAGTATCGGGAATTGCTCAAAATTTCTATCTCTTCGACGATTCCAAATTATTAAGAACTCTTACTATTGAATTTTCAGACATTCACCAGGCCGATTCGTTGATTGCAGAACTTTCCCAATTAAAGCAAATTGAGTATGCAGAAAAACCGATAATAAAACGACCACTCACGACTCCCAACGACCCCTATTACGGAAGTATCAGTTCCTACAACATGAAATGGTATTTGGATATGCTTAATGCTTCTTATACTTGGGATATTCAAGTGGGAAGTCCGACAGTAAAAGTGGCAGTCGTAGATAATGCTATTTGGGGAAGTCACGAGGATTTGCAAATTGCTTCATCCAATTTATGCTACTTTACGGGCAGCCTTACCAGAACTCCCCATACGGGAAGTGCCAATCCTCCCACTTCGGTAAATCAAAACATTACTTGTACCGAAAGTTCTTTTTACAGTAATTGCCCCGCTTATGACTGGTCACACGGAACACATTGTGCCGGATTGGTAGGAGCCAAAAACAACAACGGAAAAGGCATCGCTTCTCTCGGAAGTGGGGTGACGCTTATGGGTGTGAGAATGACGAACGACAATCAGGACATGATCTATTATAATAATGCAGTGCAGTGGGCAGCGCAGAACGGAGCAAAAGTGATTAGTATGTCTTATGGATCTCCTTATACGGAACAAACAGAACAACAAATTTTGCAAACAGCTTACAACCAAGGAATTATTTTGGTGGCTGCTGCCGGTAATGAAGCAGAAGAGTCCGGTTATGAAGGAATTGACCCCAATTTTATCAGTTATCCCGCCGGCTATAGTTCCGTAATCAGTGTGGCCTCCGTTAACTATAATAAAAAATTATCCGATTTTTCACAATATGGTCCCGGAAGAGCTGATATTGCAGCTCCCGGCGGTTATTATGTGAGCGGCGGTTATGAAACACTGCCCAATATTTTGAGCACTACATTTTGCAAAACTCAATTCCTCCGACTCAGTGGTATACCTCTCTCAAATGTTTATTACGACGGTATGCAGGGGACCTCGATGGCTTGCCCCATTGCTGCCGGGTTATGCGGCTTGCTCGCATCCGCTTACCCGTCTATTACCCCCGCGCAGGCAAAAAATTGTATTCAATCTACCGCCATGCCTTTAGCTTCAGGGTCAAGACCGATTGACGGAAATGGAATTATCAACCCCTATTCAGCTGTCCTTTGCGCTCAGGAATTGGCAGGGAATGTGGGAATTAACGATCCACTACCTTTCGAAAACCATATTATGGTATTTCCTAATCCTGCAAAAGACCTCATCGAAGTGATTTGCGACACCGAAGAGATGAATGCGATTGAAATTTTTGATATCGCTGGACGAAGAGTTTATGCCGACCATAACCCGCTTCAAGAAACTTCAATCTCCGTTTCCAGTTTACCTTCCGGAGTTTATGTTATTAAAATCGCTTTTAATAAAGGGAATTCACAATACACGAAATTTATCAAACAATAATAATCCAAAATCAGTATCATGAAAAAAATTCTCTCTCTATTTGCCATATTATGGATGGCTTGTTTAGGGATCCAAGCACAAACCGTTGATCCTCAAGCTGTAGACGGTGTAATTTATGTAAAATTTGTCGATAGTTATCCTTTGCATTTTCAAGTAAACGAAGACAGAAGTGTTAATCCTGACGAATTCCCATTTCTACAAGATGTATTTGATAAGTATGAGGTAGTCGGAATGGCACAGACTTTGTACCTTTTTAACGACCAAAAGTTATTGAGAACGCTTAAAATCGGCTTTACCGCGAAAGAACAGGTGACCGATTTTATTAAAGAACTCGCTCAATTCCCGGAAATTGAATACGCCGAAAAAGTGGCTCTTAAAAGACCATTGTACACCCCCAATGACCCTTATTACGGAACCGTGAACACCGTGAATGTAAAGTGGCATTTGGATAGAATTAATGCTTCAACTGCATGGGATCTTCAACAAGGAAGCGCTTCCGTGAAAGTGGCTATCGTGGATAATGCCGTTTGGGGAGCCCATCCCGATTTAGGAATCAGTGCAAGTAATCTTTGTAAGGTTTACGGGAATTACTACAACCCATCATATCTTACCAATTCAACAACTGCTGCCAATCCGCCTACTTCCGTAAACCAAAGTACAGTATGTTCCGATTTTTACAACAATTGTCCCGCATACGATTGGTCACATGGGACCCATTGCGCTGGTCTTGTAGGTGCTAAAAATAACAATAGTGTGGGAGTTGCTTCCATCGGAGGCGGCGTTACCCTAATGGGTGTGCGCATTGCAGAAGATGATGGTTCTATGTATTTCGCCAATGAAGGCGTACAATGGGCTGCCAATAACGGGGCAAAAGTTATCAGTATGTCTTATGGTGGAACTTATGCAGAAACAACTGAACAAAATTTGATGCAAACTTGCTACAATAATGGAATCATCTTAGTAGCTGCTGCCGGAAATGAAGGAGACTACGGAAATGAAATTAACTACCCTGCAGGATTTAATACTGTAATAGGGGTTGCTTCCATTGATAACAACGGAAAATTATCCGATTTCTCTCAATACGGAGCTGGAAGAGCTGATATCGCTTCGCCGGGAGGCTACTATGCGCAAACCGGTGCCGGTTCATATAATAATATTTACAGCACAACTTTTTCTATTACCCAATATTGGAAGTATATACAAAATATGGGTGGTACTGCTCCAGCAACCGGTGTCAATTACGACGGAATGCAAGGAACTTCCATGGCTTGCCCAATCGTGGCCGGATTATGTGGATTATTGGCTTCGGCTTATCCGTCCATTACCCCCGCACAAGCCCTCTCTTGCCTCCAAACTACTGCTACTTCACTCGCTACAGGATCAAACCAAATTGACGGCAATGGATATATCAATGCCTATGCTGCTGTGCAATGCGCTGTTGCCCTCGGCGGTGGAACGGTTACTCCTGTTACAGAGTGCGCTCAATTCACCAATTTATTAGAAGCAGATGAAGCCGGTTTTCTATTTGGACAAGATCATGAAAATTCCATCTTTTCATACGCTGAGTATTTTGCAAACAGCACAACCCTCCATATTGATACACTCGGTTTTTATACATACACCGTGAGCGCCAATAATCCCGCTACTTCTTCCATTACGGTTAAACTTTATAGCGAATCCGGTGGCGTGCCCTCCACTTTGTTGTCCACCAGAACGCTTACCTATAACCAACTCACCGACGGCGGATGGACAGATATTGTCTATTCTACTCCTGTTACGGTTACCGGAAATTTCTTCGCCGTGTTCGAACTTAACTCAACCCCCAACACAGATACATTAGACTTGGTAAGTACCAGCTCTGCCGGAAGAACTGCTGCTGATGCAACCGCCTATTGTTATTATGACAATACATGGAGTAAAATTTCAGACCTATTTACTTCAAGTGGAAATCCGATTCTCGCATCTTTCTACGCTTATTTCCACGCATGCCCCGATGAAGACCAGCCGCAACCCTGCAACGCCCCGACCAACCTGACCGCTACGCCCAATCATAGTCTTGGGAGAATTCACCTAACTTGGACATCCTCAAGCGGCGCCGTTTCCTATAATGTGTATCGCAACGGCACCCAAATTGCCTCTTCGATTACAGGGACGTCTTATACCGATATGACCGCTACCGTGGGAATTACCTATAGCTACACCGTGAAAGCGGTTTGCCAGAGCGGTGTTTCTGCCGCTTCTAATGTAGCCACTGCAAAACTCAATAATCCAAGTAACGCAATCAATGAACTCAATGCGCAATTCGTTTCTGTTTATCCCAATCCCGCCAAAGATGTATTGTTTGTTCAATTGTCCAATACCCTCCTCAACGAGATTGAAATTATCGATATGACCGGCCGAATCGTTGCCCGTTACGATAAAATTGGAACCTATAAAACCGAAATTTCATTGAATAACTTCTCCGATGCCGTCTATTTTATTAAAATTACCGCCATCGACGGAACAATCCATTTCAATAAGTTTATCAAACAATAAACAAATTTGATATACTGAAAAGGGTGTTTGTAATGAGCACCCTTTTTTATTTTCCAAAAACAATCGTTTTTGGGATGGTTTCATGGATTCAATCTGATTATTAATCGAACTCCAGTTAAAAAGAAACTAAAAAATCTATTTAAACAACTTAATGCTTGTCGTTTGCTTTTTTGAATCAATAATCTGCAAAATGTAGGCACCCGCTGGATACGAGAAGGACTCTACGAACTGATTAATTCCGGGAGAAACATTGTGTTGAAATGCTTGGAGAAACTTGCCCTCGATAGAAAAGAGGCGAAATTCAAGATTTTGAGTCATAGGAGACTCCAAAATAATTTCCATATCATCGCGCACCGGATTGACTACTCTTGCTTTAAGAGCCGACGATTGGGCATTGTCGCAAACAGAAAGCAACTTTCCCTCAATTTCAAAGTCCATCATCACCGGCAAATGGTCGGAATTTCCGTACAAAGACACCAACACATTGTTCGGAACCGAGTTATTCAACGGATTGAGCAAACTTTTATTATATCTATTCCCATCCTGGCCCAAAGCCCGATAGGAGCTATTGATCGATTTAACCCCTCTTAAACCGTAATATACATATGGCGAAACTAAAATCAAATCAAAACGGTCATCCATGCCGCCGCCACTGAAACAAGCATCTTCGCTTCCGGAATGCGTAGATTGGGTATGCAAGGCCGCATAATCCTCATTACTACCCCACTCACCCAACTGATTCAGAGGATCATGAAAACGATAATTCATATTGTCCCAATAGAGCACATTGGCAACTCCACTGTCTAAATGGCCGTAACAATTAAAATCACCGGAAAGGATGTAATTATCTTGTCCCATCCTTTCGAGGCGATTCATCAAGTCCAATGTTTGTTCATAGCGGGTTGTTTCATTACCATCATAGGAACCGGCTTTCAGGTGAACGACAATAAACGTAAGATAAGTTGTATCCCCCTGCTGTAAATTCTCAGAGTTATAATACAATTTATATCCGTTGATATAGATTATCGGGGTCGAAACATAAAAACCTGTCTTAAAACGAAACTTTCTGGTGTCATAAAAAATTCGGTTGGCAATGGTGGACCATGAATTCACAGTAGGGATAGTTGCATAATAGTTCACTCCGTCTTGATTCAACACATTATTTAAAATCCGTTCTGCGTATTCATTTTCCTTTCCAATTTCATTCACACAAAAGACATCCGGTTGTGCATACTTAATAATTTGCTTCAGGTAGAGATCCTTCTGATCCAAGTTATTGGTATTTTCATCACAATCGGTATAGTCTGCATTATTGGTATAATACATCAAATTATACTGCATCAACCGAATCGTATCTGCAAAGAGTCCGTTGCAAGTAAATACGAAAAAGGATAAGAAGCTCAGGGTTAGTTTTGTTTTCATAACATCTTTTAAAATAAAATCATAATTTGTTCGGGAGTAATAAAGCCGAAAAGTTGCAAAATAACTATAAAAATAAGAAAAATCATAATATAACGAATAAATCGCGCTCCTTTGACGATGACGAAGTGAGAAGCAATTTGAGCCCCAATCACATTTCCTATGGCATGAATAAGTCCGAAAGTCCAGTTAACATTTCCGGCAAGGGCAAAAACGACCAGGGAGATGGGCACATAAATCAAGACCAGCAGATTCTTCATGGCATTGGCTTTAACTAATTCATTGCCAATCCCGAGGACCAATGCAGCGAGGAACAAATAACCAATTCCCACATGAATAAACCCGCCATAAATACCAATAAAGAAAAACAGGACGTACATAAAAGGACGG
Source organism: Bacteroidota bacterium (assembly GCA_022708105.1). Classification (GTDB taxonomy): domain Bacteria; phylum Bacteroidota; class Bacteroidia; order Bacteroidales; family WCHB1-69; genus DUOL01. The sequence continues at coordinate 23,507 of JAKIZI010000018.1, forward strand.
ATTTCGGCTTGCAGAAGTTCTTCTCTCTCTTTAATCCAGCGATTGGGTTGGAAAATAAGCGAAATAGCAAAAAAAACCGCAATTCCTCCGAACACATAATTAAAAAAGGTATTGGAGACATGATTTCCGATAATAGCACCAATAATGGCACCTGCCACCACAGGAATGGATATTTTGAAAGCTTTTCTCCAATCAATCAGTTTTTTGCGATGGAAATTAATTACGGCAGTAATATTTTGTGCAATGATGGCCACGCGGTTGGTTCCATTGGCGACCACAGGCGGCAACCCCATCATCATAAGCACAGAAAGGGAAATAATAGTCCCCCCTCCGGCTAAAGTATTAATAAATCCGACAATAAGTCCCGAACATATCAGGATAATTGCATGAACCCAGGTAAGATCCACTTTGATTCAATCTTTATTGCTGATCTGATTCCACCAACTGTTTGTCGATGAAAATTCGGCCGCACGCTTCACAGACAATAATTTTCTTATGAAGACGAATATCTAATTGACGTTGCGGGGGAATCGTGCTAAAGCAACCACCGCACGCATCTCTTTCAATTTGTACAATGGCAAGACCGTTACGTGCATTTTTCCGAATTCTTTCAAAAGCAACCAAAAAACGCTCATCCACAAGAAGTTTCAAGTCTTCAGCCTTGGCAATTAATTCGGCTTCTTCTTTTTCTGTTTCAGCAACGATGGTACTTAATTCTCCTTTTTTCTGTTCTAAAATACCAGCAAGTTCGGCAAGTTTTTGTTCTATTTCAGTAATATCAGCCGTTTTAGTTTCCACTTCTAAAGTATGCTTTCCACGATTCTTTTCCGACAACTGAATTTCGAGTTTTTGATAATCAATTTCTTTGGTTAAAGATTCATATTCACGATTATTGCGAACATTGTTTTGTTGCTCCTCATACCTTTTAATCAGGGCTAAAGAATCTTTAATTTTAGTTTCTTCGGAAACTATTTTGCGTTTTAAGTCATCAATATCCTCTTGATATTTAGAGATACGGGTTTGCATTCCCTCGCAAGCATCTTCCAAATCTTGAATTTCTTCGGGCAATTCCCCACGCAAAACACGAATTTTATCTACTTGAGAATAGATCTGTTGCAAATGATAGAGTGAAAGCAACTTTTGAGCAATACTTCTCTCTTCAAGACTCTCTTCTTCAATCAAAGAAGCATGACTATCGGAAACTAAAGCCGAATTTTCCGATTTATTATCCATAACTTCCGCTGATTTTTCGACAGAAAGAGCTTGATCTTCTTCTACTTTTTTCTTTGCCATATGAATTTTATTTTCTTGGTAATCAATATGTTAAACTAAAATAATTCCGGATTTTTCACCCTCTAAAATAATGGTTGCAAAGTTACTAAAATTTTCTTTTAATTCATTGTAAATAATCTCTTTTATAAACGATTCCCCTTCAAAATGACCGATATCTGCAATAATCATCTGATTATCAACGGAAAAGAAATCATGATATTTCACATCTCCGGTAATAAATATATCGGCTCCGGCGGCAAAAGCCATCCGAATGAAACTACTGCCGCTACCGCCACACACGGCCACTTTCTGAATAGTTCGGTCGATTTTTCCTGAAACGCGAAAATATTGAAGATTAAGTTCTTGTTTCATAACACTGAAAAAGTCCTCGGCCCTCATGGGTTGCGGCAAAATACCGATGCTGCCCAGGCCGATTTGGGAGATGGAATTTTCCAACGCAAAAATATCAAAAGCCGGTTCTTCGTAAGGATGATGGCAGTAAAGGGTTTTAATTACTTTTTGTTGGATTGCTTTCGGGAAAATCATTTCCACCCGAACTTCATCCACCATTTCGGTAACATCCGCTTGCCCGATGAAGGGATTTGCCGATGTCAGGGGTTGGAAAGTACCTTTTCCTTCAGTACGAAAACTGCAATTGATATAATTTCCGATGGCTCCGCAACCTGCAGCAAACAAGGCATCAATGATGGGGACTTCTTCTCCGTTCGGAGCATAAAAGACCAATTTTCGGAAGAGTGCTTCTTTCGGAGCCAGTACTTTGATCTCTTTTAGTCCCAACTTTTTGGCAAACAACCAATTTCCCCCTTCGATGCCATTGTCGATATTGGTGTGCATGGAATAGAGTACCAATTTATGTTGTATGGCTTTAAAAATCATCCGTCCGGTCGGGAAGGTCGGCTCAATCTTTTGTAATCCCTTAAAAATTAACGGATGGTGAGAAATAATCAGATTGGTATTATTGGCAATTGCCTCCTCTATAGCTTTTTCGCTAAAATTGAAACAGACCAATGCTCCGGTAATCTCTTGTTCTTTATCTCCGCATTGAACGCCGCAATTGTCATACTCTTCCTGCCAATAGAGAGGGAATTTTCGTTCCAAGTGTGAAATTACTTCTTTTATTTTCATGGGTAAATGATGTATTAATGATTATGAAACTGCAAATATAGTTGATTTTCACATTATCTGCACATCCTGCCACAAAAAGTCAGATTGATTATTTTTTTGTATTTTTGCACTCTTAAAAAAAAACATCAATGGGAATCACAAATCAAATTGTAGGATTAGTACTAAGTTTATCTATATTAGTTTTTGTTCATGAATTGGGACATTATTTTTTCGCTCGTATATTCAAGACTAGAGTAGAGAAGTTTTATCTATTTTTCAATCCATGGTTTTCTTTAGTTCGTGCAAAGAAAATAGACGGAAAGTGGCGTTTCAGTTTTTTATCCTCTTCAGCACCTACTTCTTGGGCATCTAGTCCCGAAAATACGGAATGGGGAATCGGTTGGTTGCCGTTGGGCGGTTATTGTTCCATTGCAGGAATGATTGATGAGACAAAAAGTGCAAGTGATTTAGCTTCCGAACCTCAGCCTTGGGAATTCCGTTCAAAAAAGGCTTGGCAACGTTTTTTTATCATCATTGGGGGTGTGCTTGTGAACTTCCTCGTTGCCCTCATCCTATATTCCACCGTTCTCTTTCAATGGGGCGAAGAATACATCCCGGTTGAAAATGCCAAATACGGGCTTCAATTTTCGGAAGTCGCCCAAAACTCAGGTTTTCAAAATGGAGATAAGATTATTGCTTTAGATGGTGAAAAGCCGGAAACCATGAGTGATATTGTATCGGGATTGATGATTGACGATGTAAAAAGCACCACCGTCATCAGGGGCGATGAGACCATACAAGTGAATGTTCCGTCCGATTTCGGAAAACAGATATTGGCAGACCAAAAAGCAGGTATTTGTCAGTACATTTTCCCATTCGTAGTGGACAGTGCCATTTCGGGATCTCCTGCAGCGCTTGCCCGTCTTCAAAAAGGAGATAGTCTTGTTGCAGCGAATGATTCCTCCATGTTCTCTTTTTATGATTTCCAAGCTTTTTTTACCGAACATAAATCCGAAACGGTAATATTATCCTTCTATCGTGGGGATAGCATGTTAAAAACGGCTGTAGATGTGAATGCAGAGGGTAAAATCGGAGTTTATCCCATACACTTTCTGCACTACCTCACGTCCAAAAAAGTGGAATACAGTTTTGTAGAATCCATCCCAAAAGGCATTGGCAAAGGATTTAGTACTTTAGGGATGTATATCAAACAATTTAAATTGGTCTTTACCAAAGAGGGAGTTTCTCAATTGGGCGGATTTGGCACCATCGGCAGTATTTTCCCAAAAACCTGGGATTGGCAACAATTCTGGACCATGACGGCATTTCTCTCCATTATTTTGGCGTTCATGAACTTCTTACCTATTCCGGCATTGGATGGCGGATATATCCTGTTTATTTTGGTCGAGATGATTACCCGGCGAAAACCCAGTGATAAGTTTATCGGCTATGCCAACTCGGTAGGATTTGCCCTGCTGATTGCCTTAGTGCTTTACGCAAATGGAATGGATATTATTCGGGCTTTCCGGTAGGGATTTACCGCAAAGACGCTAAGCGTTTTTATTTTCAATACCTATTATAAGATGTATTTGGGCATGCCGGCTTCGCCGTCGGTCTCCGGCTCCAAGTCCGCAGCCGGTAGTCGTGTGGCCGCAAAGCTGCAAAAGGAGCTT
>JAKIZI010000190.1 GCA_022708105.1 Bacteroidota bacterium
CGTAATCCCACATACTGATTCTCTTTGATAAGCTTGTGAACTCTCTTTGCAGCATCTATGGGCATGGACTTAATCAAACCAACATTGTCATCCATATACTTCTGCATCCAAGTCTTTGCCGGTGCTTTTGAAAGTTCTTTTTTTAACTCTTGACTCATCTTTGCCGATAATTTATCCCACTTCTTTTTATTATCTTTGTCAACATTATAAAACATGGTGGCAACTGTTTGGTTAGACCACTTTGTTAATGTCTTGCTGTATTTCTTCAAAAGGCTGATGGCTTTAATACCTTGGGCTTTTGTAGCTGATGTAAGCGTTGACTTCAATATCTTTTCAATCTCTTTGGCAACCAGCTTCATAGCATTGAAATACTTCCTCTCCGCAGGCGTCATCTTAACAGGCGGAGTCGGTTTCTTATCAAATACAATATTTGTTACCGGTTGCGTCAATGTTAACATTCTACTTCATCCTTGCAAATAAAGATATAACGGCTCTTTGACTCCTTACTTTGGGTAAAGGAAACAATCTTCCAATGTTCAGATAACTTTTCCATCCATTGAATGGAGTTCATCAATTCCCCTTTTCCCAAATGGTTTTAAATTTTTCTTGTTGAATCGTATCCAACATTACATCATTTCCTCAAAAAGCTTCTTTGCGGTAGCTTCTATTTCTTTTTC
>JAKIZI010000191.1 GCA_022708105.1 Bacteroidota bacterium
CGGCTGATTTCTGCGTTATGCAATTAAAATTCACTTAAGCAACCATCATCAAAAACAATTCCATATTCTATGTAGTCAACTTGCTTATTAGCATCTTCTGCTGCTTCTTTAGGCGTTTTGAATCCTTTATGCCATCGTGCTTTTCTATCGTTTCGTTTGTCTGAAGCAAAAAACATAGCCCACCGGAAATCTTTATACCGGAACTTTTTTACAACAACATAGTTATCAGCACTCATAATTTTTCTACTCCTTTTGGTTGGGCATGTGTCTATTTCTTTACATGCGCATAAATAATACCGGCAGAACGAATCCATCCAGCCGACAAGCGGCTAATGTCGGTCGTTATCTAAAAATCAGACCTCTGGTTCCAATCGTCAGCAAGCGAATCTGCGCACCCGTATGAACTGTACGAATCGTATGCAATGAAACAGCTACCGCTTCTTTCTTCTGTGTGTTTTAAAGTGAAGCCAAACCCATCTAAAAATATACCCATCTTGCATCCGCAAAAAGGACAAGGAAGTAGTTTCTTTTGAAGTGTTTTTAGTTCGTCAATAGTCTTTATCCGTTTTTTTGCCATTTATTATTTCCTTTAAAAATCGATCTCCATTTGATTTTCTCCTTTTTTAATAGTTAATATCTAATTTTTCATAAAGCTGACACTGAACATCCGGG
>JAKIZI010000192.1 GCA_022708105.1 Bacteroidota bacterium
TCATGATGAACGTGTGCATTATCATCTAAATCGAACACGGCACTATAACACAATTTATCTTCATGAGGACGGAGGGAACAAAGGTTATTGGAAAGAATTTCCGGTAACATCGGAATAACACGATCCACCAGATAGACTGAAGTGCCCCGTTCATAAGCTTCTTGATCGATTAAAGAACCTCGTTTTACATAAAAAGAGACATCTGCAATATGTACTCCGACACGATGCAAGCCATTTTCCAATTTTTCATAAGAGATTGCATCATCAAAATCTTTCGCATCAGCAGGATCGATTGTATAGGTTGGCACACTTCTAAAATCACGTCTTTTATTGATTTCGGCATCAGAAATACGGGGATCAATATTGGCAGCTTCTCTTTCGACCTCATCAGAAAACTTAAGAGGGAAATTATATTCCACCAATATAGAATTCATTTCCACATTATTATCGCCCGGTTGGCCTAAGACGTGGATAACTTTTCCGATAGGGCTTCTCGAATCCGGAGCCCATTCAATGATAGAAACCACCACTTTTTCACCATGTTTGGCTTCATTCAGATATCGGCCCGGGATTAAAATATCTTTACGATAGGAAGGACTATCGGGGACAAAATAGGAAATTCCGTTATGTTGTTGGATCACACCGACCAGCGGTTTCTCATTACGTTCAAC
>JAKIZI010000193.1:0-253 GCA_022708105.1 Bacteroidota bacterium
TCATTCCCTCGTTATGTTCCCACTAAGTACTAATTTCTGATTAGCTTCATTACTGTTCAAAACAAAATAGGTGTAAAGCAATTTGACAAGTCATACATGGATCATGGTGTGATTTAATAAGAGGGTAAATGAAGCAATCATATTCATTGTTAAATGATTTCCAAACCGAGAGTCGCAAAAACATGTTTACATGTTTTTATGACTGAGGTGCAGAATCAAAATGACGAAGTCATTTCATTCCAAAAAAAAATGT
>JAKIZI010000193.1:263-671 GCA_022708105.1 Bacteroidota bacterium
AGTCCATCACTTGGAGGAATTTTACAGGTTCAATTGAAGAATTTAATTAAATATACTTTTGTTGCTTTTTACTTGAAAACGCCGATACATTTTTTAAATTTAAAACTTTTCGTTGCTATTAGGAGGAGTCTAAATATTGTTGCTCAAAGGGAAAAAAACAATTTTTTGTTTAATTACGATGCTTTCATTTTCGTATGCGTCGATGAATGTGTTGTCATTTGAAAATGGTTCCCAAAATCAGTCGATAAAAATGAGTTGAACTTGTTTTGGATAAAACCATCTTGTCTAGATGGAGGTATGATTATGATTCGTTTTCTTTTGTGTTTGTTAGCCTTAATGATGGTACAAGGCTGTGGTCTATTTGATTTTAGAAGTTGCGACGGTGATTCGGGAAATTACGGGAAAAGT
>JAKIZI010000194.1 GCA_022708105.1 Bacteroidota bacterium
GGTTGAGTCATATTCCAGAATTGGAAATTTTTTGTTCATAAAACCTTGTTTAGCACAACGAAAAGCTCAGCCGGAGCCGCGAAGCGGCGATCGGCTGTAGCGATCTTGTTGGATAATTAATCATAAGTACCATTAAGTGAGCACGTGCATCCAATATGGAATGGTGGCAACTTGGCAGGTTTTCTTTTGGTTTTCCTATGGTGTAATTTTGAGCATTGAGAACAACAGTCCTCCGCTTCAATTTCCCAACCGTCATAACCTGCATCGTGTGCTTCGTTTAGAGTATTGAGTGTTCTGTACCCACTTACGTAAGTATCTTTAATAATTTTCGCTTGTGCATTTGCATAAGCATAGCAAACACGTAAAGAAGACATATCTATTCCTGCGGGTTCTACAATAAGGAACAATTCTCTAAATGACATATGTTTTGAAAGTACATCAAGTACATCGGGTTGAGACGTTGCAAATTCAATTGCAGCGGCTTTCCTTGTGATTTTCTTCTTTAGCCTGTCAGAAAAATAATCATTAATATCTTTAACTCTCAAACCATTAAGAATTTCGGTAAGTGGAATATCTTTACCACGCTTTGCTAACCCCAATTCGGCCAGTGCTTCCCATTGCTTTCTATTATAATCATCTGCTGCTATCTGATTTACTCTTGAATTATA
>JAKIZI010000195.1 GCA_022708105.1 Bacteroidota bacterium
TTTGAGGTTCTGTGTCAAGCTTGTCTTTAATAATTTTAGCAAGTTGTTTTGACTGATTGTCTCCTTTTACAATGATTGTATCTAAATTTTTCTTTATCCATTCATCAGACATTTGTTTTGGAATTCCCTTTTCAATGTTTTTAGGTATAAGTGGGGCATTATCAGTTTTAGTTTCAATAATTAATATCTCATCAATTTCCTTTGTAACTGGATTTTGTTTAATATAAACATGATCAATTCCTTGAGCGCCAATCTTTAATTTTCTGGAAACATATCTACCATCTCTTGCCATCATAGAATAGGTATAATGCTCTCCAAAATGTCCTTTTTGTATAGTATTTTCCCAATTAATTGTACCGGCAATGGTTTTCTGAGAAAATAAAACATTGGTTCCTTTATCAATTTTTGTCGCCACTTTAGATACATCTGATAAAATAACAGTATAGTTTTGTAAGTTACAATTATCTCTTTGAAAACACATAAGCAAAAGCTCATCTCCTCTTTCAATCGAATTAAATTCCTTGTAGTAGCGATAAACCTGTGCATCAGTTAATTTCCCTGTGTTACGTTGATATTCCAGCATGGTAGCAATGTTATCAGATTTTGAAGCAAGTACCAAATCTGCTTTATTTATGCTTTTGATGCCATAATTAGTTAACT
>JAKIZI010000196.1 GCA_022708105.1 Bacteroidota bacterium
TGATTTAGCAACCCTTGCGATAAAAAAATTAAAAAGTGCAAATCTTGCGCTTAAGGGAAAATCGGAACGGGAGTTTGAGCAGGCTGTAATAGGTCATCTGCAATCTTCTCCAACACTTCGAAAAAATTTAATAACCCAAGTAGGTACAGACGAAGTCGAAAAAATTACGCAAGCTAATCTTTTTGGATTTTGTCATAGGCCTGATGCCTCCATAGGAAATGATGGTACTGCAATTGAAATTAAAGTTATTTCAGGCGGCCAATCAGCGAGAGATATTTTGGGGCAGTCCATTGCCTACCGCATGCAATATCGGTTTGTGATAATCGTATTAGTGGACGGCACCGAAGACAGAAAGATAGTTGAGCTATGCAAGGATAAAAAAAGTAAAGAGTATTCTTTGTTCACAGGTTTAGCAGAAACAATGAATGTATTTTCAATAATCGGCCCAGATGGTCCATCAAAGAATGTATCCTTTGAACCATAATTATGCCCAACCAGTCGCTAAAGCCGATCGCTACGCTCCGGCTTAGCTTTTCGTTATAACCAAAAAAAATAAAATGAAATACGAAAGATTAAAAACAAATTCAGAAGAAAAAATTAAACAGCTATTTATAGATGTTTTTACAGCCTCAGAAGGCTCTGACGAAGGTGCTCTTA
>JAKIZI010000197.1 GCA_022708105.1 Bacteroidota bacterium
TTGTACGGGTGTACGGGCACCATACGATATTTAGATTTTCACGGTCCAACGCCCATTGCATCTTGTTGTTCACGATGTATTCACGGATTTTGTTCAACGATCCATCATCGGGGATGATGTGTTCATAATAATTGCGTTGCCAGACAGGTGTTCCTAGCGTGCCGCGCATGACGTTAATCCGTTTGTTAGTAGCTGCTTTGAACAAGCGAATGATGCTTGGAACTGAATCCGACGCCGGTTTGCCAAATTGTTCGAATGTATGGGCACGTTGCATTGTGCACCTACTGTCGATGTACCCCGTCGGTTGCCGTCCGCCATGGTGATGATGCCATGGATATGGTTGGGCATCACCACAAATTCATCCACCGTGACGCGTGGTTGCAATGTTGCTGATTTCATCCATTCACCCCCTATAATTTCTACAATTTTGCCATATTTGTTCATTCGCACCTGGCCATCCACCACCTCGCAGAATAGACAGGCACGATCCTGGGTGAAAATGGTGACGAAATAAGCCCAAGGCTGAGAGTAATCGTACCCTTTCAGGCTGATGGAGCGCCGATGATGGCGTTCTGGCTAGTATTTCTTATCATCCCCTCGTGCAAAAGCCTTTCCGCACTCTTCACCCGAGTCTCCCTGCAGATGAACTTTG
>JAKIZI010000198.1 GCA_022708105.1 Bacteroidota bacterium
GGGTATATACAACATATATTGTTGATATCTTTGGATATGCCGGATTTGTCGACGAGTTCAACATCAGAAAAGCAATTTTTTCACCGTTTTTAATTACCTTGGCTTTTTTACTGCTTAGAAACAACGGCCTGCCATCGTATTTCTTCCTAAATATTATTATTGCCCTAACGGTCACTACATCGCTTGTTATTTTTAGCGGATCAAACCTTCCGATTTTATTTATTGCTGTCACCTGGGTTTCTTTTGCAATTTTGGCGATTGTGGCACGCTATTCTAGAGTGTCTCGAATACGATTAAAACACATACATAATAATAATGTACTGCTACGATGGTTAGCTGGCATAAGCTTACTATTTATTGCCAGTATTTTTGCTTTTGGCGGCGGCGCTTATCTTAATTTTGATCTGATGCGAGTCTATGAATTCCGCCGAGAAGCGTAGAGATGGCCGGACAAGTAAGAACTTTCCCGCTTTGGAATGGCTGGCGGCCATGTGTTCGCATATCCCCAACCGGGGCGAGCAGATGGTCAGATACTACGGGTATTACAGTAATGTCTCACGGGGAAAACGAAAAGAAACTGGGAAAGACGATGCCATCCCCTGTATTCTCGAACCGGAGGGAAATGTGAAAGCCTTAAGAAAAAGCTGGGC
>JAKIZI010000199.1 GCA_022708105.1 Bacteroidota bacterium
ACCAGCATAATCTCATCACCGAAATTGCGCAGTTGTAGGTGAATTCGACCTCCATTACCATTCAAATTTGCTGAGAATTCGTTTGCATATAACGGGTAGAAAGAAAAGCGCTTTGCCTTTCTGGGTTTAAAAAGCGCAGCATCCTGCGTATTTCCAATTATTTCTTATTATTCAGATTCCTGGACAGACCAAAATTAGTTTTTAAATGGTTAAGATCATTTAGATATTAAGGCCGTTTTTGCCGGTTCTGGGTATTTATAAGGAACGGGTTTCGGTCTCGATAAGATATTGAAATTAGTAGGTTATTGATATGACCCGTTGCCCTGACTTTGACTGCCGCACCATTGATCGACTTCAAATCTTTTCCATTTTGGAAATCAGGCTATCGAATTTTTCCACATCAACAACCGGCGAAGTGGAAAAGGAAATGCCCGTCAGCAATTTTAACCCCATAGAGGCACACATTGCTTTTTCGGCATCTGGAAAATCCAGGGTAAGAACCAGATCATGCTCTCCCATCACAACATACATGGAAATTACCTTTCCGCCATTTTTCTCGATGATTTTGACCGCTTTTTTAGTCCGTTGCACCGAGACATCCTTTAACGAATCCTGTGTATGTTTTCCGAACATTATAAATATTGGCAT
>JAKIZI010000019.1 GCA_022708105.1 Bacteroidota bacterium
ATTTGCGACAACCAATCCTTTAACTTCCGTGGGCAAATACTTAATCAATCAGGAATTTATTTCGATTCACTGCTTACGTCAAGAGGTTGCGATAGTGTGTACAAAATCAATCTACAGGTGAATTCGACTTATCTCTTCGAATCTTTCGATACGATTTGCGACAATCAAACATTCAATTTCCGCGGACAAGTGTTCAACCAAACCGGAATCTATTTTGATTCGCTATTCACCTCAAGAGGCTGCGACAGTGTTTATAAGTTAAATCTACAAGTAAATCAGACCTATTTCTTCGAATCGTTCGATACTATTTGCGACAATCAATCTTTTAACTTCCGTGGACAAACACTCACACAACCCGGAATTTACTTCGATTCACTGTTAACTGCCTCTGGCTGCGACAGTGTCTATAAGCTTAATCTGCATGTGAATCCGACTTATCTCTTTGAATCTTTTGATACCATTTGCGATAACCAAACTTACAATTTCCGTGGACAAATACTTAATCAAACCGGAATCTATTTCGATTCATTGCTCACGTTAATAGGCTGCGATAGTGTATACAAACTCAATCTGCATGTAAATCCGACTTACTTCTTCGAATCTTTTGATACCATTTGCGATAATCAATCTTTCAATTTCCATGGTCAACTATTAACGCAACCGGGCATCTATTTTGATTCACTAGTTACAACAGCCGGCTGCGACAGTATCTATAAACTCAATCTGCATGTAAATCCCGCTTATTTGTTTACCACTTATGCTACTCTTTGCGACAACGAAACCTATCTGTTCAGAGGACGACTCATTACTGCGCCGGGAACCTATTACGACAGTCTTGTATCACATTTGGGCTGTGATAGTGTGTACGAATTAGTCCTCCGATGGAACCCAAGTTTCCTATTCGTTACCAATGCCGATATATGCGAAAATGAAACCTATAACTTTAGAGGGATAACACTCAACCAAACCGGAACCTACTACGATAGTCTCGTAACCTATTTGGGCTGCGATAGTATTTATCAACTGAACCTGACTGTGCATACAATAGATTCTACCTTTATTCATCTTGAAATGTGCGAAGGTGAAACGATAGATGAACCCTTTAGTACAATGATGGAAACCATCGACTCCCTCCTCGCCCCCGGAGATTACCTCATCGAATATACTCTATACAACGCGTTCGGCTGCGATAGCATTATTTTCACTTCACTCACCATCTATCCGAAATATGCCTATACCATTACCGATACGATTTGTCAGGGGACTCCTTATACTTTCAACGGATTCAATGTCCCCACCGATCAACTCTCAGGATTGTCTATCCATACGCTTCCGCTTCACTCATCTCATGATTGCGACAGCATCATTACGTTAAAGTTGTTTGTGTTCCCGACCTATCATACCCAACACGAAGCCTCCATTTGCGTAGGATTTCCTTTTACAGATTTTGGTTTCCAAATCCCTGTACAACGCGAAGCAGGTATCGACACTTTCTATCAGTATTACCAGACGCAACACGGCTGCGACAGTATCATTTCTCTTATTCTCAATGTATTTGAGGCCAATGTTTCGGTAGAATTACTCAATGAAAACTTCTGCGAAGTGGGTTATGCCACGTTATTTGCCAATACTCAATTAAGCAATGTTCTTTGGAGTACCGGAGAAATATCGCCCACTATCACCATTACTGAAGCCGGCCGCTACTTTGTGACCGCTACCGAAGGGGTCTGCTTTGCCGAAAGCACCTTCTTCATCGAACCCTGTAGCCTCAAAATTTATATCGAAAATTCCATCACCCCCTCAAATGGCGATGGAATCAATGACTACTTCTTCCTGAAACTTCCTGAAAATCACCAAATCAAAAAATTTGAAGTACATATCTACGACCGCTGGGGCAATCTCGTCTTCTCCTCCCAGGATTGCAATTTTGTATGGGACGGTCGCGTAAACGGTGTGCTTGACATCGATGAGGTATTCTCCTACCGCATCGCCTTTACCACCGAAAACGATTACGACTACCTCTACAAAGGACATATTACCGTGCTCTAATGACTATATTACTGCCTATTTTTAAGACCGGTAACTAAGTTAAAAAAATAATAATTTTGCAAATACAAAATGAACTTATACTATACACACTTTTGGGGACACTACCAAATTTACGCAGTTCAAAGCCAAAGTAGCAATTGAAGCTCTAAAATATATAAATAAAGAGCATATCATCAAATTCGCTTTATTGATATACTTTTTATTTGCATTTTTTTAATCATTAAATATATCTTCTCTTTCATTTTTTTTGTGTATTTTTGCACCCTTAAAAATTTGTGGTCAAAAAATTATAACATGCAAAAAATCAAAAATATAGCTATTATTGCTCATGTTGACCACGGCAAAACAACTTTGGTTGATCGTATTTTGTATCAGGCAAATCTTTTCCGTGCTAATCAGCAAGTCCAAGAATTATTGCTCGATAATAACGATCTTGAAAGAGAAAGAGGAATTACTATTTTGTCTAAAAATGTTTCCGTTCGCTATAAAGATACCAAAATTAATGTCATTGATACTCCTGGACACAGTGACTTTGGCGGTGAAGTGGAACGTGTGCTCAATATGGCCGACGGTGTACTGCTGATAGTGGATGCATTTGAAGGACCTATGCCCCAAACTCGCTTTGTAACGCAAAAAGCTATAGAACTCGGACTTAAGCCGATTGTGGTAATCAATAAAGTGGATAAACCGAATTGTTCCCCCGACCTTGCCCAAGAAGCTGTCTTTGATTTGATGTTTAATCTTGGAGCCAATGAAGAACAACTTGACTTTCCAACCGTCTACGGTTCTGCCAAACAGGGATGGATGGGATCTGATTGGAAAACTCCTACCGAGGATATTAGTTATCTTCTTGATACTATTATAGATTATATTCCCTCGCAAAAAGTGGAAGAAGGGAATCTCCAAATGATGATATCGTCGATGGATTATTCTTCTTATGTCGGACGAATTGCTGTAGGTCGACTCAAAAGAGGCACGCTCCAGTGGGGACAAAATGTTTCGCTTGTGAAACGCGACGGAACAGTTGTTCCTTCTAAAATTAAAGAGTTGTATATTTTCGAAGGCCTTGGCAAAGAAAAAATGAAAGATATCGTGTATCCGGGTGAAATCTGTGCGGTTCTCGGACTTGAAAATTTTGATATAGGAGATACCATTGCCGATTACGAAAATCCTGAAGCACTCGTGCCCATCAAAGTGGATGAACCCACTATGAGCATGTTGTTTACTATTAACACCTCTCCTTTTTTCGGAAAAGAGGGAAAATATGTAACGTCAAGACATTTAAGAGATCGTCTTTTTCTCGAACTCGAGAAAAATTTGGCCATGAGAATTCAAGAAACCTCATCCCCCGATATGATGATTGTGTTTGGTCGTGGAATTCTTCACCTTTCCATTCTTATCGAAACCATGAGACGAGAAGGATATGAATTGCAAGTAGGTCAGCCTCAGGTAATCATCAAAGAAATTGATGGCCAAAAATGTGAACCAATGGAACAACTCACGGTGATGGTTCCGGAGGAATTTTCAAGTCGCGTTATTGATTATGTTTCCAGAAGAAAAGGAGATCTTATTTCTATAGAGACAATTAGTGACCGTGTACATCTCGATTTTATGATTCCATCCCGTGGAATTATCGGATTGCGGAATCAAGTGCTGACGGCCACCGAAGGCGAAGCTATTATGTCACATCGTTTTGTGGACTTTCAGCCATGGAAAGGAGATCTTCCCGGAAGACACGCCGGTGCCCTGATTGCCATGGAAACCGGACAATCTTTCTCTTATGCCATCGACAAACTTCAGGATCGCGGTTCTTTCTTTATCGAACCCGGAGAACAAGTTTATGCAGGACAAGTAATCGGAGAACATATCCGTCAGGATGACCTCGTTATCAATGTGTGTAAAGCAAAAAAATTAACCAATATGCGAGCTTCCGGATCGGATGAAAAATTGCGTATAGCCCCTGCTATTAAATTATCGCTTGAAGAGTATATGGAATTCATAGGGGAGGACGAATATCTTGAAATAACTCCGATTTCACTGAGACTTCGCAAAATTATCCTTGATGAAATTGAAAGAAAAAGAGCTTCAAAAAAATAATTTTATTGATACAACTTATCACATAAATTGTTATTTTTGACAATTATTTTATCTTCTGATTTAATGAATAAAATATTGTTTAAATTCTCAATCTTTACAATTGTCGGACTCTTCTTGACATGTTGTTCTTCCGTCAAAACCGAAAAATCCGATAAAGTGGAGCAACGAATTATTTTTCCACAATACACCATCTCTTATGATGCTGAAAATGAAATATTTTCAGCAAGTGCACAATTTAATTTAAATAACCCGGCCGGGACGTTCATTAAACTATCCTCTCGCTCAAAAGTAACCTTTAACGGAGAAACATTAAAATCCAAAGAAGATAAGGAAGGGGGTAAATTTTACTACACCGCAACATGGAACCAACCTCTACCCAAAGAGTGTTTGTTTGAATATGTTAACAATGAACAGGAAGTTTTTCTGAATAAAATAGATCTGAATTCTTTCGAATTGGAAGGAAATACTTTTTCAATCAGTAAAGAAAGCGGAGCAACCTTTTCTTTTAAAGGGAAAAAATTGAATGAAGACGAAACTCTTGAGTGTTTTATTGCTACCGACAAAGAGAACGAAGAGTCTGTTCTATGTAGCTTTTTTCCTGAAATTAGTGGTCATTCCGTACAATTTTTCCCCCGGATGCTTTCTGTAAGTCCGGGAAATTATTATCTGTTTTTTATTCGCAGAAAAAGTTCTACGGAAGTAAAAGCATTAGATAGAGGAGGATTGTGGGAAACAGAATACTGCTCCAAAAAAGTAAAGGTGCAGATAAAATAATTGAATTTTGAAGTTGTTTTGAGAAATATTTTATAAATAATTCCAAAAACGATTAAAAATAACAAGCATTGATGTAAACATGGCGTTTTTTCTTAATTTTTCTCATGGCGATTTTTGATAGTTTTACAATGTAAAAATGCTTTATTTTTAGAATTTATAAAAGATTGACATTTTTTTAATTCTAAAAGTCTTACGTTTACCAATTGCATTTTTTGGAGAGAATTTCTCCTATTTTTTTGGAAGCATTGGTGTATGTCATTTGTTGATAATTTTTTATAGGATTAATGTTATAGATTTATTAAATTTGTTTCCGATAAATATAATAGTGTTTTAAAAATTTTGTTATGATGAAACCCTTAACCTGCGTCCTTCTTATTCAGAATCCTGACATAGAAAGACAAATTATTCATTGTGCTGAGAATTTTAATACCATTGAAATTCTTGAAGTGTACAAAAATTCTATTGAAGTAATTGAGAAATTAAATCAAGTCCACCCCGACATTTTAATGTTGAATGTTGATACGACTGATTTTGATCCGATTGAATTCATTAAGATGATTGAACGGCCCCCGTTTGTCATTGGAATTACAAGTCATCCCGAGAATGTGATACAACTTCTCGATAACGGGTTTTCCGATTTGCTTATGGTGCGCTTCACTTTAGAGGATTTTTGTAAAAAGATTAGTAAGATTATCAAAATAGTCCATGATGTGAAAGGAACTAACTTAAAGTATGGCATTGCCTCCGATACACAGATGCAATACAGAGCCAAACGAGCACTTCCTTCGCAAAAGGATTATATGTTTCTTAAACATCACAGAGTATCTATAAAAATGAGATTTGATGATATTATCTACATTCAAAATGTGGGTAATATTTTAAAAGTATATGGAGCAGAAGGTCAATTCTCTTATCACAGTTCCACGCTTTCTAAAATGTTGCATGAACTACCAGCCGACAGATTTGTTCGCTTGAATAAATCAATCATTGTAAATTATTCAAAAATAGATAAAGTAGAACGTCATATCATTTACATTCAGGACCAACAGTTTAATTTGTCCCGCACCTATTCAATGCAAATGATGGAAATCTTAAATCGTAGAGATTCGTTTTAACCATTCACTATTTCCGTAATGTCGGAGACTGTTTTGGGTAAAGAGGGACCCAATATCCGACAACCGTTTTCCGTGATTAGAATATCATCTTCAATCCGAATGCCTCCGGCATCTTTATATTCTTCCACTTTTTCGTAATTGATGAACTCTTCAAGTTTTTTTTCTTGTTTCCAAATATCAATCAATTCCGGAATAAAATAAATTCCTGGTTCTACAGTAATAACAAATCCCGGTTTTAATTCGCGTGCCATTCTCAAAGAAGATAAACCGAATTGAGTGCTACGCGAGATGGTTTCATCATAACCTACAAAATTTTCCCCTAAATTCTCCATATCATGAACGTCTAATCCAAGTTGATGTCCCAAACCGTGTGGGAAAAATAGCGCATGTGCGCCATGAGCAACGGCCTCTTTACAATTTCCTTTTATCAATCCTAATTCTTTTAATCCTTCTGCAATGATTTCTGCGGCCAAAAGATGAATATCTCGATATAAAATCCCCGGTTTGGAGGCTGCAATTGCTTCGGTATTGGCTCGTAATACAATCTCGTATAATTCGCGATGACGGGTTTCAAAAACGCCATTTACGGGAATTGTTCGTGTATAATCGGAAGCGTAATGATATAAATTCTCTGCTCCGGCATCCATCAAGAGTAAATTTCCGGACTTTAAGACGGCGTTGTGCTTGTGATTATGTAATGTCTCTCCGTGTTGCGACAGAATAATGGGAAATGAGACTCCGTTACCATAAGAGAGTGAAATTCCTTCTGCCATTCCGGCTAAATATTTTTCACTAATTCCCGACTTACAGGATTGCATAATGGCCAGATGCATTTTAACCCCGATTTCACATGCATTTTCAATTTGTTCGATCTCTTTAGTCTCTTTTATGGAACGAAGTTCAACAATTGCTTTAGTTAATACAGGAGAGACCAATGAGCGAAGTTGCGATAAAGGTAATCCTAAAATATCGGATAACAAAATCTGATTTTCTGCTTGATAGGGGAATAAATAGTGGATTGTTCTTCCCTTTAAATAATTATTTAACGCATTAAATGGACGTGATTCCGAAATGCCGACCTCTTTTGCCAATTCTGTAATGGTGGGTTGATGCCCCATCCAGATAATATCGTCAATTTCAAAATTATCTCCGAAAAGAATTTCTTTTCCCTCTTCAAAATCGATTATAGCTGCAAGGCCAGGTATTGAGTGGCCGAAGAAATAAAGAAAGGAGCTGTCTTGTCTAAATGGAAACGTATTACTTGCGTAATTCATTGGAAGTTCTTGATTTCCTAAAAAAACAGCAACTCCGGTGGAGATTGCTTCTTTGAGTTTTGCTCTTCTTGCTTGGTAAACTGATGAATCAAAAATATTTTTCATGGTAATATTGCTTTTGTATTTTAAATGACCTCAAAGATACAAAAAATAGGTGAAAATGATATAAAAAGAAAAAGTTTATTACTTTATGGTAATAAACTCTTTCAATAGTGGTTATGAAAAGTAAACTTACAGATTACTATTTTTTTCCCATACTTTCATCGGAAACAGTTAGCTTTTTTCTTCCTTTGGCTCTACGTGAAGCCAATACTCTACGACCGTTTGCAGTCGACATTCTTTCTCTGAATCCGTGTTTATTTTTGCGTCTTCTGTTCGATGGTTGGTAGGTCCTTTTCATTGTTTTATCCCTTTATATATTAATATCAAAATTCGACTGCAAAGGTACAATTTTATTTTTAATTGAACAATATTCTTTTATTTTTTTTTGTATTTATTATAAATTTCTTGCTTCTAAGTATTTATCAATAATTAATGATGATTCTTTAATGGATTTTTGGAGCCATTCAAAGTATAATGTCTCTTTTTCTGCTTCAGATAAAGTCCAGTTTATATTTTCTTTTTTTATTTTTTCAATAAAATAGGAAAGAATGATGGCAACGGAATTGGAGATATTAAAACTTTCGGTAAATCCATACATGGGAATTCTGACGCACTGATCTGCCATATCTACGATTTCATTCGAAAGTCCCGTTAATTCTGTGCCAAAACAGAAAGCCATTGGCGTATCCAAAGCCAACTCATGTATTGAAATACTTTGTTCCGAAGGTACTGTAGCGATAATTCGATATCCCTTATTCTTTAAATTTTTGATACATTCACGAATGTTGTCATGATTATTTTTGTAGTTATACAAATTCAACCATTTATTCGCTCCCATAGAAATGGCACTATGAATTTGAAAATCATTTTCTTTTTCAATAATATGAACATCTTGTACGCCAAAACACTCACATGTACGCATTACTGCGCTAATATTTTGTGTTTGATACAAGTCTTCCAAAACGACCGTTATGAATCGAGTTCTATGTTGGATAACTTCTTTTAATTTGCGATTTCGTTCTTCTGTTATAAAATCTGATAAATAAGTAATTAACTCTTTTTGCATAATTAATTGTATGGTTATGAAGGAGATAAAAGGTCATAAAAAAAGCCCATCATATAATAACGGGCTTTTTTATTACCACAAAAAAGTTGTTACACAGTGGCAGCAAGTTCTGAGCTTGCTTTGAACTTTACAACGTTTTTAGCAGGAATTAACATTTCTTTTTTGGTTTGAGGATTACGTCCTTTTCTTGCAGCACGTTTGGTAACTGCAAAAGTTCCGAAACCAATCAAAGACACTTTTTCACCTTTTTTGAGTGAATCGGTGGCTACATCCATAAATGCTTCAATGGCATTTTTGGCTTGTACTTTGGTAAATCCTGCTTTTTCAGCAATTGCATTAACTAATTCAGCTTTGTTCATGTTAATATATTTAAATGGTTAATAAAAAGGGGTTAATTATTACATATCTCATAACTTGCAAAGTTAATTGATATTTAATTCATTCGGAATATATCACTTATTATTGTTTATAAAAACGACATTTTGTTAATAAAACAAGTTTTCGCTGTTAAAAAACTACATTAAAACAAGAATAATGTGTATTTTTCAGGTCTAAAACCGGCCAAAAAATCCTCTATTTTCATGTTATTTTTACCTTGAAACTGTATGTTTTGTAGGGAAATTTGAAAGTTTTGAGTAGCTACAGTCATTCGTTTTGTGTTAACAATAGTAACACTTCCTGGTTGTTCTATTGACCTTTCCTGTAAAATTTTAGCTTTATAACACTTGATGGTGAATATTTCGCCCTCTTTATTTTTTATTCGTGTATATGCGCCCGGAAAAGGAGATAATCCTCTTATTTTGTTATGTATCACTTCAGCCGTTTGCTCCCAATCTATTAAAGTGTCTTTTTTTTCAATTTTTGGGGCGAACTTTAGTAATTTATTTGTTAATTTTTCTTGTGAATAGGGAGTGCATTGGTTTTGTTCAATCAAATGAATGGTATGAACAGCGAGGCTGGCACCTTCAAGCATTAATCGTTCATATAACTCTCCGGTTGTTTCTTCCGGTCCAATTTCAACTTCGCGGCATGCAATAATATCTCCTTTGTCAATCTCTTTATTCAAGAAGAATGTGGTTACTCCCGTTTTGGTTTCTCCATTCATTACGGCATGATGAATCGGTGCAGCTCCCCGATAGTTTGGTAATAAGGAAGCATGAACATTAAATGTCCCTTTGGGAGGAATGGTGAAAACGGCTTCCGGAAGCATTCGAAATGCAACGACAATAAATAAATCTGCTCCTAATTCTTTTAGAGATTGAATAAAATCTTCATTTTTTAGTTTTTCGGGTTGCAGTATTGGGAGATGATGAGCAAGTGCAAATTCTTTAACTTCGGAATAGTGCATTTTTTGCCCTCGACCGGCCGGTTTGTCCGGGGCGGTTACAACTGCTGCGATATCATGTCCTTCTTGATAAAGGGCATTTAAGGTGGCAACAGCAAATTCCGGTGTGCCTAAAAAGACAATTCTCATTTAAGTTTTCTTTCTAATGCAAGCATTTTAAGACAACTGACGGCTGCTTCTACTCCTTTATTTCCATGTTTTCCTCCGGCTCGTTCCTTTGCTTGTTCTATGGTATCGCAGGTGAGCACTCCAAAAATAACAGGAGAGGCATATTCAACCCCGATTTTCATTATTCCTGTGGCTACAGCTTGCGAAATAAATTCAAAGTGTCGGGTTTCTCCTTGGATAACACATCCTAAACATATAATTCCATCAATATCGGGATGAGCTTCTAAAAGCATTACCGCTGCTGTGGGCAGCTCGAAACTTCCCGGCACATAATAAACCTCAATTTGTTCTTTTTTGAGCCCAAATTCAAGTAAAGTGGAAATGGTACCCTCCTTTAAAGCTTCTGTTACAAAATCATTCCATTCACTGACAATGATGCCGATGGTAATGTTTTGAAGGGAAGGAAGCTTGAAAGAATTGAAATCAGAAAGGTTTTTCTTTTTTTCTTCCATCTTTTATTTTTCGGCGTAGATTTTAGCTCTTTCCAAACATTTGTCAACACCCATGTTGATGTATTGCTGATAAAAATTATCTTCAATCATTTGATAAGTTTCGTATGCATCTTCCCATTTTTCTTGTCTTTCATAAAGTTGTCCTAACTTGAATAAAGCTATAGGAGCATAAAAACTATTTTCACTTTCACAAGCTTTTTTGTAATACTGGATTGCTTTATCTGTGTCTTCCATTTCGTCATAGAGGTCGCCGATAATTGCTTGTGCATTGTACCATAAAACATCCTCTTTTTTCTTAAACTTGAGGAGATAATCTAACGCTTCTTCTTTATTTCCTTGTTTTAAATAGATTAATCCGGCATATAAATTAGCTGTATTAGCTGTTTTAGTCAATTTGAAATCAGAAGCAATGGTCAAAAATCCATCAATATCATCATTTCCTTCAAGTGCTATATTTAAAGATGCAGAATCTCCTTGAGCAAAAAACTTGATTGGTTGAACCATCAAAGCAGAAGCTTTTTGATTTAGCGGTTTCAAATAAAATTTATTAAAAGCAAGCAATCCTCCTACGATAACAAGAATGCCGATGAGAATTCCAAATATAATTTTTTCATTATGATTGTAAAAATTAATAATCTTCGTGAGAAAATTTTCTTTCCCTTGTACGTGTTCATTCTTTTTAGTCCCTAATTTTTCTGAAGTTGCCATAATTTTATGATTTTATTTTTCAAGGTGCAAAGATACATATTTTTTTAAATTCTATTAAAAATAAAATGGGAAGATTATACTCTTTTCTTTTTTTATTAGGTCAGCAATCTACATTGATGATAATGCGAATAGTTTTATAAGAAGTTTGCCCTAAAAACTGATTGATAATATGTTGAAGGTAGTGTTTTTTAGCAGCCAAATTTTCACTCTTAGGAAACTTAATCCAAAAATCTTTTAAATAGTAATTCTGAATTCTTGAAATAAGAGGAAATTCCGGGCCTAATACCTGTTCGGGAAATGCGTTGCGTAAAATAGGAGCTAATGCTTCTGCCCCTTTGTTGACAACTTGTTCTTCCTTGTGTTTTAGGGTAAGCTTAATTAGTCGGTATATTGGAGGATAATGAAAAGATTCCCGCTCTTTAATTTGATTCCGGTACATTGATACATAATCATTACTTATAACGTATTGTAAAGCAGGATGTTTTGGTTGATAACTTTGGATAATCACTTTGCCCGCTGTATTTTTTCTTCCGGCACGACCACTTACTTGGGCAATGGTTTGAAAAGCTTTTTCAAAGGCACGAAAATCGGGAAATGAGATAAGATGGTCTGCATTGAGCACCCCAACTACACTGACATTGTCAAAATCTAAACCTTTGGTAACCATCTGAGTTCCCACCAAGATATCTATTTTTTTGTTCTCAAAATCTGAAATAATCGTTTGATAGGCTGTCTTTGATCTTGTCGTATCTAAATCCATACGTACAATGGTTGCTTCAGGAAAAAAAGATTGAATTTCCTCTTCAAGTTTCTCTGTGCCAAATCCTTTCATTTCTATATTTCTGCTTTTGCACGTGGGACATTCTTCCGGAACATCAATGGCATAACCGCAATAGTGACATTTTAACAAATTACTTTTTTTGTGATAAGTAAGTGTAACATCACAGTGAATACATGTTGGCATGGTTTCACAGGAATTACAAAACAATCGCAATGAATATCCTCGTCTATTTTGAAAAAGAATCACTTGTTCTTTGTTCTTGAGCGCATCTCGAATATGTTGCAATAAAAAATCTGAAAAATTTCCTTGCAATTGTTTAAGTTTCGCCGCTTGCCTCAGATCAACCGTCCATATTTCAGGCATTTGACTTACGGCATATCTCCGATTCAATTCAACAAGTCCGTATTTGTCAAGTTGTGTATTATAGTAAGTTTCGATTGAGGGCGTTGCGGTCCCCAGTAAGGTGTGCGTCTCATGAATCATTCCTAACATAATCGCTGCATCCCGTGCGTGGTATCGCGGCGCAGGATCTTGTTGTTTATAGGAGCCGTCATGTTCTTCATCTACGATAATTAATCCCAAATTTTGATAAGGAAGTAGAAGGGCAGAACGTGCGCCCAAGATGAGTTGATATTTATGTTCCGCCATATTCATTTTTCCTGCACCCAATACACGATTCCATATTTCAACCCGTTCGTATTCATTAAATCTTGAATGATAAACACCCACTTTTGTGCCAAAATATTTTCGCAGACGATTGACAATTTGTGAAGTTAAAGCTATTTCAGGAAGCAGATAAAGTACCTGTTTCCCCGATTCCAATACTTGATTGATAAGTTTAATGTAAATTTCTGTTTTGCCGCTGCCCGTAACTCCGTGAAGTAAAACCACAGACTTTTTGGAGAATTTCTCTTGAATTTTATAGATTGTATCCTGTTGTTCTTCAGATAATTGAATGTCTTTAACTTCCTGAAGAGCATTATAATCTTCTAAACGACTTACTACTTTTTCTTCACATTTGAATATCCCTTTAGATATTAATGTCTCCAATCGAGCAATTGAGACTGCTGTTTCTTTCAGAAAATCAGTTCTTTTAATTGAGAATTGATTTATTGGAACAGACCTTTCTTTTTGTTGCATCATTAGAAATTTAAGAAGCAAGTCGGCCTGCTTTTGGGTCTTTTTTGATTGACTTAATGTGTCTAATAATTGGTATAATAATTTTTCATCCGAAGCAAACGGCTCTTCCAAATGAATATACGTTTCAATTTTGGGTTTGTATGGATTTTTAATCTCCTCATCGGTAATAATAATCTCCTTTTCTACTAGAGACTTAATAATCGGGATGACTTTAGCAATACCGATAGCATGACTAATTTCATCAACAGTCATTAGTGTTCTATAACTCAAGGCTTCTGTGAGTTTAAGTTCATTTTCGGTCAGGTGAGAAATATCTCCTGTAAACGAAGGATGGAGTATAATTTTGGTTTCACTGGCAATTTTCAAAGCTGAGGGCAGTGCTGCCGACATAACTTCCCCAAGATGACACATATAATACTCGGAGATCCATTTCCACAATTGAAATTGCCTTTCTGAAATGACAGGATATTGATCAATCACTTCAAGGATATATTTCACATTAAGTTTTGTGGGGGCATCTGTATGCACCTTAATGATGATACCCGAATAGAGTTTATTTTTCCCAAAAGGAACAACCACACGAATTCCAAATGATAGATAGTCATTAAATTCGTGTGGTATTCTATAGGTAAAAAGTCCCGGTAAAGGAAGCGGAAGGAGAACGTCAACGAAATAAGTTGTTCTTTCCATTTTTTGTTTGAGCAATAAACCGATAATATCTCTCAAGAGACAATTTATATCCGTTTATTTCTCGCCGATACTTTATTTAACTGAACTCATATATGAAATCAAATCCAATACTTTGTTGGAGTAACCCCATTCATTGTCGTACCAAGCTACCAATTTTACAAAAGTAGGATTCAACATAATACCGGCTTCAGCATCAAAGATACAAGTTCTGGAATCTCCCACAAAATCAGTAGAAACAAGAGGTTCGTCCACATACCCCAAAATTCCTTTTAACTCATTTTCAGAAGCATTTTTGATAGCTGCTTTGATATCATTATAGGTGGTTTCTTTTTCTAATCTGCAGGTCAAATCCACAACGGATACGTCAAGTGTCGGTACACGGAATGCCATTCCTGTTAATTTTCCTTTGAGTGATGGAATTACTTTTGTAACTGCTTTAGCAGCTCCGGTTGATGACGGTATGATGTTTCCGCCTGCAGCACGTCCGCCGCGCCAATCTTTCATAGAAGGTCCGTCAACAGTCTTTTGAGTTGCTGTAGTAGCATGTACGGTGGTCATTAAACCTTCCAATAGTCCGAAATTTTCATGAATAACTTTAGTCAATGGAGCCAAGCAATTTGTGGTACAAGAAGCATTGGATACGATAGGTTCTCCTGCATATTCCAAATGATTTACGCCCATTACAAACATGGGGGTATCATCTTTTGAAGGGGCAGACAAGACCACTTTCTTTGCTCCTGCTTGTATGTGTTTGGCCGCTGTTTCTTTGGTTAAGAATAATCCTGTGGATTCCACAATGTATTCAGCACCAACCTCATTCCACTTTAAATTGGCAGGATCTTTTTCTGCTGTAACCCGAATAGGCTTTCCGTTTACAATAAGTTTATCTCCATCTACTTCAACTTGTCCTTTGAAGTGTCCATGAACAGAATCATAACGAAGCATATAGGCCATATAGTTGACATCCAATAGATCATTGATTGCCACAACATCCATATTTTCTTTTTCAATCGAAGCACGGAAAACTAATCGTCCAATCCTTCCAAAACCGTTAATTCCAACTTTAATTTTTTCCATAGTTTGTTAATTTTAAGATAGTTGTTTTATATATAATGAACATGCAAAGATACTAAATAATATAATATGTTCCTTTTTATGAATCTACTTTTTGAAAAGTAGAATAATCTTAATTTGAGAAACAACCTTCCTCTTTTATTCTTTAATTATTATCTTTTGATATAAAAAACGACTATTTTTGCATATAATTTTATGAAAAAATGAAGATGAAAAAAAATATTTTTTTATTACTGTTTACATTTTTTGTTACCATTAATGCTCAGAGTCAAGATTCGACTTTTGTGCGTAATATCATAAGAGATTTAAGTGCCCCTGAAATGTTTGGACGTGGGTATTCGTATAGCGGAGATAGTCTTGCTGCAACCTATATTTGTTCTCTGTTACAAAATCTCGGGACAGTTCCATTGACAAAAGACTTTAGGCAATCTTATGGATTTTATGCTTTTTCCATGGAAGACAACGTTTCTCTTCAAATTGGAAATAAGGAGCTTATTCCTTATGATGATTATCGTATTGCTCCATTTTCTGTATCTCTTAACAAAAAATACAAAATTGTTCTCATTACTCCCGATTTTTTTAACGATCAAACGAAACAACTTCAATTTCGCAGACAATATGGAGAAGAATTAAAAGATATTTTACTCTATATGGATATTTCAGCAAAAAAATGGCAAAAGAAAGCCAATAAAAAATTTGTTGATCAACTTTTGGGTTTTATGCATAGAGAAACTACACTTGGCGGAATTGCCGGTATTCTTGTAGGAACCAATGAAATGCCGGTATGGAGTTTAAGTACAACAGATGAAAGACGTGATTTTGCTTTAATTTATATTCGTTCCGAATTGATGAAAAAGCATACAAAAGAGCTTCTTTCAGTATCTTATGAAAATAAATTTGTATTCCATAAAACGCAAAATGTTGGGGCCATGATCAAAGGGACTTTATTTCCGGACAGTTTTTTTGTATTTACAGCGCACTATGATCATCTTGGAACAATGGGAGCGTCTGTTATATTTCCGGGAGCGCACGACAATGCCAGTGGAGTCGCTTTCTTGTTGGATTTAGCAAGACATTTTTCTTCAACTCCTCCTCCATATTCTGTTGTTTTCCTTTTTTTAAGTGGAGAGGAAGCCGGGCTAAAAGGGTCTTTGTATGCGTCAGAAAATCCGTTGTTTGATTTTGAGAAGGTAAAATTATTGGTGAATCTTGATATGCAATGTGGTGGAGATGATGGAATTATGGTTGTAAATGCACATGCTGAAAATACACAACAATTTTATCAACAATTGGTAAAGATTAATGAAAAATATGGTTATGTAGCAGCTGTAAAAAGTCGTCCGAATGCGGCCAATAGTGATCACTATCCTTTTAGTAAGTTTATGCCGTCAATTTTTATTTATACTCTTGGCGGGAAAATCGGAGCATATCATCATTATGGAGATACTTGCGAAAGCTGCTCCTTGAATAATTATAATAACAGGTTTAAATTATTGATAAATCTTTTGGCTCCTTAAAAAAACACTTCTATTCTAAGTTCATCCCTTTTAAAGTGTTTTTATCAAATTTCTTATCGCCCCAAATCTGTTTGTTTATCTTTATAGCTTCTGCCTGTGTCAACTTGTCGGTTTGTTCTAATATTCGTTGAATGAAAATACATTGTTTTAAATCCGCTTGATTATTAGCAATAGCATCGGAAAGGTCTTTGCATGTTTGATAACCACAGATACGACAATCTACTTGTGGCAAGTAACTATTCAACTCAAATGATTTTTTCATTTTACGCATGGCGACAGAGATATCGTCATCCAATTTATCCATGGAACGGGGGAGTACTTTTCCTACCCCAATATGATCGAGGAGATAATCTTTGTATTTCAATAACTCATTTTCCTTTTTAGAAACCCGATGATTTGATTTTTTTGCTCGTTTTTTTTGACGTTCTGCGATAAGGAATCTATTACCCGGGCAAAGAATTCCGCCGGCGCAACTTTCATCGCAAGCACGCAATTCAAGGAAATCAATATCGGTAATATCTTCATTTTCAATTTTTTCTAAAAAATCAGAAACATTATGAACTTCATCAATGGCTAAATTTCGTCCTTCGGGCAGCAGATTGATTTCTCCTTCCGTAAGTGACCAAAGAAGGTTGTTTCGGGAGAGAGAATCAAAATCAGATTCTTCTTTTCGTAGTTCATAAATGCCTTGTTTGATGATTCTAAATACTTTATTGTAAAAGAAATTCATATTAATAATCCCATTGATATGGGATTTTTTATCTCCAACCGGACTCTTGATGGCTGCAATTTTAGCCGCGCAAGGAGAAACATAAAAAATGCCAATATCTTCTTCGGCAATACCTTGCTCTATAAAAGCTTTTTTGATGTATAAAGAGGTTAAATCCAATGGAGGTTTAACCAATAATAAATTGTTGACCAACGAAGGAAATTTTACCTGAATTAAACGTACAATAGCAGGACAATAGGTTGAAATAACAGGTTTTTCTTTGTTATCGTCGGTAATGGCATGAATCATGGCATCTTTGAGTACATCAATACTTTTTTCTACCTCGTATACATATTTGAATCCCAAGTGATATATTGCCGACAAAATGGCACGTTGGTTAATCCTTTCCGGAAATTGAGCACTGAAAATAGATGGGAGCAAAAGTATAGGGAATTTGTAATTGTAAATGGTTTGAAAATCGTCTTGCTCTATATAAATTGCGCTTACAGGACATGCTAAATAACAACGTCCGCAATCGATACAACGGTTTGAATCGAGAATGGGTTTTCCTTCTTCAACATGAATCGCACCAGTAGGGCAAACTCCGGTACAATGGGAACATCCGATGCAAAGATCATATTTAAATTTAAGAGCATGATGGAATGATTCAACCTGTGTCATAATTAAAAATAATTGATAATTTCCACAGTAGTGCCAATACCGGGAGAAGAATTAACAATAAGAGAATCCGTATTTGTCTTCATATTCGAAAAACCCATACCGGCTCCGAATCCCATTTCACGAACTTTTTGAGATGCAGTGGAGTAGCCTTGTTCCATAGCTTTTTCAATATCTTCAATCCCCGGACCTTCATCTATCAACTTAATCGAAATCTTATGATCTTCCAAATTAACGATTATGGAACCTCGATAGGCATGGGCAACAATATTCACTTCAGCTTCATACAGAGCCACCACCGTGCGTTTAATTATTTCAGGATTAACTCCTAATTGCTTTAATATTTTTTTTACAGCACTTGAAGTTGCTCCTGCATTTGTAAAATCTCCTCCTTCAATTTGATATTCAAAATCCATAATCAGTATAATTAGTATAGGGGTAGAATTCCTGCGTTATACAATATTCCCGAAGTTCTGTACATTGAAAATGGCGTTTCTATCAAAATCATATCATTCTCGGCTGCCAATTTACGCATATCTTCTGTGCTTTTTTTCCCTCGTACAAAAATAATAGCTTTTATATCAGACATTTCACAAGTGCGAATGGTTTGTAGATTAGATAAACCGGTAATCAACAGCAAGGGTTCTTCTGTCTTGATTGTTAAAACATCACTCATTAGATCGGAGGCAAATATGCGTGTAATATTTTCCTCGGAATAATGTTCGCCTTCAACAATTTTCCCCTCAATCAAATCAATGATTTTATTAATCTTCATGTGTTATTTATTTTTTTGAAATATTAGTAAAATGAGCTAATATTTTTATTTAAAGTTGTTTATATATACTTTTTTGAATCCAAATCATAGTTCCGACGATAATAAGTGCCATGGGAGGTAAAATCATGAAGCCATTATCAAGATACCCTGCTGCATAAAATGAAGAAGGAATAATTTGATTTCCCCATAATGTTCCCGAACCTAAAAGTTCTCTAAAAAAACCAACTACTACCAATACCAATCCGTATCCCACTCCATTGGCAATTCCATCAAAAAAAGAGGGAATTGGTTTGTGCGATAAGGCGTATGCTTCTAATCGTCCCATGATAATACAATTGGTAATAATCAATCCTACAAAAATAGAAAGCATTTTACTCATTTCATAAAAAAATGCTTGTAAAAATTGATCGACCAAAATAACGAAAGAGGCTATTACAATCAACTGTACTATAATTCGAATTCTTGGGGGAATTGTATTGCGAATGAGCGAAATAATAAAATTCGAAGCACCACAAACTATAGTTACCGAAAGTGCCATAACAATAGCAGGTTTTAATTGTGCGGTTACGGCTAAAGCCGAACATACGCCCAATACTTGTACTAAGATGGGATTGTTTTTATTTAATGGTCCTAAAAACTGTCTTATTCCCATTTGTTGTCTATTTTCTGCCGGTTTTTTTATTATAAATGCCTTCAAAATGAAGGCATTTAATAAAAGATTCGGAAATGATTCTGTTATTTATTAAATATGATTAATTTTCTTTCGCTATCAATAGAATAATTACCAAATTCATCTGAAATAAAAGTGCCGCCGATTACAAAAGAAGACGTTAATCCTTTTTTCACGACAACTCTGACATTTTCTGCAACATCATCTCCAATTTTCAAGTCATTGAGATATAAAACAGCATTTTCAATAATCGAACCATCTGCAGCATTGATTGCTTTTTCTTTTTCTTCAAAATCGTTTACGGTAATAATCATCTCTTTGAGGAATTTGGTTGCATCTGCATAACTCATATACACTTCCGTTGTATTGGGTAATACTTCAAAGTTAAAAGTTTTATTATTGGCAATGCAGGTTCCTTTGACAATATCATTTTCAATCGTAATAGGAACTGTTCTTTCAATGATAACAGCAATTGGTTTTGGCGTTTCAACTTCTTCGATTTTATCACTCTTTGGAACATAATCATCTCGTAAAATCATAAACTCGGTACGACGGTTTAATTGATTTGCCGCTTCTTGTTCATCACGAGATGTTAATCCTGTAATATATACTTCTGTTAAGACAGTTCCTTTCTTAAAGGTGAATTTTTTATTGTTATATACAATTGAAAGATCTTTCTGCAATTTTCTAGGCTTGTATTCCCCATATCCTTTTGGAATAATGCGGTCAGCAGCAATTCCTTTTTCGTAGATTAAGAAGTCCACACAAGATTGCGCACGTCTTTGGGAGAGGTCTTCATTATATTCATCCGTAGCACGGAAGTCGGTATGTGAACGAAGTTCCACAACAAGAGTGGGGTTTTTAACCATAATATTGTAAAGAACCATTAAAGAGTCTTTGTATTGTGGTTTTAAGTCTGCTTTATCCAGATCGTATAAAATTTCGGGAAGTACAATCGGTTCAACAGGATATGGAGTCAAAAGAAAATCTTGTTTTAAATCGGTATTTTCACTCAACCCAACTGTAGTTTGTGTTGCCGTATTATTTTCTTCCCAATATTTAGATTTGGTCACTTTCATTTTATAGGTTACATTTGATAAAATTTTAGTTTTATCAAAGTGATAATACCCTTTAATATCTGTTTTTGTAGCAAAAGATGAGCCATCGGAGCCGATAATTTCCACATCTGCATTATCAATATATTGTAATGTGAGCGCATCTTTCACGAAACCTGAGAGGGTAAATACGAGAGGACGGAGTAAAAAGTAATAAATATCATCACCACCTCGGCCTCCCGGACGGTTAGAGGAAAAGTACCCTTTTTCTACATATTCCGATTTGGATTTTGGGTCAATGACTTTTGCATCATCAAACATCATTCCGATATCATCCCAATTAGAATTGATAGGATACATCATATTTTGAGGTTTCTCAAACTTGTCGTTAACTATTTTGGAATAGAAAATATCGAGGCCGCCCATTCCGGGATGCCCGTCAGAAGAAAAATAAAGAACAGAATCTCCACGAAGAGCAGGGAAAACTTCCTGTGCGGGCGTATTAATTTCTTTCCCGAGATTCTTGATATTAGTAAATTTCCCGGATTTTTTGGTACGGGTAGCCCGATACAAATCATAACCACCTTCACCACCAGGCATATTGGAAGCAAAATAGATTGTCAGTTCATCTTCCATAATAAATGGGTGTACATAATTAAAGGAGTCCGGCCCCAATTCAATCAATTCAGGTTCGCCCCAGGATTTTCCTTTTTTTTGCGTGTAATACACATAACAACCATATACTTTCTTCTTATCTTGCGGGCATTTGGTCAGATACAGAGCGGTTCCTTTTGCATTTGAAGAAGCTTCTCCTTCATTGACAAAAGTATTTAGAATTTCATTTTCATCAAGAAGTAATGTCGGCGACCACTCTCCCGGCCATTCTGTATTTTTGCTTTTTGGTTTATCAGATTTGTATATGTCTGAAAACCCACCACCTGTCCATTGGTTAGTTCCCTTACCCATAGATCCTTCTCTGTTTGAACTAAAAATAATTTGGTTCTGTTTATTAGGATTTCCCCAACGCGGAGCCCAATCGTCTTGACGAGTATTGAACTTTTTAAAGTTTTCCACTTCATATCTCGTAGGATTCTCTGTCCAAGTTTTAGCCTTTTGGCAAGATTCAATTAAAACAGAAGCTCTTGTATCTTCAGGAGCACGTTTTTTATAATTTTCATAATACGTTAAAGCTTTATCATATTCCCCTTTTGAAAGATATATATTTCCCATGTGGAACAGAATCATAGGGTTATCTTTTTGATAATTCTTCTTATCTAATCGTTCATAGAACTTTTCTGCATTTTTCAAATCGCCCATAATCCGATAACATTCAGCAATCTGATAGGTAATTCTGCGTGTTTCTATCTGATTTTTCTTAATCTTTTTAATTCCTTTTTTGTACTCTTCCAATGCTTTTTCATATTGGCAATATTTAAAAGCATTATCCGCATCCTTTAGAGGCTGGGCTTTTAGAGACAATGAAGATAAAAATAAAAAGCTTAAGAAAAGAAGAATTAATCTATTGAATTTCATAATTAACGTTATTTTTAATTATATACAAATTAGGGTTGCTAAAATAGAAAAAAAAAATCAAATAGCAACCCTAAAAATCAAATAAAATTATTTTATCAATTCCACTTTAGCTTTTTTGACTTTTTTCGTCCCTTTTTTGAGTAAGTCGTAAGCAAGCGGAGTGGAAACATAAATAGCCGAGTATGTACCAATCACAATTCCGGCTCCCATTGCAAAGACGAATCCGCGAATTACTTCACCACCAAAGATAAAGATAGCTAAAATTACCACAATTGTTGTTGTCGAAGTATTGATTGTTCGTCCTAAAGTACTGTTAAGTGCAGCGTTGAAGTTTACATAATTTTCACGTTTAGGATAGAGTGCCAGGTTTTCACGAACACGGTCGAAAATTACCACAACATTATTAATAGAGTATCCGATTACAGTCAAAATAGCTGCAATGAACGATTGGTCAATTTCCATGGAGAAAGGCATGATCTTATAGAATAATGAAAATAAGCCTACGGTAAGCAAAGTGTCGTGTACCAATGAGACAACCCCACCAAATCCAAATTGCCAATTTTTAAACCTAACAGCAATGTATATAAAAATAAGAATTAGGGATATTAGTACAGCCCAAACTGCGTCCATAAGAAGTTCTTTTGCAACGGTAGGTTGAACTTTCTGTGAACTTTGAATTCCTCTCGGATCTATTTGCTGTGTAAAATCTTTTTCTGAAATTTCTGTCTTTACATAAAAACCTTTTAAAGCATTATAAAGTTTTTGTTCACATTCTCTATCAACAGAAGGAGTATTATCGTCAATTTTATAGTTTGTAGTAACTCGAATTTGATTATTTCCTCCGAATGTTTTCACTTCGGGATTTCCTCCAAACTCTTTAATGACAGCCGTACGGATTTCATCGGTTCGAACATCTTGGTCGAATCTAACCACGTAATTTCGTCCTCCCGTAAAATCAATTCCCGGATTTAAACCTTGGAATACAAATGAGGAAATCATAATTACGGACAAGGAAATAGATAATCCGTAGAAGAATTTTCTTGTTTTAAGAAAATCAAAATTAAGATTCGTGAATGTATGGTTGGTTATTTTATTTCCAAAAGCGATCTCTTTACCTTTAGCCAATCTTCTTTCAAAAATTATTCTAGAGATAAAAATAGACGTAAAAAGTGATGATAAAATACCAATAATAAGCGTAGTGGCAAAACCTTGAACCGGTCCTGAACCGAATATATAAAGTACAATTGCCGTAATTAAGGTGGTTACCTGACCGTCAATAATAGCAGAATAGGCGTTTTTGTATCCATCTTCCAAAGCAAGGCGAATTCCCTTTCCGGCACGAACCTCTTCGCGGATACGTTCATAGATAATTACATTCGCGTCAACGGCCATCCCCAATGTAAGTACAATCCCCGCAATACCGGGCAATGTTAATACCGCTCCCAAAGAGGCTAAGACCCCCATAATAAAGAATACATTGGCAAATAATGCAAGATCGGCAACAAATCCGGCTCGATTATAATACAATAACATATATAACATTACCAAAATAAAGGCTATTAGGAAGGAGAGTAACCCTGCATTAATGGATTCTTTCCCTAAAGTTGGTCCTACAATCTCTGATTGTACAATATTAACTTGAGCTTCAAGGTTTCCGGAATTTAATACTGTTGCTAAATCCTTTGCTTCTTCAATTGAAAAGTTTCCTGAAATTTCTGAATTTCCATTCGGAATTTCTGTGTTAACCCTTGGATATGAATATACAAAATTGTCTAGTACAATGGCAACAAATGTAGTTTTGGTTTTATTGTCAACGGCAGCTTTTGTAATCTTTCTCCACTCTTCCGTAGCTTGATCTTCCATTGACATGGTAACTACAGTTCTATTGTTTTGGTCAACATCCTGACGTGCGGTACGAACAACTCTGGCGCCATTAATAGTTTCAGAACTGAGCATTGGTCCAATTCGATCATTGTTTTTCTTTAAAGGAATTAAAGGATAGGCATTTTTAAATTGTTTTTCAGCAGATCCCCAATAGAAAACAACACTCTTATCACCTAAAATTCTTTGAAGAGAAGGTAACAAAATGTCGATTTCTTTCATGTCAGCTTCTTTAAAATATCCGATGACGATTCCATCAGAACCGACCACTGCTTTGCTGAGAATAGCACCAACTTCTTGTGCCATTTCGGCATCTGTTGCATTGGAGTCTGAATTGGCAAGAGTTGAATCACTTTGAACAATAGTATCATTGGTTTTTTCCATATTCTTTTTGGCTTTCAATTCTTTTGCCAACAGAATATCTGCATTTTGAAAGCGTTGTTGGATAGATTGGCCGTTTACAGGGTCGTTATATACCTGCCAGAATTCCAATTTTGCAGTGCTCTTCAATAAGTCGGTAACACGTTCCGGTTCTTTAATACCGGGTAACTCTACTAAAATACGTCCGCCTTGCAAACGTTGAAGATTCGGTTGTGCTACTCCGAAACGGTCAATACGAGTACGTAAAATTTTGAAAGTACGATCCACAATGTCATCTGCCTCTTTCTTGATGAAAGTGATAATTTCTTGATCTTTTGCATTTTTAATGCCGGCACGTTCCCCGAAATAAGTTCTTAGATTTGCATTTTCCATGCTCATCTCTTTTTTCTGCTTATTGAACATCTCTACAAAAATGTCAATAAAATCTCGTTGTGAAGTAGAATATTCTTTTACTGCTTCTTCATAACTCTTTTTAAACAAAGGATCTTCGGTGTTTATTGCTAAACTCTTTAATACATCAGGAATGGAAATCTCAAGTGTTACATTCATCCCCCCTTTTAAGTCCAAACCCATGTTTAATTCCTTATATTTACACTCTTTATATGTAAAACCTAAAAAAATCGTTGAATCATTCATGGATGTCAGATATTTATGTTCTCTCTCTGAAACAACAGAATCCATCAGTTGCTTCTCTAACATCACATCCCCATTCGCGGATTTTTTCACTTCTTCAATGATCTGTAAATCGTTAGCATATTCCTTTGCCGCCTTCTCAACTCTCCATGTGGCAAAAGAAAAAGATAAACAATACAAGCAAGTAAGTGCAATTAGTATTGTGAAAAATAAAACCAATCCTTTGTTACGCATAATTGTATATATTTGATTGTTAATAAATTAAATTATTTTTTATCTATTTTTTTAAGACTGCAAATATATAAAAATATTCGATAATAATTTGAAAATTTAATTTAATATGGGAAATGTGATGAATTAATTGATTTTTTTTATAATAATGTAATGAATTAATTGATTTTTTTTATAATTTTGCGCCTTATTTTTAAAAATGAGATTAAAGAAAATGTATTTACAAATTATTAGAAAATTTATTCTTCTAACTTGTTTATTTTTTGGGATTTACGGTTCGGCGTTGTCTCAAGCTTCTTTTGTCTCTATCGGCTCAGAAATGGGAAATTTTAGTGATAATTCGGACCCATACATTACTTATTCTTACGGTCAATTTTTTGCTACTGATATTGATAGTGGC
This sequence comes from Bacteroidota bacterium, assembly GCA_022708105.1. Classification (GTDB taxonomy): domain Bacteria; phylum Bacteroidota; class Bacteroidia; order Bacteroidales; family WCHB1-69; genus DUOL01. The sequence continues at coordinate 25,299 of JAKIZI010000019.1, forward strand.
GAAAGTTTTACTTTAGGTGTTCAGCAACCATATTTGATTGTGACGGATATGTTCGATACTACCTGTCAAGAAGCAGATAGTAGCATTCGTTATCAATTACATGGTTTTGATTTACCTCTTCATACTGCAGGAACCATTTACGGGGAAAGTTATGTTCCCGTTGGTTCTTATTTGAATTATGATACAATGGGACGAATTACACTCACCGTTCATCCCATCTATTTTGTTTCGGATACTCTGCTGGTTTATGATTCTCAAATGCCTTTTACATTTAATGATACTGTTTTTTCTACAGAAGGAACACATAAAGTAGTATTGCCGACCATTTATGGGTGCGATAGTACTGTTGATGTGATGTTATATGTAGCCACTTGTCCTCAAGATACACAACTATTAGCAGCATACAGCGTTTGCGATGTGGCAGCTTTTCCGCTCTCCGCTCCGATTGTTGTCCCGGCACCTATTCCTATGTCGAATAATTCTCCTCAACGTTACATGGTTGGAGATACCACCCCGGTTTTGTGGACATTGTCGATAGCCGGCCAATATCTTAATTGTACCCAAAATGTGTTTGTTGCTTTTCCACCCTGTGGAGACAATTTCTATGCGTATGATGGGAACGGAAAGCAATACAATACTGTCAGAGTGGGTTGTCATTGTTGGACTGGAGAAAATATGAGTGCAACTGTATATACCGATGGGGTTGAAGTGCCAATAAAACTAATTTATTATGCTTCGATGTATCCTGATACAAATCAAAATCTGGCTAATTATGGAAGACTCTATGATTGGTATTCGGCTTTGCGTCTTCCTGTAGGTTTTTCAGGGGTTATTTCAGATACGGCTCAAGGTATTTGTCCGGATGGTTGGCATATTCCAACGAATCAGCAATTTTTGGATTTGACTGCTTTTCAAGCTACACATTTGAAAACAACTAATTTGTGGATTGTTCCCGGAACCAATCAAACAGGATTTAGTTCGGTTCCCGGCGGATATTATAATTATGTGAGTGATCATTTTTATAATTTAGCAGGAAATGCATATTATTGGACTTCGGCTTTGGGAGATGAACGAAAAGGCCAAAATTATCAAATTAGTTACAGTTGTGAAAACGGATATGTCGAAGATGCTCTTAAAGATTATGCATACAGCGTTCGATGTATTAAGAATTAATTTTTCTCTCCTTTTCCTTTCTTAAATAAGTATTTCCTGACTTCGTCATTGAGCCACCCAAAAATTTTCATCAAATAGTGGAGCAATAACAGAGTGTCTTTTCATGAGCATCGTTTTTGAGATGATTTGTTTGCTAAGCGGCAATTTTATTTTGATTGTAGTTACAGTTGCCGCCATATTCAATACCTTATTTATACTGATTCTGATATCTGCTATTTTGAGACGACGGTCAAGTTCTTTGTACACTTTTAGTGCCACGAAACAGATGCAGATGTGTGCCTCTATGCGCCTACGCGTAAAATGGAACATCGGACGTATCTCTATCTTGGATTTCGCAATTCTGAAAGCCATTTCCACATTCCAAAGATTATGGTACGCATCGTAAACATCTTCTGTTGAGATGTTTGTATTGGTTAGATATCCTTTTAGCCCGTCCCATGCCGCATCTTCTATAACCTTCTCGTAATCAATGGTAATTTCAACATCTTTACTGATATTCAAAAACTTGTTATAACCACGCTTGTTAATGTTTTCCTTTGTCAACGTACCACTTTTGTATGACTTTTCAAGCCTACGAAGACCTTTCTCTCGATTATAGGTATCTTTCTTTGCTCTCTCTGATGTATAGCCTACCAACAATCGTCTGCCGTCTTTTTTGTCAATTTC
>JAKIZI010000001.1 GCA_022708105.1 Bacteroidota bacterium
TAGTTATGCTCGAGGTCGTACATAGTTATGCTCGAGGTCGTACATAGTTATGCTCGAGGTCGTACATAGCTATGTTTTGGATCGCGTTCTCTTTTGAAGAAACGTTAGAGGAAGGAAGTTGGCAAAAAAAACAGACACACTGAAAAGCATGTCCGTCGGAAATAAGAAATTTTTGGTTTATATCTCCGGAGTTATGGGAGCGTTAGATTTGGCAATGCTCACTTTGGAGAGTTTGGTGGTCTTGAGAGAGGCCTTTAGCCGATCACATGGTCTGTATCGAATGGCTAATCTTTTGATGATGGAGGAGCCAACATCTTCTTCCGAGTCGACGCCGTTACTGTGAATAGAAGGATAAAAAGTCCCCAATCTCTCGAATTTGATAATTCTGCCATCACACAATTTGTCTTGAATTACATTTTCCAATGCAATAATCACCCCGCGAATGTCGGGTTCACTTAAAGAACTGAATTTTTCAATTTCTTTAACTATTTGGTCGATTGTGAAAGGTTTGTCATAAACGATGGAAGCATAATATTTTTTGTTTCCACCACCGAGAACTCCCGGTTCGCATCTTAATACCGATTTGAATTGAATAGGCATAATTTTTTGATTTTTAAATTTTAAATTTAATTATAAATACTTTATTTTGATTACGTAATCGGAAACGAAATTAGTAAAATAAAGTATGGAAATATCAATTTCCAAGGCTTGTTTTACCACCTGAAAAGTGTCAATTTTGCTCAAATGTAGTTTTTGAAAAAAAAAATTCAATTGGGGAACAAAAAACAGCCCATTTCAATCAAAAAAAGTTATCAACATTTTTTTTGGGAATACATGCGTCTATAAATAGCTGATTTACGATTATTTATGGATAGAACTCAATAAAAGCTATTTTTTTTCATCTTCAAAAAATGTCATATTAACTTCAATTTAACAAAAAAAGAAGGGTCTTTAGAAAAGAAATTGTTGATAACTTTTTTCCATCTCCCTTAAAGTTCAACCATTCAAGACAGCGAGTAATGGTGAAAATATATTTGCGTGGCCCCATATTTACCTACCCCGTCCTTCGGTGACGCATAGCAATTGGCTAATTTGCAAGATTTTCCTGTCGCCGAAGTCCACCCCTTCCGCGCGCGGAAGGGGAATGTGCTCCGTCGGCAATGCTTTACGAGCTTACCGAGAAAATGGGAACCGGTATTCAAGACATGATAAAATCTTGTTCGGCTTACGGACTGCCGGAGCCCGAATTTAAAATGACAGATGCTTTTACAGTAACAATAAAAAGAAAAAAAACTTGCGTTTGAATAAGTTGGAGGTCCTATTAATGACGTTAATACAAATCAAATAGGTGGTCAAATAGGTGGTTGACTACCTGTTTTGTTAGAACCGCTTAGCTGCTTGGCAGAGCGGGCGGCATTCTTTTTGCCTTGATTTTTTGGTACTTTTGTATCAAGACAAAAGTACGAAAGAGAAATAAAGGAAATTTCGATAATTTCGATTAGGAACTTTTGGTTGAAAGCCTTCCTCGAGGTCGTACATTGTTATCTAGGCCATTATTTTCCCGAACACCAATAGTTGCAAATATACAAAATTATTTGGGCATGCTTGCGGATATTCCTATTAAACTTTTTTCATATTTAGCTAAAAGAATTAATTTTACTCTCACTTTTGTACATTTTTATTGTATATTTACAACCTGATTATAAATTAATAACATAAAAAAATTGTATGAAAACAACACGATTATTTTCACTGGTTTTATTATTCAATTTGTTGATTTTATCAACTCTTTTTGCCCAAAATGTTGGAATTGGAACCACTACGCCGAGTTCACGATTAGAAATTATTGGTATCGGTTCAGGAATTAACACTTCTTCCTTTACAATTAAAAATAATACTAATACGACTATTTTTACTGTAAAGGATAATGGCTACGTTGGTATCAATGTCCCCACTCCGAGCACGGCATTAGATATTAAAGGCGGTTTTAAAATAACCGAAATGGGAGCTGGCAACGGCTACGTCGGATTTTTTGCACCTGTGGGAGCAGGTTCTGCTTTTTACACTTTGCCGGCTAATGACGGACTAAACGGTCAAGTACTAACCACAAACGGATATGGGAGTCTCTCTTGGACAACCCCCAGTAGTGGCGGTGGCGGAACAACGATAGATTGCTCCTCCTCTAATACAGACTATACTATTCGCGGAAAAGGAAGCGGTGCTTGGGAGTGTACTAACGCACTCAGGGTCAGCTCATCAGGCTATGTTGCTATCAATACCTCAACGACCTCCTCCTATAGACTCCGTGTTAACGGCAATGTTGGAATTGGAAGCTCCCCTCCTAGCTCCTCTTACGAATTGAGTGTGGACGGTGATGGCTATCTGGACGGCGGTCTGCGTTTAGGACAAGGTCTCGGAGTCGGAACGAGCAACCCTACATCAGGACTTTATGTAGGAAGTTCTAGTAATTTCTACGTCCCGACCAGCATGTCAACCGGAACTTATACCGCTCTATACATAAGCAGCGGACGCGTTTATAAAGCATCATCAAGTATAAGATTTAAAGAAAATATTAAAGATCTTGCTTTTGATAAAGAGAAATTTTTACAAATTAGACCTGTATTATTTAACTATAAAAAAGAATTTGGCGATCCTGAAATGCAAGAAGTGGGTGTAATTGCCGAAGAAGTGGAAAAACTCATTCCCGACTTAGTTGTATATGAAAATAAAGTAACAACTGACGAAAAAGGTAACACTATTTACGAAAAAACAAATATTCCCGAAAGTGTTCGTTATGACCGTATCCCTGTTTACTTAATCTCTATTGCTGCTCAACAAGAAGAGACTATTAATCAATTAAATAACAAAATTGACGAATTACAGAAAAAAATTGAATATTTAGAAGCTATGATTTTAGAAGCAAGTGCAAGAAAATAAATAATAAGAGATGAATTAAAAATTATTTTTATTATTTTTATAACTATGAAAATTATAAGATATACAATTAATATATTGGTGATTTTGTCGATTAGTTTTGTCGGAAAAACACAGTCCCCGCTTTTTTATAATCAGGGAGATATTTACGTAGCTTCGGGCGAAAATGTATTTATCCAAGGTGATTTTCAAAACGCAACAAATGGACAAATAGCCAATTATGGAACTTTACACATTAGCGGAGATTGGGAAAATAACAACTCTAATAATCAGGTGTTTACAATTAATAATGGAACCGTTAAACTAATAGGGACAAATCAAGCTATCGGAGGTAGCAACACTACCTGTTTTTACAATTTGAGCTTAGAAGGAATAGGAATTAAAAGATTGAATATCCATACACTTATTACCGGCATTTTACACCTCAATGATAGAGAATTGGCAACACAAAACAATTTTTTAACGATTCAGGGAGCGGACATCAATGCAATAACAAGAACAAGCGGTTATATTAGTACGGAAGCTAATGGGCTCTTAATACGAAATACGAATGGTGGTGCACAGTGGTTATTTCCCATGGGTAGCGCTCTACATTCCTTAGGTTATCGTCCGCTGATTATTGAAACTGTGGGAAGTGCCGCAGGAACTTTTGAAGTATCTTTTCAAAATCAAAATCCCACTTCCGTCGGTTATGACATTCAAGAACACCAACTCCCCATCTGTTTAGTTAATCATAAATATTTTTTCACGGCAAAACGAACTCAAGGAAGCGGTGCTACTAATCTTAAATATTATTACAATTTACAAAATGATGGAAATTTTTCGCTCCCTACCGAATGGACTGCTAATCAGTGGAAAATTGTTGAAAATCATAGCCATACTGTAAATCCTTCACCGGATTTAAGTTTTTTCACACTTTCCAATTATTCATTAGCTTCTCCTTCCATTCTAACTTTTGCCGATTCAGCTCCGGCAAATGGAACTCCCATTATTTATGAATTAAACAACGTTTTGTACGCCGGACAAGGAAATACTTTTCAATGGTACTATAATGGCAATTCTATTCCAAATGCTACACAAATTTCGTACACTCCCGCAGCCGAAGGTAACTATTCAGTATATGTCAGCACTTCCGGAGAATGTGCTTTTATGTCTGCCAATTACAATTTTTCATTCACCGGTACAGGCATTGAAAATATTGATAATCAATCTTTCATTTCCATATATCCCAATCCATTTCTTAATTCTATAACTATTGATGTCGGCGCTGTAAGCATTTCGGAAAAATTAAAATGTCAACTATTTAATAGCACGGGAAAATTAGTAAAAGAAGAGATGATTGAATTTAATAGTGGTAATCAACAGACCATTTCGGTCGAAAATTTTAGTTCCGGATTATATTTCATTAAAATCTTCAATAATCAATTATTAATCAATAAAAAATTGATAAAATTGTAGCTTTTATAATGAAAAAATCAGAAAACAATATAAATTATGTATCCAAGGTAAAACTTTAGATGCTTCTTTTGGTGGAACAATTTTTTTAATATGCTTGGCACTTACATCTTTAATTTTATTAAATCCCTACCAGCCATCACTTTTCATAATAACTTCATCTGTCGCATATTCAGATAATTTTTGATTCATTGTTGCAGAGGAAGAGTTTGGGATTACCACCACCTTTACATATCGAAATGCTGAAGATTTCTTGTATTTTTTAGGTCGACCTCCTTTAGAATCAACTTTAGCCATTACTAAGACTGTCGTTTGTTCTTGACTCCCTCTACCACGTTTAGTCGGTTGGTCGTCATCACTTTCATTATGTGTTTTAAAGGAAGCATCATCCAATTTAACAACTCCATCAAAAACATATTTATCATCTCTATGTCCCATTTTTGCTCTGATTTTGTGCATCATAGCCCAAATTGGCTCATATCGTTTGCGACTCAAAAGTCCTTGATAATCAAGTGCACGATTTTGTTTTTCAAAAAGTAAGCCCCCTAATCAAAAAGAGTTAGCTCTGCCAGGAAGCACGCGCGTAAGCCCGGCAAAAAGGAAAGGCGGCGGTGCTGTGAATGACAAACAGCTTAGCGGTTCTTGCAAAACCGCTTGTCGTTTGTATTTCCTCGCACGCAAGTAGGAGGAAATGCCTTGTTTTGCTATAACCGCTTAGCTGTTTGGCAGAGCGGGCGGAATTCTTTTTGCCTTGATTTTTTGGTACTTTTGTATCAAGACAAAAGTACGAAACAGAAAAAAAGAAAATTTCGATAATTTCTTTTAGGAACTTTTGATTGCAAGCCTTCCTCGAGATCGTACATTATTTTTCTCGACACTTATTTTGCCGGACACCAATCATTTATAATGATTTATATCAATTAAAGATTCCGGATTTTATCTATCGAATCAGTGAAACGGTTCCTTTGTATATTCGCTCTTCGTTATTTCTGAAACGAACTTTGATTTTATATACATAAGTGCCTATAGGGGCTTTATCGCCGTTGGACAATTTGCCGTCCCAATAGACAGAAAAATCCTTTGAATAATAGATAAGCTCTCCCCAGCGGGAATAGAGCGCAATTTCATACTCTTCAACGCCCCGTCCCTGCGGTTGGAACAACTCATTTTTACCATCGACATTGGGGGTGTAGGCACTTGGGATGAATAGATAATACTCATCGCCGGTAACCGAAACCGTATGTATAACACTGTGTGAACAGCCATTCACAGAAGTAACCGTAAGAGCAACAGAGAAAGTTCCGCCGTAAGAATAGGTAAAGGAGGGATTCTGCGATGTAGAAGTATTTGCCGAAGAAGAATGTTCTCCGAAATTCCAGTGCCAGGAGGCGGCATCCGAAGAGAGATCGGTAAACTGAACCATAGCATTTTCAATATTGACACTCCAGTTATCGGCCGTAAACTCAGCCACGGGCGAAGGATTTACCTGTACCGTAGCACTGCCGGTACAACCCTGAGGCGTAGAGACAACAACGGTGTAGGATGAAGGATTTGCAGAGGTTGGCGTAATAGTGGCTCCTGTATTTCCGTTAGACCAAAGATAAGAAACTCCGGACGGACCATAGACAGTAGCCATCTCGCCAACACAAATCGGATTGGGAGAAATGGTCGGAGAAAGCGAATCGATTACAGTAACGGAAACCACAGCGGTAGCGGTACAATTACCGGCGGCAGAAGTTCCTGTCACCGTATATGAAGTCGTAGTTGTTGGAGAAACGTCATATTGAGCGCCGGTGAAACCTGTATTCCATTGGTAGGTCGCAGCTCCGGTGGCAAGTAACGAAGCAGTATCTCCGATACACACCGTTACGGGAGCAACAGCCACATTGGGAAGCGGATGCACCACTAAACTACAAGTCGTAGGAGTTCCATAGACAGAACCATTATATACCTCAACCGAATAAGTTCCGGCATTTTGCAAGGTTGTATTCGGAATGGTAACAGAAGGAGCGGTAGTAGATTGAGAAAAACCGTTGGGGCCTGACCAGCGATATGAAACAGCTCCTGTTGCAGGCGTTGCGTTGAGCACTGCATTTTGGCCTTCGCATACTTCATCGCCCTGCACCGGCGAAGTAATCGTACAATCGGTATTGGATGATGAACTGACATCTCTTGAGAAGTTAATGGTTCCGGCACACCCTTCCCAGTTAGAAATCAACATAATATACCACTGACCTACTTGCGCATTTCGAATATGCACCCATTCCGTAGGCGAAGGAGTGGCACTACAATCCACTAATTTTCCGGAAGGAGAAGTGTACCAATCGTAAGTCCAAGACATGCCATAAGTAGCACTTGAATAATTATTGTCCACATAAGTAGGATGATGACTAAAATACTGAGGTCCGTACATATAATATTCGTAATAATAGGTATTATAAGGAAGATTATCATAGAGATAATTACCAAGAGAATATGGGTAAGAGGCACACATGTTTTGCATATCCTGATCGGTAAACGGGCCCCAGCAGGCATAATCGATGTCACATCCGTTGCTGTGAGACATAAAAATATTGAGTGTTCCGTTGGAACTTATTTTCATTTTATACCATGCAGGATTAAGGTCTCCTCCATTGGCAAGGTCAAGGCAACCGGTACTGGCGAGGTATTGCAATTCGGAAGCATAGCCGGTCGTTCCAACATTATAACTGACTCCATACGGATTTAAATCCGTACAAAAGGGAGAAGCATTCATATTATTGCTATTGCAAAGGGAAGTAGATTGAGCGTTGGCAAAAAAAGCGATACTTCCAACAAAATAGAGTGAAAGTAAAAAAGCATTGATTTTCATATATTTAGATATTATCAAGTGCAAAAATATAATTATTTGATGTATAAATGACATTTTTTTTTAAAAAAAGTTGTTTGTATAATAAAAAAAGTTGTATTTTTGCAGCCTCAAACCAACAATAGAGAGGTTCGGTAGTTCAGTTTGGTTAGAATACGTGCCTGTCACGCACGGGGTCGCGGGTTCGAGTCCCGTCCGGACCGCAAAAAAGGCTAATTTGCAAAGAGTTAGCCTTTTTTCATTTTATAAATTTCACATTTATTCGGGGAGTAAGAAATTAAGGTTTTTCTCCCGTCACTGTAATGGAATAGACTCCTACATCTCCGCTTTTATATTGATTATAAGTCTCTTGGGAAAGGTGATACTGAAGCACCTCATCCGGAATTTGGATGGTCTTGGTACGTTCCACTTTCACATTACGAAATCCTGCTTTCGAAATTTCCGCCAAGTAGTCTTCACGTTGAATAGCACTTGCAATACAGCCGGCATACATAGCAGCATTGTCGGTAAATGCTTTAGGGAAAACACCATTGAGTACCACATCAGAGACACAGAAATGACCTCCCGGTTTCAGGAGACGATAAATTTCTTTAAAAATCTTATTTTTTTGAGGGAGCAAATTGAGGACACAATTGCTTACCACCACATCCGAAAAATTATCGGGGAGAGGGATTTCTTCAATATCTGCTTCAATAAAGCGAACATTATCAAATTTATTTTTTTCGGCATTTGTCTTGGCTCTTGCAACCATTTCGGGGGCAAAATCAACGCCGATTATTTGGCCTTCGGGACCGGTTTCAGCTCTTGCTACAAAACAGTCATTTCCGGCACCGGAGCCGAGGTCGATCACTGTATCACCTTTTCTAATGCGTGCATATTGGGTCGGGAGGCCGCAACCTGCACCTAAATCCGCCTCGGGCACATAACCATCCAACTGCTTATAATCTTCACTCATAATCGTAAACGTTTTCACCGAGGGATCAGCCGGTTTGCTGCAGCAACAACTACTCACATCTGTTTGGGTTGCCAACTTACCGTAACGTTGTTTCACCATCTCCTTCAGCTCTTGCTCAGACATTTTATGATTAGGCAATTCCTTTTCGATCAGACGAATAAGCTCTTCTTTTTCCGGAACTTTTCCCATAGATACGACCTTCCCGTTGATAACCAATCCTGGCAACTGCATCACATTAAACCCGATTATTTTCAATATATCTTCCTCTTTCGACAAATTTGCTGCAATTTCCATTTCTGAAATTGCTTCCTGAACTTTACGATAAAGCATTTTACAATTAGGGCATCCTGTCCCCAGAATTTTTATTTCCATCATATTCATTAATATTAATATTGTTCGCAAAAATACGAATAATATTTTAATAAGAATAGGTAGGTGGATTTTTTATTATTGTTGTCGGGGAAAATAAGTACCGAGAAAAATAATAATATCGAAATTTACTTTTTTTCTTTCGATGTTCAACAACGAAAATAACTCTCATGAAACGGAATAATCTCTGCGCCCTTGCGTCTTTGCGGTAATTTTTATGCTTTTACCCTTGCCATCCGAGGCGTGAGGCACTTAGGCGGAAAGCCCGCAAAGACGGGAGGCGATGTGGACGCTGCTGCAAAAGAGCGACCGGAGGAAGCTCCTTTTGCAGCTTGCGGCCACACGACTACCGGCTGCGGACTTGTAGCCGGGTGCCGGCGGCGAAGCCGACACGCCCAAAAGAAAAAAATGACAAGGATTTCTATCAGAAAATTATCCATACTAAAAAGGAATCGTCAGGACGATTTTTCTAAAATTATTCACAATGAAACATTGGGGAGCGATAAAAAGAAAATAGAACAATAATCTTGAAGAACATTGTTCCATTCACCTATTAATATTAACCATTTTGGGCGACCAGTGGGATTCGAACCCACGACCTTCGGAACCACAATCCGGCACTCTAACCAGCTGAGCTATGATCGCCATCTTTGAGGGTGCAAAAATACAATTTTTTTTAATTCTGCAACCTTTTTTTAAAATTTATTTCAGGATTGAAAACGGGTCCCAGAGTTCTCCAACGAGAAATTTATTTCGAATTCTATGGAGGAAAGACATATTCAACTCTGCTTTAAGAATAGCAAATTCATTGGCGGGCGCTTGCGCCATAACTTTTCCCAAAGGACTTATCACCATGCTATTTCCATTATGGGGATTCTCATTTCCGTCTTTTCCGAAGCGATTGACCACAAGCACATAGGCTTGATTTTCGATTGCGCGTGCTTTGGCGAGTGTTCGCAACACTTCAATTCTTTGTTCCGGAAAATTGGCAATCAGCAAGAGTACGTCATAATCAAATTGCTTATTGGTACAGGCATTTCTACACCAAACGGGGAAACGGATATCGAAGCAAATCAGGGGCAATATTTTCCATCCGAAGCGTTCAATGATAATCCGATGTTGTCCTGGGAGGCAGACTTGCTGTTCGTCCCCAAAAAAAAGGTGCCGTTTATCGTACTGTCCTTTGATGCCTTCCTGGGTGACCCAAACCAAGCGATTCACCACCGCTTTATCTTCTCGCACAGGCAGACTTGCCACAACATCGGCATTAAATTTTAAAGAAACTTCCTGTAAAAAACGGATTGAAGTTCCGTTCATCGGTTCTGCGCATTCACCGAATAACGGAGAAAATCCGCAATTAAAGAGTTCAGGAAAAATGATCAGGTTAACTTCCCCTGTAAGATTTTGCAATTTATTTCGATAACTCGTCAGATTATCCTCTACCCTATCGGGAATAATATCCGATTGTATCAGCGCCACACGAAGGATTTTTTGTGGGGTATTCATCATTATCCCACACTCCCTTCCAAGCTCACGCTCAACAATTTCTGTGCTTCGACGGCAAATTCCATCGGCAATTTACTGAGCACTTCTTTCGCATACCCATTGACAATCAAGCTAATGGCACTCTCTTTATTGATACCTCGCTGTTGGCAATAAAAAAGTTGTTCATCTGAAATTTTAGAAGTAGTAGCTTCATGCTCAAGCACAGAAGATTTATTGTGACACTCGATATAGGGCCAAGTATGTGCGCCGCATTGGTCGCCCATTAAGAGAGAGTCACATTGTGAGAAGTTTCGGGAATTTTGAGCTTGTTTAGAAACTCTCACCAAACCACGGTAGCTATTTTGACTTTTCCCTGCCGAGATTCCTTTAGAGACAATTGTACTTTTGGTATTTTTACCAATATGAATCATCTTTGTTCCGGTATCGGCTTGTTGGTAATGATTGGTAACAGCGACGGAGTAAAATTCGCCGACTGAATTATCACCCTGAAGAATACAACTTGGATATTTCCAAGTTACGGCAGATCCGGTTTCCACTTGTGTCCATGAGATTTTAGCATTTTCTCCTTTACAGAGTGCTCGTTTGGTAACAAAATTATAGATTCCGCCATTTCCGTTTTTATCGCCCGGGAACCAATTCTGGACAGTAGAATATTTCACTTCAGCATCTTTCATCACCACAATTTCGACGATAGCAGCATGTAATTGATTTTCATCACGTTTGGGGGCGGTACAACCTTCCATATAACTCACATACGCCTCCTCTTCGGCAACAATCAGTGTTCGTTCAAACTGTCCTGAATTAGCGGCATTAATACGAAAATAGGTTGATAATTCAATGGGGCAACGTACCCCTTTAGGAATAAAGCAGAAAGAACCTTCGCTAAACACAGCAGAATTGAGGGCTGCAAAATAATTATCTCCCGAAGGAACCACACTACCCAAATATTGCTTTACCAATTCGGGATGTTTGGCCACTGCCTCACTGATAGAGCAGAAAATAATTCCTAATCGTTCCAAACTTTCGGAAAATGTAGTTTTTACCGAAACCGAATCAATAACTGCATCAACGGCTACTCCGGAGAGCTGTTTTTGCTCTTCGAGGGAAATTCCGAGTTTATTGAACGTATCCACCAACTCGGGATCCACCTCATCCATACTATTCAGTTGTTTTTTCTTTTTTGGTATTGCCAAATAGATAATCTCCTGATAATCCGGCTTTTTATAAGAAAGGTGTGCCCAAGTCGGTTCCGTCATTTGTACCCAACGGTGATAAGCATTCAGGCGAAATTCGAGCAGCCATTCCGGCTCATTTTTTCTTCGAGAAATTTTACGAACAATATCTTCATTGACTCCTTTAGGAAATTCTTCCACTTCTATATCGGAAACAAATCCGTATTTATATTCATTGGAAGTAACATCTCCGATAATATCATTTATATTTTCACTTGCCATGATCTACATTCATTAATTAGAATAATAATTCATCTTCGTGATGCAAAAATACGAAAAATAAATCATGTAAGAAATCCTGTTTTTTCAATCAAAAAATACAATTTTGAACAAAAAAAGGCGTTATCGGTTTATAATAAAAAAATAAAAAATAAATATGATGTCAGGATATTGGATTATTTTCGGAGTATTCATGATTTTAAGTTTAATTGTCAGTCAAACATTAAAATCAAAATTTAATAAATATTCAAAAGTTCCTTTGCGGACGGGATTGACAGGACGAGAAGTTGCAGAAAAAATGTTGAGAGACAACGGCATTACAGACGTTCGGGTTGTTTCAACCCCGGGGTTTTTAAGCGATCACTACAATCCGGTAAACAAAACTTTGAATTTAAGTGATACTGTATACAATGGAAATAGTGTAGCAGCGGCAGCCGTAGCGGCACATGAATGCGGGCATGCGGTACAACATGCCACGGCATATAGTTGGTTGACCATGCGTTCCGCCATGGTTCCCATGGTTCAATTCGGAGCTTCCTGGTCACAATGGATTTTACTTGCAGGGCTTGTATTGTTGGGATTTTCGAGTTTTGGCTTATGGGTTTTAATTTTAGGGATTATTCTATTCGGGCTTACCACAATATTTTCATTCATCACACTTCCCGTTGAGTATAATGCTTCCAACAGAGCATTGGCATGGCTCAATAACACCGGGCTCACATCGGGCACGGAGCATAGTTATGCTGAAGATGCACTTCGTTGGGCTGCCAGAACCTATTTGGTTGCTGCATTGGCTTCGTTGGCGACCTTATTATATTACATCTCATTGGTGATGGGACGCAGAAATTAATTGATAGACAAATCACGAGAAATTGATATTTGATCCGAAAAATAGACATCACTGTTCATATATCCTTCCACATATAATTTGTGTGAAGGAGCATTGGTAAACCAAACCACCTTCACTTTCTCTTGAGATTGCTCAAGAATGATTCCTCCCCGCGCATGCCATACTACTTGCTTATTATCTGAAGAAGATAGCGAATACCATTGCGGTTGTCCGGGAACGTTCAAAATATTTCGTTGATATTGCGTCATCTCTTTATAAAAAAATTGGGAGATATGATCTTGAATAAAATAGAAAATATCATTGGGGTGGTAGTTTGCGTCAACATGAGGCCCGTGTCCTTTCCCTTCCAAAATATGGAGTTCGCCACGGCGTCCCATTTGTAGAAGTTTTTCCTGAATTGCGGCAGATCCGTACATCTTATTAAAAAAACGTTCACCAAGATTTCCTTTTATTTCAGAAAAAGGGAACCCTTCTCCAAAAGGCACCACTTGATCCGCATCTCCATGAAAAGAGATGATAGGAACTTGGGCGTTATGCAACATATCTAAGGAATTAACAGCACCCCACATATTGGCAATAGCGCGAATCCTAAAATCTTCTTTAATCTTATTTCCGGAGGACTCAATATTGCCCAAGTCTGTTAAGAGTCCATTTTTATAAGATGATTCGGGACGAGAATCATTGGTCATATATACCAACGACAGTGCTGTAATGGATCCGGCGCTGGTTCCTCCCACAAAAAGCAGAGAGGTATCTATTCTATACTCCTGCGCATTTTCCACGAGATAACGCATGGCCGCATGGGCATCCTGAATTGCTTTATAGCCTGCGCGTTCAATTGAATTTTTTGACAATTGGAACCCCAATCTATAATCAATGGAGACCGCCACATAGCCCAAAGAGGCAAAGTAGTTGCACCATTTCACAATAGGTTCAGTCTCTTTATGACCAATATAAAAGGCCCCTCCATGAAGAAACATAATCAACGGTCGCTTTTCAACATCATCATTTTTAGGAAGATAAATATCCATTTTTAAATCAAGATTCTCCTGAGAGAAAGATTGGGTAAATCCTTTTTTTAGTATGGAACCATAATTCTCCCCCTCCGCATTAAAAGAATTCCAATATCCTTTTGCTTTTCCGTAAACAATATCTTTTTCTACTTCAACTTCGTACAGAGGTTTCCGATACCTGTCAATTTGAGCCAGTGTATCTTCTTCCGAATACAAAGCAAACATTATATCATCTGACCATACATATCTATTAAAAATGAACGTTTTCTTCTTCTCTGCATAGCGTGCCACAAACCCGTATTCGTTCATACTCAGCTCCAATTTTATTTTAAATGAAGTATCTTCCGTTTTGAAAGTTGTTAGCTTTCTTTTCGTAGTCAATTCAAAAAAATGAGGTTCGATAAATTGTTCTTCTCCAATTGGATAATAATATCCCGACAATTTTCCACTATCCGTTTGCAGAAAATAAACAATGTAACTTTTTCCTCCTAACTCCCCAATGTAATAATTGGTAGTATCAACATCAGAATAATTTTCTGAAATTTCTTGCATCGGGGTTTCCAATAGTTTTTTATAATTTTTTGCTTTTCTGACAGTAGGATTTTTTGGAGTACACCCAAGACCCAACAATATCATAACAAACATAATTACAACTAAATAGACTTTATTTATATTCATAATTTAATATATTAAAAAATTAAAGTAAAAATAGCATAAAACATCACATCAAAAATAAAATTAGTCTTTTTTAAGAAAAAAAGAAATGCAATAAAAAAATAAATTACCTTTGCAACTTCTTTTCTTAATTCACACTTATTAACATATAAATTCATCTATAAATCAAATACTTAATTTACAATTCACTTTAATGAAGACTTTTCAAAAAACATCGATTACAATTATTTTTACGATCCTTGGGTTGTTTATTTCTTCAAAAGCAACAGCGGATACTATTCGGATGATGCAATATAATATAATGTATTATACCTCAAGTGCACCGGAGGATTGTGATTCATCAACAAACAACTTAGACGTAAAAGATGCATCCCTAAAAAAAACCATCCAATATATTAAGCCGGATGTATTTTGCGTGAACGAAATTGGAAAAGAGGCTTTATATGCGAACAGGATTTTGAACAATGTTATGAATCAGGATGGTATCGACTATTATGCGATGGTTCCTACTGCATCAAATCCTTACTATGGAATCACCATTGGGAATATGATATTTTACAATACAGAGAAACTAACTTTTTATAACAGTTTTTATGTAACAACCTCCATAATGTACTTCAATGCCTATAAATTTTATTACAATTCTCCTGCTTTAGCCAATGGAGATTCAATATTTGTAACGTTTATTGTTACCCACCTAAAAGCCGGCAATGCACAAACAATGCGATATAACCAAGTCAAGAAGTTCATGGAACGCTTGGAGGATATGGGGAAGATTGAGAACTACATATTTTCGGGAGATTTCAATTGTTACAGTTCTGAGGATAGTGGGATTGCTTACGCACTAAACTATCCCAATGAAAATTACCGATTTTATGACCCTATCAATGAATTAGGATATTGGCAATACAACGAAGAATTTGCTCAGTATCATACCATTTCCACTCATTACACCAGTGAGGGATGTTTTAGCTACGGTGGTCTTTCGGGACGTTTTGATTTTATATTGGTGAATGACGAGGTTAAAACGGGACGTCAAGGGATATCACCCATTATTTCCTCCTACAAAGTTCTTGGGCAGGATGGAAATCGATTCCAATACAGTCTCATTAATCCGGAAAACAATTCGTTACCTTCGGACATTATTGAGGCTCTATATGCGACATCGGATCACCTTCCTGTTATGATGGATTTTTTGGTTACTCCGGATACCGTTTCCCAAGTCGGCATATCGCAACCTCTGAATGATTACGCCATCACGATAACGAATCCTTCCGGAAATATGCTTCGTATGCATATAAATTCAACAAAAGCTCATGAGTTGAATATGCATTTATATACCATAGAAGGAAAACTTATAGACAATTTTAATGAAAGAATTGAAGCAGGGAATCAGCAAATCACACAAGAGTTTCCGTATCCTCCCGGCTATTATTTTCTTTACATTCAAGACGATGCGGGGAATAAAAGCAT
Source organism: Bacteroidota bacterium (assembly GCA_022708105.1). Classification (GTDB taxonomy): domain Bacteria; phylum Bacteroidota; class Bacteroidia; order Bacteroidales; family WCHB1-69; genus DUOL01. The sequence continues at coordinate 15,530 of JAKIZI010000001.1, forward strand.
TAAAAAAATCATCAAATTATAAATTCTTCTAATATGTCTATTTTATATTTTTTAAAAAAATCGCTCATTCACTCTATTCTCAAACGAAAACAAAAAAAGAGTCCATTTGATATTGAGAGAAGTGAACATTTTGAACTTCCTACGGATGCTGAGACTAATTTTAACAATAGTTATTATTTTTCGGCACACCATGTCAACGGAGAAAGTTTATTTTTACGTTTAGGCCTAAGAGGAAACGGAGAGAGTGAGATTTGGTTTGCATATCGTGACTCTGAGCACTTATATAATTGTCCTATGAGTCTTTGTACAACTAATAATTCTCCCATAAAAGTCTTTTGTGAAGAAATAGGAAGCAAATGGAAAATCCTATTTGATGGGGAACTTGAGTGTTTGGATTCCCCGGCAGAAAAAAAGAAAGCACATTTTGAAGGAACATTCACAGCGACAGCTCCCATTTTTGATTTTTTCCTTCATGCAAATTTAAAACCTATGGCAGAAGCATTTGCCAAAGAGAAGTGGAGTCGTAATTTTTTCAAAGAAGTTCAAAAGAACAACCAAACTCATTATGAACAACCCGGAATTTTAACAGGAGAGCTCACTATCGGGGAAGAAAAAAAATCTATAGATATGCCGGCACTTCGCGACCACTCTTTTGGAAAACGAGATTGGGATTACATGGATAAGCATGTCTGGCTCATGGCGCTGCTTGAAAACGGAGATGTATTAAACATCAGCATGGTATCCTACCCTGCCATTCGCAACATTTGCGTCGGCAATCTCTATCATAACGGCAAGAGTATTTCTGCCATAAAAATTCACACTCCGGATGATTTAATACAAAACGGAAAAGGAGCTGATTCGTTCACCGTTCATTGTCATTTGGAAAACGGCGAAAATCTTCTCATAAAAGCAACTCGTGAAATACATATTCCATACTCTTTTTCAGAAAATCAATATCATCTATTAGAAGGGATTGGTAATTTTATAATAAATGACATTAAAGCAAGAGGAATCATTGAATTTGGATTCAATAAAGACTCAAAACGTTGGTAAAAGCACAGAGCATTTATACTATTAATAATTTTTATATGCAGATCATCGACTTACATTCTATTCCGGAAGATTTACTAGAACTGGTAGGGGGAAAAGCAAAAGGATTGCATGAGCTCCATCGGATCGGATTAAATGTTCCCAAAGGGATTGTTCTTCATCATATTGAGACGGAGCAAGATATTGAAGATGCAGTAGAATATTATGTACATTCAAAGTTAGATACAGTCGCCATTCGTTCTTCTGCACAAGGAGAAGATGGAATTCACTTTTCTGCGGCAGGGCAATATGAATCATATTTAAATATTCAAGGCAAAGAAGCCGTTCGAGAAGCTATTCGTTCTTGTTTAGATTCAATCGAATCAGAAAGAGCCCTTCAATATTCTTCAATTTTTATGGATAAGAAATCGTGCATTATGAATATTATCATTCAAGAATTCATTGATGCAGAAAAAGCCGGAGTATGTTTTACTTCAGACCCGAATGGCAATAAAGATTGTTTCTTGATTGAAGCTGTAAACGGATGGGGAGAAAATCTTGTGAATGGTTCTACCAATGCAGATCGCTACAGTATTCGCCGCAAAGAAGTCACACATTCTCTCGAAACCTATACGAACTTTTGCACCTCAACAAACACCCTGACCAAAGATGAGCTTCATCTTATTTGTCAAGATTTAGAGCGTGCAACCAATCAGTTTGCCTATGAAATAGATTTAGAGTGGGCGATTGGAAAAAACGGCACTTTGTATTGGCTGCAAGCTCGACCCATTACGACTATGGATACTCCTATGATAGATGAATTCGACTGTCGACTTAACCTTAGTAATCAAGTTATTACAAGATGTAATGTTGGGGAAATGCTACCTAATGCCGTAACCCCACTTTCTCTATCCACAAGTGTATACAGCATAGATTGGGGAATGCGAAAAATGTTTGTAAATATTGGCGTCTTTAGTTCCATGGACGACATCCCTCCTACTTCTTGCATCGTAAGTATTAAGAATCATTTATTTATCAACTTATCCAGTATCTACTATTTAGGAAAAAGAATGTATGGTACTGGCAAAGAGGGGGTAGATCTTTCAATATGCGGAAAAATTCTTTCAGATTATCCTGATATTGATATTCCACCTGCGAATACAATCAAACGTATTATCAATTTTTTTAAATACGTAAACACACTTTTTTCAAAAAACAAAGCAATTAAAAACCTAACCCGTCTTGCCGATGAATTGGTTTTTCATCCCACTCACAATATCGAAGAACAATACGATCAAATTACATCTAAGATGGATTATATGTATCGTTCTTTATATTACCACTATATTACTTCATCCTATTCAGGAAGTATGAGTAGTGCATTAACTATTACGCTTTCTAAAGATTTTTCTGACCAGCAAGAACTCAAAGCAAAAGTTGCAGGCGTATTGGAAAACATTGAAGACATAGAAAGTGTTGATATTCTTCGTTCTTTGAGAAACATCTCACGATATCTATTCGAAGAAAATCCTGATGCGCTCAACTACTCTAGCGAAGAAATATCTGCTTATTTGGAACATTGCGGTCCTTTGACTCAAAAAGCGTATAATGATTTTATAAAAAGACACGGACATCGTGCCATAAGAGAAGCTGAATTAAGGAGCAAATCATGGGCTGATGATCCACTTTTATTGGCAGGGTATTTAAAAATGGTCATATCCACAATAAGTTCCTATAGAGAAGTACCCCAAGTTGATTGGGAAGAAAATATGAAAACATTGATTTCTCCCTATAATTTTATCAAAAAACGAATCATCTCCTATTTAATTAAACAATCTCGTTTTGGGGTTAAAGCAAGAGAATTTTCAAAATCAAAAATCATTAAAGTTATCGATCAATTTAAAAAAGAATATCGTTCGCTGGCAGAGGAACTAACACGACAACATCTTCTCATTGATGAAGACAGTATATTCTTTTTAACCCATGAAGAAATTGGACAATTAATTAAAAATAATGATCGATCTTTGGTAAAAAAAGCACTTGCACGACGCAGATTATTAGAGGAACAAAAGCGATTAACATTCCCTGAAGTTTCTCTTGGGACTCCTATTCCTATAGAAAAAAATAGATTTCAGACAGACAGCACCACATTCAAGGGGGTTCCCATAAGCAGAGGAATTGCATACGGGAAAGCGAGAATAGTAAAAAGTGTTGAAGACGCAAAGCATATAGAGAAGGGAGATATTATGATTGCCGTATTCACAGATATCGGTTGGTCCCCTTATTATTGTCTAATCAATGGACTCATCACAGAAGTCGGTTCGGTTTTATCACATGGAGCAGTTGTAGCCCGCGAGTATTCTCTTCCTCTCATTTCTAACCTTCCTTTTGTCACGCAAAATATTAAAACAGGAGATCATTTATTTATGGATGGGAATACAGGAGAAGTCAGAATTTTGGATGATGTTGAAATATCTGAACTTAGAAAAAAAGCGGTATCCTAAAATCCGGAATAAATTCTATAACATATCATTAATTACCTGATTAACATCACGATGTTCAGGATAATCGAGAGAAAAGTGTAATCCTCTGCTCTCTTTTCGTTCCATAGCATTTTTAATAATCAAATAGCCCACATTAATCATATTTCTCAACTCGCATATTTCGGGGAAAAGAATAGATTTTTTGTAGAGATCTTCTGTTTCACGATACAGAATTTCCAATCTGTCGAATGCTCTTTGCAATCTCAAATTAGAGCGGACAATTCCTACATAATTGGACATAATTGTTTGGAGTTCTTTTTTAGTTTGGGTAATCAGCACCATTTCCTCGTTAAGTACCGTTCCTTCGCTATCCCATTCAGGAACATCATCACAAAAATCGATTTTCTGAACTTCTTCAACGGCATTCAGACAAGCGCGGTGAGAAAAGACCAAAGCTTCAAGCAACGAATTAGAGGCCAATCTATTGGCGCCATGAAGTCCTGTAGAAGCACATTCTCCGGAGGCATAGAGATTCAGAATTGTAGATCTTCCCCATTCATCCGTTTTTATTCCCCCGCATGAATAATGGGCAGCGGGCACAACCGGAATCATATCCCGCGTAATATCAATTCCCACACTCAAACATTTGGCATAAATATTGGGAAAATGTTCAAAAATAATTTGACGATTAATAGAAGTAGCATCAAGGAAAAGATGGTCTGCACCGGAAATTTTCAATTCATTATCGATGGCTCGTGCCACTATATCACGTGGAGCCAATGAGCCCCGCGGATCGTAATTAGCCATAAATTCAATACCATCAGTATTTTTCAGAATTGCTCCGGCACCTCTCATCGCTTCTGTAATTAAGAATGAAGGAGATTCTTTTGGATTATACAATGTTGTAGGATGAAATTGCACGAACTCCATTCCTTCGACAGCACCTTTGGCGCGATAGACCATAGCTACTCCGTCTCCGGTAGCAATATCCGGATTTGTAGTATGCCCATAAACGGTTCCGATTCCACCAGTTGCCATCATGGTCACTTTTGAAAGAATTGTTTGCACCTTTTTCGTATTCGGATTATATACATAGGCTCCGAAGCAAGCAATATCAGTTGTTTTTCTGCTCACTTCAATCCCAAGATGGTGTTGGGTAATAATTTCAATGGCCAAATGATTCTCTAAAATTTCAATATTAGGATGTCTCTTGGAAGCAAGAATCAATTTTTTTTCTATTTCCGATCCGGTAATATCTTTATGATGCAATACTCTAAATTCTGAATGTCCTCCTTCTTTTGCCAAGGAGAACTTCCCTGAATCTGTTTTATCAAAATCCACCCCCCACTCGACCAGTTCCATAACCCGGGCTGTAGATTCCCTGATGGTTATTTCCACAATCTTCTTGTCTGAAAGTTCATCTCCGGCAACCATGGTATCCCGAATATGTTTTTCATACGTATCCGGATGATAGATTACGGCAGCGACACCACCTTGAGCATATTTGGTTGCAGTATCATCAATATTGGCTTTGGTAATCAAACATACTTTTCCATAATTGGCAGCTTTAAGAGCAAAACACAAGCCTGCAATTCCGGAACCCACCACTAAAAAATCAACTTTTTTACGCATAACATTATTCTTTAACAAAAAGTAATTTCAATTAAAACAAGTCTATTACTTTCCCATCATTTTTTTCTTTTCGTTTTTCTTCTCTCTTCTTATATCTTTCTTCAGCAGCTTCAATACTTTCCTCATCAAATTTTATCTTCCCAACTTTCAAAGAAATGTGTCTGATTCGCGCAGCTCGATTCAAAAGATACCCGGTTGGAGCTCCGGGATTACGATCAAGAGGATTGGGATATGCGGCTGTAATCAGGGACGCTTCACGTCGAGATACAGACTGTGCATCTTTATTAAAATAGTATTGAGAGGCTGCTTCACATCCGTAAATACCATTTCCCATTTCAATCACATTCAGATAAACTTCCATGATTCTTTCTTTACTCCAAAAAGTTTCGATAAGAAAAGTAAAATAGACTTCGCAACCTTTTCGCAACCAAGACCGTTTTGGCCACAGAAAAACATTTTTTGCCGTCTGTTGTGAAATGGTACTTGCCCCCCGAGAGGTTTTTCCATGTTCGCGATCATCAAGGACTTTTTGAATCGCTCCAAAATCAAAACCTTTATGAGCTAAAAAATTATTATCTTCTGCCGCCACGGCATAATTGATAAAATAGGGGGATATTTCATCAATATCCACCCATTTTTTATCAATTGGAGCATCATTTGTTACTTTTCGAATAATCATTAACGGAGTAATAGGCGGATTAACCCATCGATATAAAATAGTGAGCAGTAAAGAAAAAATGATTAATCCCACCACTATTTTCCCCAACAGCACTATAATGCGTTTAAGAAAATTCTTTTTACTTTTAGATTTTCTTTTTTTTGCCATTAGGAATATATTATTAATGATGAATCTCTTTTATGGCATCAGGATTATGTTTATACTTAAACACCAATCCAAAGACAATCGCAACCACAAGGGCATAACCAGCAAAAATAAACCATGCCACATCCCATCCCATCGGGCTACCTGCAGGATTAGGAACAAAATTCTTCACAACTGCACCTGCGGCAAACGAACCAATAGTTGCGCCGAAGCCATTGGTCATAATCATAAACAATCCTTGTGCACTTGAGCGAATAGCAGGAGATGTTTCCTGATTTACAAAAAGAGCTCCTGAAATATTAAAGAAATCGAAAGCCATTCCGTAAACCAACATAGAAAGGACAAGCATCCATATTCCCGAACCCGGATCTCCGGTGCCAAACAAAGCAAAGCGAAGTACCCATGCAAACATACTTAACAACATCACTTTCTTTATTCCAAAACGTTTCAGAAAGAATGGGATCAATAAAATACATAGTGTTTCTGATATTTGAGATAATGAAATAAGCATCACCGAATGTTTAACGCCCCATGCATCTGCGAATAAGGGATCATTAGCAAAGCTATTAATATATAAATCTCCGAATCCGTTTGTAATTTGCAATGCAGCACCCAAAAGCATCGAAAAAATAAAGAAAATAGCCATTTTACTATCTTTAAATAAAGTAAAAGCTTTTAACCCCAAAGCTTCAATAAAAGATTTCTTTTCAACAGATTTATTAACCGGACAGTGAGGTAAAGTAAATGAATAAATTCCTAATAAAAGAGAAGCAATTGCGGAAACATAAAATTGCAATTCAGACACTTTAAAACCGGTAAGGTCAACTGTCCACATGGCAGCAATAAAGCCTATTGTACCAAATACTCGAATCGGCGGAAAATCTTTAATCGTATCGAATCCGAATTTTTCAAGTGCAAAATAGGCTACAGAATTAGAAAGAGCAATTGTCGGCATATAAAATGCAACACCGAGAAAGATAAAAGAATACAATGTATTATAATCGGTTGCAAAAGCTGCCATAAAAATAAATAGTCCTCCCAGCAGGTGACATATTCCCAAGAGTTTTTGAGCCGGAATCCATCTATCTGCAACAATTCCCATTACAGCAGGCATAAAGAGTGAGGTAATCCCCATAATGGCATAAAAACTTCCGATTTGAACTCCGTTAAACCCTAAGGCTCCTCCCAAATAACTTCCTAAGGAAATGAGCCAAGCCCCCCAAATAAAGTATTGGAGAAAATTCATTACAATTAATCGCATTTTTAAATTCATAGTTCTTCTTTTTGGTGGATAATAATTAATGTTATTTTATTTTAAAATCTAGAAATTTCTCATCCTCAATAAATCCTTGTAAATGGTCATTGATATGAAGTGTCCCTACACCCGCAGGAGTTCCTGTAAAAATAATATCTCCCGTTTTAAAAGTTACAAATCGGGATACATAAACGATTATGTCGTCAATTCCCCATAGCATTTCCGAACTATTGCCTTTTTGGACACATTTATTATTTAACAACAGAGAAAAAGAGATGTTATGAATATCAGGAAAAAGCTCCTTTTTCACAAATTTGCTCACTACAGCAGAACCATCAAATCCTTTAGCGACTTCCCACGGGTGGCCTTGAGCCACACATTTTCTTTGTAAGTCTCTGGCTGTAATATCAATACCTAATCCTACCTCATCATAATAGGTATGAGCATATTTTTTTTGGATATATTTTCCCACTTTATTAATTCTGACTAATAGTTCTACTTCATACTGAATATCTTCCGAAAAATCAGGCAGAAAAAATGGTCTATTTCTATTTAAAATAGAAGAATCTGGTTTGAAGAAAAAAACAGGAGTTTTAGGAGGTTGTTGGGCAAACTCCTGAATATGACTCAAATAATTTTTTCCTATACAGATAATCTTCATTGCCTCTATTTAAAGAATGCAAAAATACTAAAATAATTACAGCTTATTTTCTTATCTTTATGATTATTTTTTAATTATTATCTTCTTCTCTTTTTATGTTCTCCTCTTTCAAATTCAAGTTTGATAAAAAATAGGTCTCTATTTTAGAATAACGTTTAAATGCTTTTCTTGAAATAAAAATTATAAAAACAATTAATAATGCAATCACAATGATGAGCCATATAGAAAATGTAAAATATTTTGAGAGAAGAATAATCACAAAAAAGACAACCAACATTGTACGCAAGATAATCCAACTCAACAAAAGATAACGGCCTGCTTTACTCTCTTTCCAAACCATGGCATAAAACTCAATATCTTTTTGTTTTCCGGTCATAAGCCCCACCAAAAAAGGAGCAATCATGCTTAACGGCACCAGTACATTTACAAACATTGCCCAATTATGAGGAATTCTATGGGTAATTGTCGTGTAAATAAAAGGATTTAAATAAGAAAAACAGAACAGCAAAATAGCAACAATAATTACGGAGAGGACAATCATTCTAGCCAAAACGTGTTTAATAATCTTACTTTTAACCGTTTCTTTTTTAATATTTTGAGCTTCTCTTTCGTAATTATTCAAAAATCGCTTTACTTTAGGAGAAAATCTCGGCAAAATCCAAGTAGCAAATGGAGCTGCAAAACGAATGGCATAAGGAGTCGTAAAAATCGTAATGACAGATGCCGCTACAATAATAGGATAAATTTCAGGACGCATAACATTCAACGATACCCCTACAGAGGCAATAATAAATGCAAATTCTCCTACTTGAGACAAACTAAATCCTGAGCGCACAGCCACTTTAAATGGTTCTCCTGCAATTAATACTCCTGCAGTAGAAATAAATCCTTTGACAAAAATCGATAATACAGAAATTACAATAATAGTACCCCAGTATTGACTGATAATCGTAACATCCATCAACATGCCTACCGAAACAAAAAAAATAGCACCAAAAAGCACCTTAATTCCCTTGATTAAATTCTGTATTTTTTCTCCTTCGATTGTTTCCGCCAAAATCGAGCCCATCACAAATGCCCCAAGAGCGGTTGAGAATCCTAAATAGTTAGCTAATGCAACCATCCCGAAACAAAGTCCGATTGAAAAGATTAGCAATGTTTCATCGTTAATCCATTTTTTTAATTTCTTAAAAAAAGTCGGTAAGAATGCTATTCCAACAACAAACCAAAGAATAAGGAAGAATACCAACTTCATCAGCAATATCAGCAGGGTTTCTCCTTCAAAATGCTGACTTGCTGCTGTTGTAGACAACATAACCATCATAATAATGGCCACTAAATCCTGAAGAATAAGTATTACCATCACCACATCCGAAAAGCGTTCTTTGGAGAGGTTCAGTTCTTCAAAAACTTTAATGATAATCATGGTCGATGACATCGCCAACATTCCTCCGAGAAAAAGACTCTCCATTCCACTCCAGCCCAACAATTGACCTGTAATAAATCCTATAAAAATCATCCCAAGAATCTCAATCCCTGCAGCAATAAAAGCAGAATTTCCTATTCTGAATAATTTTTTAAAACTAAAATCAAGTCCTAATGCAAAAAGGAGAAAAATTATCCCGATTTCAGACCATTCATGAACATTTTCCATATCCATAACCGTAGGGAAAATACTGCAATAAGGACTTACTAAAAACCCGGCTAAGATATAACCGGGAACAAGAGGTTGTTTTAATAATTTAAAAATAATCGTAACAAACCCTGCAGATATAAGAATTAGGGCTAAATCTGAAAGAAAATGAAATTCTTCAGACATCGATATTATTTTTAATTTTTAATAAGCACGAGCAAAAAGCACTCTTTGGTGAGAAGGCTTTCCTGTTAAAATACATTTCCCCTCTTCCTTGGGTGCATCAAAAGGAATTGCACGAATTGTAGCTTTCGTTTTTTCTTTGATAAGTTCTTCTGTTTCTGCCGTCCCATCCCAATGAGCCAATACAAATCCAGGGTGGTTATCCAGGATGGATACAAACTCTTCCCAAGTATCTGCTTTTCGGGTATTTTCTTCTCTAAATTTCAATGCTTTTTGATAAATATTTTGTTGAATTTCATCCAATAATGCTTGAATATTCTCCGGCAATCCTTCCATAGACATGGATACTTTCTCAAGGGTATCCCTTCTGGCCACTTCCACTCTGTTTTGTTCTAAATCTCTCGGACCGATGGCAATTCTCACCGGAACCCCTTTCATTTCATATTCATTAAATTTCCATCCGGAGCGTTTTGAATCGTCATCATCATATTTCACTGTAATATTTTTAGCTTTAAGTTGACTTATCAAAGGTTCCACAACTGCAGAGATTGCTTGTAATTGTTCTTCTGTTTTATAGATTGGAATAATAACTACTTGCAAAGGTGCTAATTTTGGAGGCAACACCAAGCCGTTATCATCGGAATGTGTCATAATCAGTGCACCTATCAAACGGGTTGAAACGCCCCACGAAGTTGCCCATACATATTCCAATTGATTCTCTTTATTTAAAAATTTAACGTCAAAAGCTTTTGCAAAATTCTGACCAAGAAAATGAGAAGTTCCGGCTTGTAGGGCCTTTCCATCTTGCATGAGCGCCTCAATGCAATAGGTATCTTCTGCACCGGCGAACCGTTCATTGGGAGATTTATATCCTTTAATCACCGGAATACCCATAAAGTTTTCGGCAAAATCGGCATAAACATGTAACATTTTGCGCGTTTCTTCAATGGCTTCCTCACGAGTAGCATGAGCTGTATGTCCTTCCTGCCATAAAAACTCAGCAGTTCTAAGAAAAAGACGGGTACGCATTTCCCATCGCACCACATTTGCCCACTGATTACACAAAACAGGTAAATCTCTATAAGATTGAATCCAATTTTTATAAGTATCCCAAATGATCGTCTCTGAAGTTGGCCTTACAATTAATTCTTCTTCTAACTTTGCATCAGGATCCACAATGATACCGTCTCCATCAGGATTATTTTTCAATCGATAATGCGTAATAACCGCACATTCCTTTGCAAATCCTTTAACATGACTGGCTTCTTTACTAAAAAAAGATTTAGGTATAAAGAGTGGGAAGTAGGCATTCACATGACCAGTATCTTTAAACATTTTATCAAGAACAGACTGCATTTTCTCCCAAATGGCATATCCATAGGGTTTAATTACCATACATCCTCTTACTGCAGAATTTTCAGCAAGATCAGCTTTTTTCACAATATCATTGTACCATTGTGCATAATTTTCTTCGCGTGTTGTAAAACTTTTCGCCATTATTTTTCGTTTATAAATTAACTTTTTACTATCTTTGTAGTCTACAATATTAAATCGTGCAAAAATAAACAATAAAAAGCAATAAATTTAAAGGATAGGAGATATAGCCATGAAAAAAAATATTTTTATCATAATTGCCATGACTGCATTCATCGCAACTTCATGTAAATTAGGCTCTTTAACCTATTATGATGACATATACACTACTTCCTCTGACCAACAATATCAAAAAGTAAGTAAAGAAACTCAAGCTGTAACTTATTCTGAAGAGGCACCCCAATATCAATCGTATGAAAGTAATAATGGTTATTACGATTATGAAGCAGATGCCAATAACAATTACAATAATAATGTTAATTATTCAGACTCCATTACTTATTACGAAGAAAGCGCAGGAAATACATATATCGTAAATAATTATAATTATTATGATGAAGATGATTATTACGATTATTACTACACTTCTCGCATACGCCGTTTCCACAATGATTCATACACCAATTGGGGTTATTACGATCCTTACTATACCAATTTGTATTGGTATGACTATTCACCTTCCAGTTGGGGAATGAGTATTTATTTAGGATATGATTGGTGGTGGCCGAACTCATATTACCGTCCACATTATTATGGGTACGGATATTACTCATATGGTTTTAATTACGGATGGGGATGGGGATGTCATCGTCCTTACTGGGGAGGATATTGGAACGGATACAATAACGGTTATTATGATGGCTACTACGCAGGTTATTATGCTGGTTATTATCACAACTATTATGACAACAACCGCTCCTATTTCTACGGACACCGTAATCGTATTGGAAGTTCGAATGGAATTGCAGCAAACAACAATTCAAGAGGCGAAAGACCTGAGGATTATGGAAGAGGAAGTAATGGGCCTGCTTCGGGTTCCACCTCACATTCGTTAACTCCTGTAAGTTTCAATGAAAGATATGATCAAATTATAGCCAATGGAGCAACTTCTCATATTTCCGGAAATGGAACTTCAACTATTGCAAATCAAAAAGCCACAAATCCTTCTACTCCTAAAACAGGAACTGCAACTGCAGTGAAAGAGATTGTTCCTCCTACCAATAACGCTCCTACAGGTGAAAAAACTAAAGTCGAAAATCCCATGCCCGGGAAGACTCCAGGAGTTAATTCAGGAACTAACAACGATGCTCGGGTAAATAAAACACCTCCGTCTAATACTACACCATCTTCACCGACTGCCGGAACAAAACCGAATACTAATAACAATACTGCTCCAAACAAACAAACTCCTCCCACGAATGTAAACACAAATAGTAATCAAAATAGTCCTGTCAACAAAACGACACCAACACCTAATTACAACACACCACAGAGACAAGCTCCTTCTGCACCAAGGACAAATCCCACACCAAACAATCCTAACTATAATCGTCAAAGTACACCTCCTTCACGCAATACGGATTACAATCGGAGTAATACTGCCCCTTCTAACAGCAATCGTAATTATGATGGTTATCGTCCTTCAAATGCAAGACCAACCTATAATAGAGACAATAGCGGTTCTTCATATACCGCACCTTCTAATTCTTCCGGAAATTCGAGATACTCAGCACCCGCCAACTCCAATTCTTCTTCACGTCCCTCTTATTCAACACCTCAAAATACCAATAGCAACTCTTCATACTCAAGACCTTCCAACTCTTCATCTAATCGCTCTTCATACTCAAGTCCTTCCAACTCTTCATCCAATCGCTCTTCATACTCAAAACCTTCCAACTCTTCATCCAATCGTTCTTCGTATTCCGGATCAAGTAGTTCGTCAAGCAGATCTTCTTATTCTTCGCCAAGTTCTAGTCGCAGTTCCTCATCTTCATCTTCCGGTAGCAGCAGTTCCTCAAGAAGAGGCAGATAATTTACCACATATAATTAATCATTAAAAAATCACACTATTAATTTATAATTATGAAAAAGGGAATTTTTTTAATCAGCTTTATTTTATGCATTTTTTTTCTTAACACAAAAGGTCAAAATGACATAGATGCATTTAGATTTTCTCAAACAGATTGGAGTGGGACTGCAAGATTTATTGGAGCGGGGGGTGCTTTTGGTGCTGTAGGTGCTGAATTTTCAGCCTTAGCTACGAATCCGGCTTCGATTGGTGTGTTCAAAAAAAGTGAAGTTACTTTTACTCCATTGGTAGTTACCATTATGAATTCATCTTCATCGTATAACAAAAATTTATCCAAATATCTTTCCAATAATTATCATTTATCCAATGCAGGTGTTGTCTTGGCTTTTTCAACAAAGGAAACTTCCAATTGGAAAGGAGTTCAATTTGGATTCGGGTATAATAGAATTGCTGATTTTAATAATGAACTCCGCATTGAAGGTACAAGTGCAAATAGTTCGATTATGGATGAATTTGTGAATGCAGCCAATCAATCAAGCAGAGATTTGTCTGAATCGGGACCTTTTGATACATACTTGGCTTGGAATACATGGCTACTGGATTATGATTCAACTCAAGGGGCATACTATAGTCCATTGGAAAAACAATCCTTAAAACAATCAAAATATATTCACACTAGCGGATCTATTGACGAGATGAATTTTTCATTAGGAGGAAATTACGGGGACAAATTATACCTTGGAGGAACTATTGGTGTTCCATTCATCAATTATATTGAAAAATCCACCTATGAAGAAGTAGATGAAACAGATTCCATCGGAGGATTTGAAAATTTTGAGATGGAAGATTATTTATATACTCGAGGAACCGGAATTAATTTTAAAATAGGTCTTCTTTATCAACCTGTTGATTTTATGCGTTTTGGGTTTGCCTTTCATACACCTACATTTTTCAATAGTTTAAAAGATACATACAGAAGAGATCTTATTGCCAATTATAGTGATAGAACTTACTCGGATGAATCTCCGGAGCAATATTACAGATACAAATTAACCACTCCTTTACGCATTATGGGTAATCTTGCTTTTTTTATAAAGAAAAGGGCATTTATCAGTGCGGAATATGAATTTGCAAACTACGGAATGAGTTCATTATTTGCTAATGATTATTCCTTTTCGGATGAGAATCAAGACATTCGGAATAAATACGGAGCGCAACATTCTGTGAGAGTTGGCGGCGAAGTTGCCCTGAATGAAAATTTCTTAATAAGATTAGGATATAACTATAAAAGCAGTCCATATAAAGAAAACATCAATGATGGATCTTCTCATACTGCATCAGGAGGTATAGGATTCCGTAGCAAAAGTTTTTTCTTAGACCTTGCATATGCTTTAAAATTATCCAAAGAAAAATATTGGTTATATAATCCTATATATGTCAATGCAGCTGAAACTGAATATGCATATCACAAAATTGCTTTAACCGCAGGATTTAAATTCTAAAAATTAATCAGTGGTAGAGAAAGGGGAAAACTCTTGTGCTGTTAATGGAATTTGCTTTTCATCATTGGTAATCAAATTACAGCCGGAGTTTTTGTCTTTTATATAACCAATAACACTAATTTCCTTAATGCCACTTATTTTTTCGTAATCCGATTGCGATATTGTAAACAGAATTTCATTATCATCCCCACCATTAAGAGCAATTGTTGTTGGAACAATATTTAGCTCTTTTAATGTTTGAAAAGTTAAAATATCAATAGGAAGTTTTTCTTCAAAAATTCGGCAACCTACTTGAGAAGCTCGGCATATATGAATTGCAGCAGCAGCCAATCCGTGAGTAACATGAGTCATTGCAGAGGGCTGAATATCAGATTCTTTAAGACTTTTAATAATATTGAATCTTGGTTCCGGTTTAAGTTGTCTCTCCAACAAGTAATCATATCCTGCAAAATCAGGTTGCGATTGAGGATTCACTTGAAAAACTTTCTTCTCTCTTTCCAAAAGGAGCAACCCCGCATAAGCAGCAGCCAGATCTCCTGAAACACAAATAAGGTCGTTTTCTTTAGCTCCGTCTCTCAAGACTTTCTTCGATGCCTCAACTTCTCCGTATGCAGTAACTGAAGCCACAAGGCCTTGACATGAAGGCTCAACATCCAACTGAATCAAATCAAGTTTATATTGTTGACAACAATACTTCACCCCAAACATAATTTCTTCAACAGCAGCCAATGAAAAACGATTTGAAACCCCAAGATGAATCATTAAATGGGTTGGGATACCATTCATCGCCAAAATATCGGATATCGTAATTGAAACAATTTTATAGCCCAAATGCTTGAGCGGGAAATATGTTAAATCGAAATGTATCGCATCAAGAAACAATTTTGTAGAAATCAGCGTGTGACGTTTATCTTGTAAAATTGTTGCTGCATCATCTTCTTCTTTATCGGTAGATTTATGATACTTTTTAAATTCTTTTCTGATACTTTGCAGCCAATCAAATTTTCCTTGAGAAGACAACATCTCCCCTACTTTTGTTTCATCCATACACGATATATTTACAAATTTATAATTACTCTATTGGTCAGGGTGAGTTGCCATTTCAACAACACTTTTCACTACTTCGAAATGAGATGAAATTGAAGTATGTTCCAGAACACTTCTAATTACTTCTGCAAAAATGTAGGAAACGGAAATCACTTCAAATTTGGAAGATTGTCTTTTCAGTGGTATAGAATCTGTTACAATAATTTTATCGAGCACTGAATTTTCAAGTTTATCCATTGCATTATCCGACAATACTGCGTGGGTACACATCGCCATAACACTTTTTGCCCCCAGTTCTTTAATTCTTTGAGCCGCTCTGCAAATAGTCCCTCCGGTATCAATAATATCATCAATGAGAATAACATCTTTATTAACGACATCACCAATAATTTGAAGACTTTCCACTTCATTCGCTTTTACTCTTTGTTTATAACCTATAGCAAAGTCACATTCAAGCCATTTAGAATACGAAACCGCTCTTTTAGTACCGCCGGTATCCGGAGACACCATACATAATTCTTTGAATCCTTGATTCATGATATGGGGAAGAAAAACAGTAGAAGCATATAAATGATCTACCGGGAATTCAAAAAATCCCTGAATTTGATCTGCATGTAAATCCATGGTAATCAATCTATCAACTCCCGCAGCCGTCAAAAGATTAGCCATTAGTTTTGCACCAATAGATGTTCTGGATTTATCCTTTCGATCTTGACGGGCATAACCAAAATAAGGAATAACTGCAATAATCTTATCTGCAGAAGCTCTTTTAGCTGCATCAACAAGCATGAGTAATTCCATTATATTTTCCGCAGGAGCAAAAGTAGATTGAATAATAAAAACATGTTTTCCTCGGATTGTTTCATCATAATTGGCTTGTATCTCTCCGTCTTTAAATTGTTCAATTACAGTTTTTAAAATCGGGACACCAAGATAATTAGAAATCTTTATTGCCAATTCGATGCTGGCCCTACCCGCAACAATCGCAAATTCTTCTTTCATAAATAAATGATTATTAATATTTTATTTAAACTAATATTGATTTTGCAAAGGTAGTTTTTTTTTTTCAATCCTGCTCATAAAAAATTGATTTCTTAATCCGTTTTTTTACTAACTTTGCAGTCTTTTTCAACTTAATCATACACATTTTTGATTTATTATATAAATTCATTAAAAAAAAATACCATGAAAATTAAAGATTCTGAACTTCCGCTTCAACCATCCGGAGCAGTATATCATCTAAATCTATTCCCCGATGAGATCGCAGATAACATTATTGTAGTGGGAGACCCGAATCGGGTTGCCAAAGTTTCTTCTCATTTTGACCATATTGACGTAAAACGAGAAAATCGTGAAATTTTTACCCATACGGGCAGTTACAAAGGAAAGAACATCTCAGTTTTGTCAACAGGCATGGGAACTGACAATATTGACATTGTCCTCAATGAATTAGATGCTTTAGCAAATATAGACCTTAAAACCAGAGAGATTAAAGCGACCGGTCGCAGTTTCAATATTGTTCGCATTGGCACTTGCGGTGCGTTGCAGCCTGATATTCCGGTTAATTCATTTATTGCTTCCGAAGCAGGTTTTGGTTTTGATGGTTTGTTACATTTTTATGATTATAAAAATATTTCAGATGAAGCATTGGTTGAATCCTTTGTTGCTCAAACCGGTTGGAATGAAAGATTACCTTATCCTTATTGTGTTGATGGAGATTCCGGGCTGATGAAAAAAATCGGTTATGATATGATTCACGGCATCACAGCAAGCGCCGGCGGCTTTTACGGTCCGCAAGGGAGAGAACTTCGCGGAAAATTAAAATATCCTGAACTCAATGGGAAAATTGAACAATTTAATTACCAAGGGAAGAGAATTACGAACCTTGAAATGGAGACCTCAGCCTTATACGGATTAAGTAGAATGTTCGGACATAAAGCACTTACTGTTTGTGTTGCTATTGCCAATAGAGTTACTAAAGATTTCTCAAAAGATTACAAACCCTACGTTGAAAAATTAATTCAAACCGTTCTCGATAGAATATAATATCATGAAAAAAAAATTTTGTTTCGTATTATTGATTTCTATATCCTTATTCTGTTTTGTAAGTTGTCATCAAAAAGAAAAACAAACACCAGAAGTTCTGGTCTCCTTTAATCCGGAAGACACAGCTTCGGTTGATGCTTTATTTGACTTTTACATCTCAAACGACATCATTCTTCCAGAAATGTTAAGAGACTCTGCCGCAATAAATACAGATTTTTTGCACACTTACGATTGTCTTATAGAAGGTTGCGAAATTACACATGATTATCTTCAAGATTCTTTGTCAGGCTATTTTTTCATGGAATTAAATTGCTTGTCCGGCACTTGTGGAAATAACATCTATATTATCCTCAAAGATAGCCTTCAATTCAATATTTTATATAATGAATGCGGCGTAATCGACCCTGATTTAGGACCTGATACCACAATCAACAACTTCAAGATAATCTATTATACCAAAGAGGGTGAAAATTACAGATTATTCTATGATGGCAAGAACTTTACTTCCCAATTAATGGAAGTAAGTTGATCCAAAACATTTTCTCCTCTAAATTTTATTTTTCTTATCTAAAGCATTAAAGATCAATTGGTCTATTGAATATTTTCCGGGTCCGGTAATAATCAACATTAAATAAACGGAACCATATAGTAAGGATAATTCTTTGGATGCAAAAGGATCTGCTCCGTGTACCATTAATCCTGCCACCAGCATTCCTATCAACAAAGGGATTGCTGACAAACGCGTTGCTACACCAAAGATTAAGAAAATAGAGCATAGAAATTCCGCCAATACAATCAAGAATAAAGAAGCCGTTGCTCCTATTCCGATTGGATCGGGGAACATTGCAGTGTTCCCGCCCAATAACATCATCAATTTTCCGAATCCATGAGTCAACATAAACGCTCCGACAATAATCCGAACCATCAATAATCCGATTGATTCAAAGGAGGTATTAATCCCCGGATGAAATATTTTTTTAATTATCTCTTTCATTTTATTATATTTTAAAATTCGACATTAAAATCATCATTAATTCACATAAATTATTCATAATAAAAACATTAAAAAATAATCTATCTTAAATTAATAAGATAACACATATGAAACAAACAATACAAATTCATTGTTCAATGCCTCACTTCAGCCAGAAGAAAAAGTTACTTTTTGATCAATTTAGCCCTATAAATTGTTTGTTCGTCTTGAAGAACTTTAACTAAATAAAAACCTGCTGAGAATTGCTCGATATTAATCGTATTGACCCCATTTTGCAGCAATTCGGATTTCAATAATTTTCCTGACATATCATACAGAAGCAGTTCTTGATTCCCTGAAACATCACTTGTTTGAACCATAAACGAATTCGCAGCGGGATTTGGTCCAAGAAGTACATTTGAATATGAGGAAGTTTGAATTGAAGAGGATTGCTGTTGGTCTATTACAGAAAAATCATCCACATAATAGGTGCCGAAGTTGGTACCTCCGGTTAAATTATCGAGACATCCTGCATAGAAATTAATAGCAGCAAGACGTTTGATTCCTTGCTCCGTACCGGCGGCAAGATTACTGAATTTCCAATTTTTAATTTGATTTCCGGCAATAGTTAACATAATAGAATCCAAATCCAGATTAACATCCAATTGAACATCCATCCATGTATTAGGGGTAAACGTAAAAGGATTCTGAACTTCTTGCAAATAAAGAACTCCATTTCCGGCAGCATCCATATAGCATTCAAAAGCCCACTCGCTTGATGTTCCTGCCAGAGTATGCAGCATATTGAAATAAGCACCATTTCCGCTGGCTACAACATACCACTTAAAAGATACCAAATAGTGACCTGTTGTCAGATTTCCGAAAGGATAAATAATGTCGTTGGTTCCAGTAATTTTAAGAGAATTGGGAAGAGACAAAGCAATCTCTGTAGAGATCGTTGCATCATCACTTCCCCCCGGAGTTTCGCTCCATGTTGTCCAATTTGTAGGATTTTGCGCCGCCAACATTCCTCCGGCAGTGTAAGAATCAAAATTATCGCTAAAAACTACTGTTTGTGTCCACCCGACCATACTGGTCATCATGGCAATTAAAAAAAGATAAAATTTTTTCATAATCATAATTTTTGGTGAATAATTATTGCAAGTATAATTAAAAAAAGTAATAAAACAAAAAAAAAGAAAAAAGAGATTCCTATTCAATATCATTGATTTTCTTACGTTCACAATGTTATATAGTTGTTTTTTTGCTTAAAAAAATATATTTTTGCACCAAAAAAAAGAAAAAATCGATGAAATCTAAAAGACTGATTATAATAATATTATTTATTTTCTCAGCAGGTTTAAGTTTTGGACAATCCTATTCCATTTCTACACAATTGGACAGTTCAAAATATTTAATCGGGGATTATCTTAAATTTCAATTATTAATCACTGTTCCTAATAATGCTTCGTTTATTTTTCCGCAAGTTACAGAAACGCAATTAGGATTATTGGAATTCATTGAGAAATCTTCTATTGATACCATTCATGAAAAAACACAGACAAAATTTAGACAAACAATCACCGTAACGATTTTTGATACAGGACAATATAAATTTCCTTCTTTACAACTTTTGTCAACGGATTCAATAATCTTAGCTCAATCAGATTCAATTTTATTCACAATCACAACTCTTCCCGTTGATACCACGTTGGCGATTAAAGATATTAAGCCGATGGCGAATGTACCGATAACATTCAAAGAATTACTCCCCTACATCCTTATTGGTATAGGGATAATCGCGTTTATTGTACTTTTTTTATGGTTTTATACAAAATATGGCAAAAAAAGGCATTCCAGACCTACACGAGTTTCTTCAAAACCTAAAGAAAAAGCTCACATTATAGCTTTTAAAAAATTGGAAAAATTAAGATTACGCAAATTATGGCAGGAAGGTCAAGTGAAATTATATTATTCAGAATTGACTGATATTGTGCGGAGATATTATAAAGATCGTTGGAATATTGATGCAATGGAAATGACTTCAGCAGAAATTTTAGAACAATCCGAAAATATCGGCATCAAAGAAGACCTTTTAAATAAACTTCATTTTTTGTTTACTACAGCAGATTTAGTGAAATTTGCAAAGTCTGAACCTTTACCTAATGATCATGACACCAGTTTCAAAAACGCACACATATTTATTTCCGAAACAGCAGAAGCAGACAATAATTCTAATTAAGTATTCAAATAGACACAGAGATGAATTTTCTTTCAAATTTTCGGACAAATTTTCATGAAATTTCATTTGCAGATCCATATTATTTCTTACTTTTATTAATTATTATTCCAATCATTGGATGGCAAATATGGAAACGGCACAAGATACGACCAGGGATGTATATATCAACTACGCAATCTTTTGAAGGAAGCAAAAAGAGTTGGAAACAAAAATTTTCATGGCTCCCATTATTTTTCAGGATAATGGTTATCATCTGTATTGTTTTTGCTTTGGCACGGCCACAATCCCCACTCCGTCGGAATCAAATTGATGTTGAAGGAGTTGATATCGTATTGGCACTTGATATTTCAGGAAGTATGAAAATGATGGATTTTACTCCAAACCGATTGGAAGCATCTAAAAAGGTCGCCATTGAATTTATTGAAGGACGTCCCAATGACCGAATCGGATTGGTCGTATATGCCGGAGAAGCCTATACTCAGTGTCCACTGACTTCAGATCACAACACGTTATTAGGCCTATTAAAAAAAGTTACATTTGACATCGTAGAAGACGGAACTGCTATTGGAGATGGTTTAGGAACCGCTATCAATCGTTTACGTGATAGCGAAGCTAAGAGCAAAATCATCATTTTACTTTCAGACGGAGTCAATAATGCCGGTTATCTTGACCCCTATTCATCAGCAGAAATGGCTAAAGAATTTGGGATCAAAGTATACACTATCGGCTGCGGCACAAACAACGGACAAGCGCCATTTCCAACACCATTTGGCCCTGTTTATATGAAAACCGAGTTGGATGAAAATTTATTGAGCACAATTGCACTTAATACAGGAGGAGAATATTTTAGAGCAACAAATAACCAAAAACTAAAAAACGTTTACACAGAAATAGATCAGATGGAAAAGACAAAAATCAGTGAAACTGTATTTGAGAATAAAGCAGATGAATTTGCAATTTTCTTGATATTGGCATTAATTTTCATTTCCATAGAATTTCTTTTCCGATACAGAATTCTCCGGGGAGCTTGTTAAATTAAAAAAAACTCTATTTTTGCATATTCATTTCCATTTAAAAAATATATTTATAGAATAGAAAATAACACTATGAAAAAACAGACATTCTTTATCTTATTCGCAATCTGCATGATTGGGCAAGTTTTTGTTTCTGCTCAAAATACAGGAAGTTACAAACAACCACAACCAACACAAATTCAATCCAATCCAAATAATAACAAGAATGGCAGCATTGTTATTTTTGTAGCCCATCCTTCTTTAAAAGAATCCAAAGCGAATGCAGCATTATTGACTGAAGCTCGTTTAATTCCATCCGTAAGAGTTGTTGATCTTTATATAAATCCTAAAAAAGATTTCAACCTTGAAGAACACACTCAAATTGTAAGTGAAGCATCTGCAATTGTGTTGCAATTTCCTTTTTATTTTGCATCTGCTCCTTCGCAAATGAAAAAATGGATAGACGAAGTTTTTTATACTTTTTCTCAAAAAGAGATTATTCGGGACAAACCATTATTGGTTGTAACTACTACCGGTTCTGAAGAGAGTGCATACAGGTCCGGAGGTAGAAATATGTTCACTATGGACGAACTATTGCGTCCTTACCAACTTATGACCACCTATTCGGGAATGGAATGGAGAACTCCTTTTGTAGTTTATGGTATGTCCACAGAGCAAGCTGATGAAAATTTAGCTACTGCATGTAAGCAATATAAAGAAGTCCTTCTTTCTTTATTAACCACACAACGCTCAACACTTGTTCGGCCGGCAAAAAAAACTGTTCCGAAATTAAGTGCTCCTAAAGATAGAGAATTGACTCCGGAGAAACGGAGTATTAATTAATCTTGATTATTTGCGATAAGAGTCTACATGCCTCTTTTTCTTCTCATCATAAATGTCACGAATTGTGATTAGAATTGCAATTTCTTCGACTTCTCCAAACTCTTTATTGGCGGATGCTCCGAAATATTGCATGGTGGGTGACAAAGATATATAAGTTTTGATTAAAGGAGGAATTGTCTCTTTCAAATCGCGAATATTTTTATTCAGAAGTTTAAAATCTTCAGCTAAAGAATTATTAAAAAAAGCTTTAACTCCTCTTTTTTCCCGCTCAAGAGAAACCGGTTCAAAAGGTGCAACTAAAGATTCATCTCCTTTGAAGTGCCTTTCAAGAAAATTAAGAATCATATTTCTGGCCATACGATTATAACTATCATACATCGTCATTTTACCAAAGAAATAATCCATTTCGGGATAATCTACAATGAGCGTTCCTAAGCCGTCCCAAATATTATCAAGCGAAAAGAGTCCCAATCGGAGACTAACGGTAGCCTGGTATTTGGGTTGAACAAAACTTCTGCCCAATTCGATTGTTTTTTGCCATTGATTTTGAATAAACTGAGGCGAAAAATTAAACAATTTAGACGTTGGGGTATGTGGATACCCATTTTCATCCAACGGCACATCTTTTCCAAGAATAAACCGGTAGGCACTGATGAGTTCTTCATTTTCCTCATCCCAAACGATTAGTTGTTTAAATGGTACTGGAGCCGTATCATAATCATCAATATCCACATCATTCCCTGTTCCGCCACCGGCCATACGAAAAGTATATTCTCTCAACCGGCCTATTTCAAGCATTACATTGGGAGAATTGTGGGCATCAATCATATAGATGACATTTTCACCCGCATTGGTTCTCCGCAGCATTTTATCTTTAGTAAGTTCAGCCCTAAGCAGTTTTCTGTCAACCGGTTCAATTATGTTCTTCATGTATCTCAATATTTATTTAAGTGCATAAACTTGTTCTTTTAACCACGCTGCCCATTGACGATCATTTTTAGAAGAATCAAAAGTTTGATACGAAATCGGCTCTCCGAATTTAATATCAAAAGTTTTACCTCTATGTCTAAACATTTCATCTGGTAAAAATAACATTTCTATATTAAATTTCAAGCCTATTTTCTTTCTAAAATTAGCTAAATTATAAAATCGAGCAGAATTTTCACCTTTAAAGTGAACAGGAATGATATCTCGTTGATATTGCTTTGCTTTTGTAATAACCGTTTTCTTCCATTCCAAATCACAAATAACGCCATTTTGTCTTCTGGAGCACAATCCGGCGGGGAAATAAAATATCAATTCATCCGAGGCAAAAACTTCATTAAGCTGTTTTACCGCTTCTTGACTATTTTGTCCATGTTTATTTATTGGAATAAAAACTTCTTTCAATTGATCAAAACTTAAAAGGATATCATTCACCGGAAACTTGATATCATTACGATACTGTCCTACAACGGAAATAAGTGCAATACCATCGAATCCTCCTAAAGGATGATTAGACACGACAATATATCTTCCGGTGCGCGGGATATTTTCTTCCTGAATAATATTGACATTCACATCAAAAGATTTCAAAAAATTTTGAGCAAACTTTATTGATGATTCTCCCTGATGCTGCGAAAGATATTGATTCATCTCTTTTTGATGGATAATACGTTCAATCCATTTTATTACAAAAGAGGGCAACCATTTATGCAGTTTTGGATTTTTTTGTTTTAAAGTTGCATCAACATCTAAATACATTATAATCTTATTTTCAAGGTAATTTTAATACTCTTAACTTTTATTATGAATTTAACTTGCAAAAATATAAAAAATTAACATAAACCTCTTCAAGTATGCGAATAATTTCGGGTTTATTTAAAAAAAATGTATTTTTGCGTTATGAAAAAAAACATAGTCATCGTTGGATTATTAATTACACTCTTTTCCTTGGATGTAATGGGGCAAGATAAGGGGAAAAGCACTACTGAACACAAAATCAGCAATCAGGGAGTTGATTTTTATATAAGCGGAGGCGTATTTTTCGGAAATAAATATACAGCAGCTTACTATAACGGTGCTCCGTTCAATGAAAATAACTTATCTTATATTTTTGATAATTATTCCTGGAAACAATCGATAGATAATTTGATTACCCGTAATAATCATTTTATTTCAAGCAGTGATCCCAAAATTAAGTTACATGAATATCCTACAAATGTAAAATATACTCCTGCATTTTCTATTCAATTAGCTGCTAAATATCGTTTTAATAAGCATTGGGGAATTTCACTCTCCTATTCTTTTGCCAGATTAAAAGCCCAAGACATCTTTACGGTTTCATACAATAAAGTAACAACAGGAAACGATATCCCCGATTATCTCTATTATGACATCGTTGCAGAAGAGAATCGTTCTTTTTTTGATTTATCTGCAATATACCTTTTTGAAACCAAAAGTATTGTAAAACCGTTTATTGAAATTGGAGCTCAATTCAACTTTGTGCGGGTAAAAAGTTTTGATGCTATTATTGAAGGACAAGATTTTTCATTACTCGATATTTATGGAGGAAGCACTTATGTTGCCAACTCGAATATGCAGACATTTAACACCAAATACGGGGGCCCCGGATTCGGATTTTCCGGAGCATTTGGTCTTAAATTGGCATTCAATCAATATGTATCTCTGGATCCTGCTTTTTATGTGGCCGTAACTCGATTGGGACTCAAGGGATATTCCGATTTTGCATTCAATTATGGACTGATGGTCAGGATTGTAATGAATG
Organism: Bacteroidota bacterium; assembly: GCA_022708105.1. GTDB lineage: Bacteria > Bacteroidota > Bacteroidia > Bacteroidales > WCHB1-69 > DUOL01. Next base: position 41,065 of record JAKIZI010000001.1, read on the forward strand.
ATTCTTTTTTTTCAAAATAATTTTTTTTCATTTAATAATTTAAAAATAAATTGTATCTTTGCGGCGTAGTTTTTTTCACATCTTATACAAACTACGAATTGGATTTCATAATTGATTTCACATTGAAAACATCTTTTACAATTAATAATTAACATTTTTCATTCATTTTTATTTATTATCATTATGCTGAATTCATCTGAACAAAAGCCTAAGAGAAAGAGAATTAGTATATCTCAGAATACTCCTGTAGCTACATCTAACGAACAAAAAATTGCAGATGGCGTTGTCTCCAATGGAAATAAGGAAAATACAACCATAAAGAAAAAAAACAAAAAAAACTCTGATAAGAAAACCGGGAAAGAAAAAGCAGAACTTTTATTTTCTGAAGATGTAAATTCAAAAAAAATATCAATAGAATATGTTCATGAATTGCAAGAAGAGTTCAATCCTAAATTAATTGTGGAGGATCAATCAAAAGAAATAAAAGAAGAGGAAGCTCTTATCAATAAGGAAATGACAAATTCTGCAAGAGAAGAAGAAAAAAGTTTTCAGCCAAAAAATCCCAAAGAACGAATCAAGAAAAAAAACAACAAAAATAGCACCATTCTGCAAGAGGAAGATATCGAATTAGAGAAGCAAAAATCACTTGAATTAATAAATAACACTTTACTTGATGATGAAACTCTTATATTGATTTCTCAAGAAAACACAACAGAAGAGACTCTTGATTTGCTCAGTGAACCACATCCGGCCACAGATCAATTGACTGCTGATGAACAAAATGCAATGGAAGCAGCCGCAGCAGAAAAAGTTCCTTCAATTTTAGCCGAACAATGGAGACTTGTTGCAGAAGCTACTTTTGAAGGCGAAATTACTGCAGAAGGCGTTTTAGAGATATCTCATGATAATTGCGGCTTTCTAAGATCTTCCGATTACAACTATCTCAATTCTCCTGATGACATCTATGTTTCTATGTCACAAATTAAATTATTCGGACTGAAAAACGGAGATACTATTCAAGGAATCATACGTCCCCCAAAAGAGGGAGAAAAGTTTTTTCCTTTAATAAAAGTACAAAAAATCAACGGCCGTCTTCCCGAAGAGATTCGTGACAGAATTCCGTTTGACTATCTCACTCCGATGTTTCCAGATCAAAAGATTAAGTTAACAGGGCATGGAAATGAAACTTTAAGCACACGTGTTATAGATCTCTTTTCTCCGATTGGAAAAGGACAGCGCGGGTTAATTGTAGCACAGCCTAAAACCGGGAAGACCGTTCTTTTAAAAGAGATTGCGAATGCCATTGCAGCCAATCATCCGGAAATATATCTTATTATTTTATTGATAGATGAGCGTCCTGAAGAGGTAACCGATATGCAGCGGGATGTAAAAGCGGAAGTAATCTCTTCAACATTTGATGAACCTGCAGAACGTCATGTCAGAATTGCAAATATTGTTTTGGAAAAGGCCAAAAGAATGGTCGAATGTGGACGTGATGTTTGCATCCTTTTAGATTCCATTACACGTTTGGCAAGGGCATTTAATACCATTGCTCCTGCATCTGGAAAAGTTCTTTCCGGAGGTGTCGAAGCCAATGCTCTTCAAAAACCAAAACGTTTTTTCGGAGCTGCAAGAAATATTGAAAATGGTGGTTCCCTAACCATAATATCAACTGCACTTATCGAAACGGGTTCCAGAATGGATGAAGTTATTTTTGAAGAATTTAAAGGGACTGGTAATATGGAACTTCAATTAGATCGTAAATTATCCAATAAACGAATTTATCCTGCCGTGGATATTGTAGCCTCCAGTACTCGACGAGATGATTTATTGCATAATGCTGAAATATTACGAAAAATATGGATTCTTCGCAATCATTTGGCAGATATGACTCCTATTGAAGCCATGACCTTTATTAAAGATAAGATGAGTTTGACCAAAACAAATGAAGAATTTCTCATTTCGATGAACGGTTAAAAAACAGCGTTTCAATTTCTATTTTGTAAAAAAACGTGTATCTTTGCAAAAATTATTTTTAAATGGATTTAATTGCAATCAAACAACGTTTTGGTATTATCGGGCACAATGAGGTGCTTGATCACGCAATTGAAATTGCTGTACAAGTAGCCGTTACGGATCTATCTGTATTGATTACAGGAGAAAGTGGCGTCGGAAAAGATAATTTTTCAAAAATTATTCATCAATATAGCAAATATAAACACGGAGAATATATTGCAGTTAATTGTGGCGCCATCCCTGAAGGAACTATTGATTCCGAACTTTTCGGTCATGAGAAAGGGGCATTTACAGGAGCCACCGAAGCAAGAAAAGGGTACTTTGAAGTCGCCAATCATGGTACTATTTTTTTGGATGAAATTGCAGATTTACCTTTGGGAACTCAAGCACGTTTGTTAAGAGTTCTAGAAAATGGAGAATTTATAAGGGTTGGGTCTTCTAAAGTTTCTACTACAAAGGTCAGAGTGATTGCAGCCACCAATGTCAATCTGGCACATAAAATTGCAGCCGGAAAATTTAGAGCCGATCTTTATTACAGATTAAACTCGGTTCCAATTTATCTCCCGCCGTTACGTGAACGCAAAGAAGATATCTTCCTCTTATTTACTAAATTTGCTTCCGATTTTTCCGAGAAGTATCAAGTTCCGCCCATTCAACTTACACCCAATGCGGTTGAATTTCTTAGCAACCATAACTGGCCGGGAAATATTAGAGAATTAAAAAATATTACGAAACAAATTTCCATTCTTGAGAAGAATCGAATTATTGATAAAGTAACTCTTTCCAAGTATATTGAAAAAAATAATTTATCCGGTCTTCCCATGCTTATGCAAAAAGATGAGGAAAAAAATGAACATTTTGAACGGGAAATCATCTATAAGTTTCTAATTGATTTGAAAAGAGAGATAACAGAACTCAAAATGCAGGTCAATAAAATCATGAACAAAGAAGACGATGCCTCGAAAATTAAAGAATCCAATATTCAAAGACAAATAGGTAGTTTTCCAATAGATGATTTTCACACGGATCCAATAGAAACTTATAAAATTATCGAAAAGGATAATTTATTTAAACCAAAAGAAAGAGAAGATAACGTTCCCTTTATTGATGAATCTATCGTTATTGAGGACAATTTTTCTTTGATAGAATCGGAAAAAGAAATGATTAGAAAAGCATTAGATAAATATGGCAGCAAAAGAAAAGATGCTGCTAAAGAGTTGGGAATTTCTGAAAGAACCTTATATCGCAAAATTAAAGAATACAATTTATAAACCATGAAGGAACCATTAATTCGCTTGCATTCGCTAATACAGGGCTCCATATTCCTTGTCTTGTTGCTTCTTTCTGCATGCAAAATGTCGGTTTCTTTAACAGGCGGGGATATTCATCCAAATGCGAAGACGGTATCAGTAGCCACTTTTGTAAATAATGCCACTCTTGTTAATCCAACGCTAAGTCAGGATTTCACTACTGCACTCAAAGACATGATTCAACGCCAAACGCCCCTAAACATCGTTAATCGTTCCGGAGATTATACTTTTGAAGGAGAAATTACAGCTTATACCATTTCACCCGTTGCCATCCAAGGAAATGAAACTGCTGCTATGAATAGATTATCCATTTCGGTAAATGTTCGATTTTATAACAAATTTGATGAAAACAAAAACTTTGAACAAACGTTCAGCCGCTACGTGGACTATCCAAGCAGTCAAAATTTCACATCTATTGAAAGTTCATTGGTTGCACAAATTAATGAAGCAATAACAGATGATATTTTTAATAAAGCATTCGTCAATTGGTAATCATACAAGTTCGTCAATATGAATTCAATCAAAACATTTTTTTCAGGTTCTGTAACCAACTTTAATCCGCAGAAGGTGGAAATAGAGCAGTTAAAACTTCTCCGGGAACATTATCCGGCCTCCGGGTTAGTTGTTTTTTTATATGCTCAAGCATTGAAAAATCTCCTACCTGAAGAATATAATTTGCTCAAATCAAAATTATTACTTTCCATACTTGATCGAAAAAAATACCAACATTATAAAATAATCCCCCAAGAAGAATCTCGCAATGCTATTCCTGAAAAAACGAAAACTCCACAACCTCAACCCGAAAAAGAGATTATCATTGACGGACTCATAGAAAAATTTTCTGCTGACCCACCAAAGATTCGTTTTAATCCCGAAATTCATGATGACAGTATTAACTATGGAAAGGCCAGTTGTGTAGAGAATCCTGAGATTATTTCTGAAACTTTGGCAAAAATTTATGCAGAACAAGGATATACCGGAAAAGCTATAAAAATATATAAAAAATTGGCCTTGCAAAATCCGGAAAAAAGTTGTTACTTTGCAGACCAAATTAATAAACTCAAGACAGTAAAAAAATAATCATTAAAAACACTGAAAAATGTTTGTATTTATAGTAGTTATAATCATTTTAGCTTGTATCGTTTTAGGTTTCTTTGTTCTAATTCAAGATTCAAAAGGCGGGGGCTTAGCTTCTAATTTTGCCTCTTCCAATCAAATAATGGGGGTTCGTAAAACTACTGACTTTTTGGAAAAAGCCACGTGGGGATTGGCAACCGGAATCATTATTCTCTGTTTAGTTTGTGCTTTTATGACTAAATCAGAATTTACAAAAGAAGAACCTGCTGCTGAACCCGAAACAGAACAAACCGATCTTTAATAATTTCTTCTAGTTTATTATTCAAAATTAAGGTAAGGCTCCAGTTTTTCGAGCAATTCTTTATAAGCATGTGTGCATTGCTGAAACTCTTGCAATGAGTTGATTTTTCCGGTTTTTTCTCTATATTTTATTACAGATTTTGCCAAATAAGCATCAAAATAAGGATGGCGAACCAATTCTTTATAAGAATCTTTATTCACATATATTTGCTTTATTCCTTCCGGATTAACTTCAAAATATGTTTCCAGGTAATCCATTTCGATATCTTTAATTATAAAAATTTCATGTAGTTGACTCAATTTTGCATACCCACCCAATCGTTCCCGATATTCTATAATTTTCAAAGCCCTCTTCACTCCAAATCGGGGAATTTTTACAATTTCATCCGTATCACAACTATTTAATTCAACTTTCATCAAACGATAAGCCGGACTTGACTTGATAGAAAATTGTCGCTTAGAAGTATCATTTTCTTTTTTTGAGATATAATCATTCCTTCTTTTTCTTTCGTAATATTCATAATTAAAGCGATTTTTTTTCTTATATGTAGAATATCGCTGTTCATAAGCTTCCTGTCTCTTCTCTCGTTCTCTTGCATGCGAATCTGCAAGGAAAAGTTGTTGTTTTTCAAACTCATGAATTTCATTTTGATAGCCAATCAGATCAAAATCAGAATCTGTATGCTCTTCATACAAATAGTAAATCAGAAATGAAAAAAGAATAAGAAGTAAAAGTAGTATAATTGCACTCCATTCTCCTCTTGAAAAATTAAAATAGTTTTTGAATTGTAAAGCCATATCACATATTTTTGTTCCAGGTTCATAAATACAAATATACTACATTTATTAATGATTTGTTATTTTATTATATTGTTTTGAATAAATAATAATTCTTTTACACTCTTCTTCTTTTATTTATACTAATTAATCAAGATTAAAAAGAAAACATTTTCTGAAGCGTAATTTCATCTTTTTAGAAACAATTCGAAAGAATCGTATAATAAAAATACCTATTTTTGTAGTTTCAATAAATTTATATTGAATTACACTGATAAATCAATGGTATGAATAAGCTTATCCGAACAACATTACTTATCATCATCATCTTTACTTTCCACGCATGTACTCGTACAGAAACGGCATATCATCCGAATGGAGCGGTAAAATCGGTCATCACATATAAAGGGAAGAAAGAGCACGGATTAATGACCTATTATCGGGCAGATGGCGTTAAAGAACTTGAAATCAATATGGTCAATGGAAAAAAGGAAGGAAAAATGACACGTTGGTTCAATGCCAATAAAATTGAATCGAAAACTGATTATAAAAATGATCTTAAAGATGGTGTTGAAATTTTATATAATATAGACGGATATAAAAGCATGGAAACTTACTATAAAGAGGGAAAAAAGCATGGTTATTACGCTACTTGGCACAATAAAGATCAGATTAAAGAAGAAGGTGCTTTTTGGAATGACCTTTTTGATGGGCAATGGAATTATTATGATCAACGAGGGTTTCCGGTCGGTGAAGCAAATTTCAACAAAGGAGCAGGCGAACAGATTGCTTTTGATCTTCAGGGAAATCTAATGCAAATTACCACATACAAGGATAATAAAAAAAATGGAAAAGAGATTGAGTTTAATCCAAAAGGAGATACAATCAGAATAACTATTTTCGAAAACGAGCGTATTCTTGACCAACAAGAATTCAAACAATAGCGATAAGATGTCAACACCCAATTTCTTTTGCAAATCTACTTATATTTTTATCTTCTTATTAGGAATATTTCTATCTGTTTCCGCACAAAACAGTCCAAAAAAAATAAATTTCAGAGCTGATCGATTGGAATATGATGAAGCCTATTTGCCCGGAGTTGACCGTTTTAAAGGGAATGTCGTATTTACTCATGACCAAACAACCGGGTATTGCGATAGTGCACATTTTTACAAAGACAGAAACTATATGGAAGGATTTGGCGAGCGAATCCGTATAGACCTCAACGATTCACTCACTCTTTATGGAAAACATCTCACTTATGACGCAGATCGGAAAATTATTACTATTTCACGTAATGTCATTTTGCGAGATAATAATTCTGCTCTGTATACGGATAGTTTGGTCTATCATACAAATACAGAACACGGATACTACTTAACCGGGGGAAGAATGGTTAGCAAAGATAATATTCTTACAAGTTTAATAGGAAATTACTATACAAATTTAAATCGAATTATTTTAGAAGGCACAGTTAAATTGGTGAACAATTCCTATCAAATGACCTGTGATTCTCTTTCTTATAACACAGAAACCGAAACCGCTTATTTCATTTCTCGAACAAAATTAATGTCCGAAGAAAATATCATTTATACTAATTCGGGGTGGTACAACACGAAGAGAGATGTAACCTTGCTGGTAGACAGTGTTGAACTTCATAAGAAAGCCCAATTTCTCACGGGAGATAGTATTTATTACGATAAAAATTTACGATTCGGAATTGGGCATCAAAATATTGTGGTAATTGATAGTTCTAAAAACTACATCATCAAAGGGAATTACTTAGAACATTATGAATTGGGAGGGACCTCTGTCGTGACAGACAGCAGTTTAGTAATTCTTATTGAAAACGAGGATTCACTCTATCTTCATGCAGATACCATTAAAATCTTTTTTGATTCGCTGCAAGAACCTCAACACATACAAGCCTATAATAAAGTTAAATTTTATCGGAATGACATGCAAGGGGCTTGCGATTCTCTATCATACCTTACACATGATTCTATTCTAATCATGTATTATAATCCCGTCATTTGGTCGGGGATGAATCAACTTAGCGCTGACACAATACGTTTTTATATAGAAGATTCATCCAATATCCGCGTTCACCTTATCAAATCAGGATTTATTGTTTCATCTCTCTTTGAAGAAACAGAATTTAATCAAATTAAAGGTTTAACGATTACAGGTTATATTAAAAATCAAGAATTAAAGCGCGTTGATGTAAATGGGAATGCCGAGTGTCTTTATTATATCCAAGAAGAAGACAGCTCATTAGTGGGCATTAATTCATCTGCAACGAGTGAAATGCGTATTTTCTTAGAAAACAATGAAGTAACCTCCATCACTTTTTTCAATTCTCCTGACGGGATTCTCCATCCTGACAGTATGTTAACACAAAAAGAAAGATTATTACGAGATTTCAGATGGTTAATCCAATACAGGGCTCTTAGTCCGAAAGACATTTTTCACACTCCTATTCCCAGGTACAAAGTTATTCCCGAAGAGGAAAATTAGTTAAAAAATACCTTCTTTGATAATATCATGAAGGTGGATTACCCCTACATATTGTTCTTGATCGTTTATTACAAAAAGATTGGTAATATTTTTCTTTTTCATTAGTTCAAGGGCTTCGATGGCAAGCGCATTGAAATGAATTTTTTTGGGATTACGCGTCATGATATCCTTTGCCAACAAGTGATCATAAGTTTCATTTTTCTCCAACATTCTTCTCAAATCACCATCGGTAATGGCACCCACAATTTTATTATCTTCCACAACTGCGGTGACTCCCAGGCATTTTCCTGAGATTTCAAGAATAGCAGCTTTAATTGAATCAGATTCTTTAATTTGAGGCAATTCATTGAATTTAGAAAGGTCATTAACTTTCACATAGAGTCTTTTTCCAAGAATTCCCCCCGGATGAAATTTTGCAAAATCTTTTGAAGAAAATCCTCGTCGTTCAATCAAGCAACTGGCTAAAGCATCCCCCATGGCCAATTGTGCCGTTGAACTGCAAGTTGGGGCTAAATTATTCGGGCAGGCTTCTTTTTCCACAGAGCAGTCCAAGACAAAATCGGCTTCTCCCGCCAAAAAGGAATTTCGATTTCCTACCATGGCAATTAATTTATTATGGCTCATTTTAAGAAAAGGAACCAAGACGGAAATTTCCGGAGTATTCCCACTTTTTGAAAGACAGAGTACCACATCATCAGGTTGAATAATCCCTAAATCACCATGAATGGCATCTGCAGCATGCATGAAAACGGCAGGAGTCCCGGTAGAATTAAAGGTTGCCACAATTTTTTGAGCTATTATAGCGCTTTTGCCAATACCTGTAACCACAACCCTTCCTTTGGCTTGCATAATAAGCTCAACACTTTTAACAAAATCATCATTAATAAATTGCTTTAAATGAAGTAATGAATCAGCTTCCATCTGAAGAACTTCAACGGCCAATTCCTTTATTTTCTCATTCATAATAAATCAGTTATTGCTTATTGTTTGTCAATTAATGGAGTGAATTTGGAAGGTATTCGGATGGTAGTGGGTCCCGGCACATTCATTTTCACATTTTTTAATTCTCCTTCCAATACCATATCAAAACTTTCAACTTCCAGGCGAATTTTACTATAAAAAGGGAACCCGGAAATCATCTTGTATTCGTCATATCGTGCCAACAATGAATATCTTAAGCCAAGATCGGTAATTTCATTCATCGCCATTGTAAAATCAGGATTCAAAAGTACTTGTTGCATAATATTCATCTTTGCACTCGAGTGGGTTCTATGTGGTGAAGTCAGATGAAGCAAACTATCTTGTTCAAAAAAATCAAGTTCCGGAGTAAAACCTTTCAGATCAACAGCATTTAGTAAAGATTGCAGAAGATAAAAATCTATGGGCACCCCAACTACAGATGTTAAAGGTTCATAACCTCCCTGATAATAGGACTCACTCATTTTATTCACGTAAATAACCTCATCCGGAGTGAAAACCATTCGCAGTAATTCTATTCCTGATTTATTAAAATTCAAATAAATAATACTATCTATTCGATTAACCACAAAAATCTGAATTTGGGGAGGTTGTTCTTCCTCAGTAGTTATCTTGGCTTTTATTTGAAAAGAAATCCATTGATAGTTAATTTGTGGCAAAGAGAACTTGTCAGTTTTATCGTCTTGTATGTAAGTAGAATCTGAAGGTAAATCCTGAGCTAAAGAATTTATTACAGGGAATATAGCTATACTTAATAGCAAAAAAACAATTTTTCTATTCATCATATATCAATAACGCCTTAATGGGGAATAAATTATCTTATGACAGTTACAGTTCCTGTATATTTACGTTGAAATCCATCAATTGACTCAATTACAAAATGATACACATAGACATCTGCAGGCACAAGTTTGCCTTTTACTTTTCCATCCCAAGTACCGTAAAGTTCTGTTGTATAATAAATAAGTTCTCCAAAACTATTATATATAGACATTTCGTAATTATTGGGAGAAACGCCCACCCCTGTAGGTGCAAAAACCTCATTCAATCCATTAATATTAGGAGTGAAGGCATTTGGAATATAAAATTCAAAAGGAGTCGTTACCGTAACAACTCTGCTGATAGAATCTTTACAATTCTCTACTGTAGAAACGACCAACCAAACAGTATAAATACCGGAATGAGTGTAAGAATAGCTTGGAGACATTTCAGACGATTGATTTCCTGTTGCATTGAAATCTCCGAAATTCCATGCCCATATATCTGCATCTTGAGATAAATTGGTAAAATTTGCTACTGCAAATCCATTTTCGATTTCCAATTCTGCTTGTGAGATAGCAAAATCTGCTGCCGGAGAAGGATTGACCACAACTGATGCCGTTCCTGAACATCCATACGCATCTGTCACTGTAACCGTATAGGTCGTGGGAATATCAATATCAGGAAAGATAGAGGGAGATGTTTCTCCTGTATTCCACAAATAAGTATATTGCGGTGAATTGGGAGAAACAGTTATCGGTTTTCCTTCACAAACCGGTGAAGATAGTGTAACCACAGAGGCCTGACCTAACTCAGCTGTCGCTGTGGCTGTAGCAGAACATCCACCATTTGCAGTTCCGGTAACCGTATAAACAGTTGTAACGGTAGGGCTTACTGTAATGGATGGCGTAGTTTCACCGGTACTCCACAAATAGGTAGTTCCACCGGAAGCAGTAAAGGTAACAGTATCTCCGGCGCATAAGCCTTGAAGAGAAGGGGTTATCACAATATTGGGTTGGGTTGTTATTAAAACCGTTGTAGAGGCAACACCTGTATCTCCGTCAAAGATCATTGTTAAAGTGTATTCACCTGACATCGAAGTTGTTGTATTTTGTATCACGGGATTTTGCAAATTAGATGTCCACCCATTAGGACCTGTCCAAGAGTAAGTAGCTCCTGCTTCACTATTGTGACAAGTGAGATAGAGAGTAGCTCCCGCACACAAAGGTCCGTTGTTGCTCACGGGAGCAAGCAAAGAACAATCGGTAGTAGCAGATGATACATTTTCCCGATTAAAAGTAATAATTCCGGCTTCCAATGAAAAGTTTGTTAAAATTATCAAATAATACTCTCCTACCTGAGCATTGGGAATATAACACCATTCATAACCTGAAGGGTCAAAACTGCAATCCACAACATTTCCGGCCGGATAACCTCCCCATGTAGTCGGATCCGTTGGAGAATGATACCCATCATAAACAAAGTGACTCCCCATATCTTGATCATCAAGAGTGTAGCCTCCGGAGCACAAATTTTGAATAAATTGTTCTTGTGTATTCGCTTGAAAAGGTCCCCAACAAGCAAAATCAACATCTAATTCATATCCTCCGTTAATAGATTGTTGTTCAATATAAATTAATAAATCTCCCGGGGTAGCAATACGAAGATAGTAATAAGCAGGGGCAGGATAGCTATACAAACAACTATAACCATTCGGACCTAAAAAATCATCTGCAGAACCGCTGGTTGCCGTATAATAGGTTACACCATACGGATTTGCTTCTGTGCAAAACGGATGAATTCCATCAGGATCACAAGGAGATTGAGCGTAAATTGAATTCAAAAAAACACTTATCAAAAAAAGAATTAAATAATATTTTTTCATGCTTAGAATGTTCAACTAATTTGAGTTAAAAAATCAACGTTTATTTTAGATTCATAAATTAAAAACTAAAGAGTACCTGCAACTTGCCAGCTATTAGAAAAAATTAATCAGAACTACATTAAAAATTCAAAAAAAAGCGATAATTATCTTATTAAAGTGACAGTTCCGTAATAAATCTTTTCATCTTCACTAAAATCATACAATGTAATTCTATAAACATATACTCCCAAAGGAGCAATTTCTCCATTGGGCAAAGAGCCATTCCACCCACCAAAAAGCTCATTCGTCTTAAATATTAATTGTCCGTATTGGTTATAAATTACCATTTCATAATTTTCAGGCATAATACCAATTCCTTTGGGTGCGAAAATATCATTAAGACCATTTTGACGATAAGGAGTAAATGAATTGGGAACATAAAAATTAAATGGAGTTGTAATGAGCACTCTTCGACAAAGAGTATCGGCACAATTATGAGCGGTAGAAACCACCTGACAAATATTGTACAATCCAGGTCTTGTATAAACATATAATGGGGAAGGCACATCAGAAAAATTTCCGGAAGCTCCCTGATCTCCGAAACTCCATTTCCAAAATTCAGTTCCTTCCGATAAGTCGGTAAAGTTAATCACAGCCATTCCTTCTTCCATCTCTTTGGAATACGCATCCGCAATAAAATCAGCAACAGGGGTTGGATAAACCATAATGGAGTCTGTCACAACACAACCATTGGTATCTGTTATAACTACAACGTATTGGGTAGGAACACTCACTTGAGGAAGGATTGAATAAGATGTTTCACCTGAATTCCAAACATAACGCACAGAAGGATCGTAGGGAGACACTGAAACTCTGTTCCCTGAGCAAATCTCATCAAGTAAAGAATAACTATTGGTTTGGCCGTATCTAATGGTAGCAGATGACGAAGAAACACACCCAAAATCAGAGGTAACCGTCACAGAATATGTTTCAGTTTGTGTTGGAACAACCGTTATGATTGAATCGGTACTCCCGTTACTCCATTCATAAGTTCCGCCTCCGGAAGCTTGAAGAGAAATCGTATCTCCGTCACAAACAGCAGGATTCGGAGGGGTAATATTGACAACTGGGAGTGGGTAAATTTGGACAGAGGTGCTTTCGGTAAAAGTTTCACCCTGATGAATCATTTGAAATGTATATGTTCCGGACATTGCGGCAGTAGTATTCTGAATAACAGGATTTTGCAAATTTGAAGTCCAGTTATTCGGGCCTGTCCATGAATAGGTAGCTCCGGCTTGGTAATTGTCGCATGTAAAAATAAGTGTCTCCCCTTCGCACAAAGGTCCGTTATGGCTTACTGAAGCCAAGAGAGAACAGTCTGTATTTGCAGAACCAGAAGATTGGGAAAAAGTAATCGTTCCGGCGCTTCTCGAATAATTTGTAAGAAGTAAAATATAATATTGTCCTACTTGAGCATTGGGAATATAGCACCATTCAGTTCCGACAGCACTATAACTACAATCCACTAAATTTCCGTTTGGATAGCCCCCCCAAGAGCTTGGATTATTGGGGTCATGATATCCGCCTGAAGGCACATGGCTCCCGCTGGTCACGTTATCCAAATTATACTGTCCTGTACAAAGATTATTGATAAATGCAGATTCATTCGAAGCATTAAAAGGGCCCCAGCATGCAAAGTCAACATCAATTTCATATCCGCCAACTGATACTTGTCTTATATGAATTAAAAGATCTCCGGGAGAAGAAATTCTGAGATAGTAATAAGCAGGAGCTGGCATACTATACAAACAGGCATAACTGGAAGAACCAAAAAAAGAGGAAGCATCACCTGATGTTCCCGAATTATATGTGATTCCGTATGGATTATCATCAGTACAGAATGGATTTATTCCATTAACATCACAAGGCGATTGCGCTCTTAACTGCTGTACCCCAGATATTAAGAAAAAGAGTCCGATAAGAATGCAAAGAATACTTCGATTTTTCATACAATAAAGCCTATTTTATATTTTTTTAGATACATGGCAAAAATACATTTATTTTCCAAAAAAACAATGCAAATTTTTCATATATTAGATTTGTAAATAATCCTTTTTATTCATCATTAAAATAGACAATATAAGTTATTCAATGTTGCCAATAATGAAATAAATTTTATATTATTTTAAATAAAAAGAAAAAAACAGGTTGATAATATTAATTTATCAACCTGTTCATGTTTTTGTGGAGCGTACGGGAGTCGAACCCGTGACCTTTAGACTGCCAGTCTAACGCTCTAGCCAACTGAGCTAACGCCCCAAAAACGAGATCGCAAAAGTACAAAAAATATTAATATCACCAACATTAACTCCATTTTTCTTTCGTACCTTTGCACTATAATATATTTTAATCTGCAATGGAACAACTTAATCAGTTTACTTCCGACATCTATGTCAAAATGTTTTACCAATATCTCCAATTAGAGAAATCATATTCGTCTAAAACGATAGAGGCATATATGCATGATCTTAATAAATTATATCTCTTTTTAGAGGAAAAGAAAAGGCTTGAAGAGGTTGCTCTTGAGGATTTACATTCTTTTTTATCATATTTATATAAGCAACAAATTTCACCCCGAACTCAAGCACGCATCATTTCAGCACTCAAAGGTTTTTATCGCTATTTAATCTATGAACGAATAATTTCTGAAGATCCTACAGAATTATTAGAATCTCCGAAAATAGGGAGGCATCTCCCCGAAGTTCTTTCTATTCCGGAAATTGAATCGATTATCAGAGCCGTTGATTTGAGCACAAATGAAGGACATCGCAACAAAGCCATTATTGAAGTTTTGTACGGGTGTGGTTTACGCGTAAGTGAACTCATTCAATTGAAAATTTCTCAACTCAGATTTCAGGAAGGATACATCAGAATTATCGGCAAGGGCAATAAGGAACGATTGGTTCCGATAGGTAAAACCGCACAAAAAGCAATTCTCTTGTACATGGAAGACCGTTCAAATCTCACCATCAAGAGAGGAAATGAAGATATTCTCTTCCTTAACAGGCGTGGGGGACAACTCACACGAGAAATGATTTTTATGATTGTCAAACAGTTAGTCCAACTATCCGGGGTTTCAAAAAATGTAAGTCCACATACTTTCCGGCATTCTTTCGCAACTCATCTTATCGAAGGAGGAGCCGATTTGCGTGCCGTCCAAGAGATGTTGGGACACGAAAGCATCACTACAACCGAAATATACACCCACCTGGATAAAGAGTATATTAAAAGTAATATTTCTCTTTTTCATCCTCGATATTAGAATCATAATTCTTTCTTTCTTTTGTATTTAAAAAAGTTGTAATTTTGCACATCTGAATTTCATCATTTTTTAGCTATAATAGAGGAATTTAGTAACTGAAAAACAGAAAGAAAAATGGTTTTGACAGACATTATGATTGGTGCACCGGGGTCAAATTTTTTTGAAGTACTGATGTTGATTTGTTTTGCTTGCAGTTGGCCTATTTCAATAATTAGAGCTTTACGAACAAAAATTGTAATTGGAAAGAGTCCTGTATTTATGATGATTATTATTGCCGGATACGGCTTCGGTATTGTGCATAAAGTTGTCAATGATTATGACTATGTTACTTATCTTTATGTATTCAATTTATTTTTAGTGGCTTTCGATCTTTTTCTCTATTTTTATTACATAAAAAAGAACAGAACAGAAATTCTAAAAAAATAAGTTTTATTAATCCCTTTTATTTTGGAAATAATCATAGTTATTTTATTAATTTTACTGAACGGTTTTTTTTCGTTAAGTGAAATTGCCCTAATCTCCTCCAAAAAAATCAGATTGGAGCATTTAAAAGAGCAAAATTCAAAAGGAGCTAAATATGCGCTCAAATTATTGGACAATTCAGAAAATTTTCTCTCATCAATCCAAGTTGGAATTACACTGATTGGAATTATTGTCGGCTTTTACGGTGGAGTAAGTTTAGCCAGATATCTGACACCTTTATTTGTATGGATGAATGTTTCCCCGACTGCTTCTTACGGAATTTCCGTTACCATCAGCATTGCAGTCATTACGTTTTTTTCTATTGTTCTTGGCGAATTGGTTCCAAAAACGATTGCGCTGTCAAAACCCGAAAAGGCAGCTGTAAAAGTAGCCCCTACTATATACGTAGTCAGCACTTTATTCTTTCCACTTGTCAAATTATTAGCTTTCTCAACTCGTTTAATCAACAAGATGATGGGCATTTCTCCTCCTGAAAATCATGTGACAGAGGAAGAAATTCGCCAAATCATCAGATTTGCTTCTAAAGAAGGTGTTATCGAAGAAGAACAGAATGTGATTCATGAGAAATTGTTCTATTTTTCTGATAAACGAGCAAAACACATCATGACTCATCGCTCAGAAATTGATTGGATTGACATCAACCTTCCTGAGGTGGAATTTACAGATCAGCTTTTGTCCTCTAAAAACAGCAAAGTGCTCATTTGCAATAAAGAATTGGATCAATACTTAGGCGTTTTGAAAATCAAAGAGTTTTTGATTAAAAAGATGATGAATGAAGAGTTCCGTGTTGAAGAGCTGTTGGATGATCCTATAGTTTGCCCGGAAAATGCAGAAGCTCAAGATATCTTAAGTGAGTTTAGAAAAAAACAAACCTATTTTTGCGTTGTAGTGGATGAATTCGGAACTATTGAAGGAATTATCACACTCCATGATGTATTGGAAAATATAGTCGGAGACTTACCTGAAGAAGAAGATGTGGTAGAACCGGATATTTACGTTCGTGAAGACCAATCTGTTTTGGTTAATGGCGATGCTCCCATAGAAGTTTTGATGGATGTTATCGAAAACTTTGAAATTGACTTTGAAGAGATTGATTATTCCACAGTTGCAGGATTTGTATTGGAATATATTGAAAAAATTCCGGAAATAGGAGACTCTTTTGATTTTAAAAATTATCGCATTGAGGTTATTGATCTTGACCACAATCGTATTGATAAAGTATTAATTACGAAGAACGAGGAATAAATAGTGGCTGATAATAGAAAATTTTTAATTGTAGGATTGGGCAATAGTGAAGCCAAATACGAAGGTACGCGTCACAATATCGGGTTTGAAGTCGTTGCCGCTTTGGCTAAAAAATTGGAAGCATCCTTCTCACAGGATCGATTTGCATATACAGCTCGTGCTCGCCACAAGGGAAAACAGATTATAATGATACTGCCGACCACCTTTATGAATTTAAGTGGAAAGGCCGTTCGTTATTGGCTCGATTCCGAGAATATAGAAATTGAGAATATGATAGTCGTTACAGATGATATTGATCTTCCTGTCGGAACAATCAGAATTAAGTCAAAAGGTAGCGGTGGTTCTCACAACGGCTTGAATCATATCATTGAAACTCTT
This sequence comes from Bacteroidota bacterium, assembly GCA_022708105.1. Lineage (GTDB taxonomy): Bacteria > Bacteroidota > Bacteroidia > Bacteroidales > WCHB1-69 > DUOL01. The sequence goes on from JAKIZI010000001.1 coordinate 58,091, forward strand.
GGTCACCAAAACTTTCCACGACTCCGCTTTGGCATCGGGAAAGATTATCCTAAAGGTTTTCAGATTGATTATGTATTGGGACGTTTTTCAAAAGAGGATTTAGAAGTGGTTAATCCCGCAATTGAGCGTTGTACGGAAGCAATTTACTCTTTTGTCAACAATGGCATCGCTCAAACCATGAATCATTTTAATACCAATCCTTCAATAAACAATAAAGAGGAATTCCATGAAAAACCATAGCCGAATCTTTTTTCTTTTGATGAGCTCCTTCATCTTGCTAACAATATCATGCACGAACACAAACCAAGTCGACAGTCCGAAACCCAAAGGATATTATCGAATTGAATTGCCTCCGCATGCCTATCAGCAATTGGACACTGTATTCCCGTTTCGTTTTCCCTACTCTAAATATGCAACTTATCAATTCAAACAACGGCCAAACGGAGACTATTGGATTTATATTAATTATACGCAATTTAATGCGGATATAAATATCACTTATGCTGCTTTAAACAAAGATTTACGTGAACGAATTATTGAAGAAGACAAAATAGTATCCTTTCATTACAAAGTGGCTGATGATGTCGAATTTTCAATCATCTCAGATGCTGCATCCAATATTTTTGGACAGATTTATGATATAAAAGGAATGAAAGTGGCTACTCCCATAAGCTTCTGGCTTACTGATAGTTCTAATCATTACTTACGTGGAGCACTCTATTTTAACAATCCGCCCAACAATGACTCTTTACAACCGGTCATAGAATATATTCGTGAAGATATTCTTGAAATGATTAATGGTTTTGAGTGGAAATAGAAAATAGCAATTACTTTATTTTCACAATATTTTCCAACATTGGAACAAAAATAAAATTCCCGAAGGTTTCTTCTTTATAGTTTTGATCATCAATTTTAGTGATTCTTTTCATCACCTGTTCTCCTTGTCCGACAGGAATCACCAGAATTCCGTAAGGTTTTAATTGGTTCAAAAGGGATTCAGGCACTATCGGAGCTCCGCAGGTAACAATAATCTTATCGAAAGGAGCGTATTGAGGAAGCCCCGCAAACCCGTCTCCGTAGCAAGCAATAACACGAGGTGCCATCCGGTTGAGGAGCTTTTTGGTGATCTGATACAACTCGGCTTGTCTTTCTATGGTATAAACTTTTGCGCCCATTGCATTCAGGATAGCAGCCTGGAAACCGGAACCGGTTCCGATTTCCAGGATTTTATCTCCTTTATCAACCGACAAAAGTTGTGTCTGATAAGCAACCGTATAAGGTTGCGAAATTGTCTGATCACAATAAATGGGCAAAGGAATGTCTTCATAAGCTTTATGCCAAAAGAACGATTCTAAAAATTGATGTCTTTCTACGACAGAAAAAGCATTCAATACGTTATCATCTGAAATTCCTTTGTTTTTAAGTTTCTCTACTAATGCTTTTTGAGCGCCTTTAAGTAAGTAAGAATCCATTGCCATCTATTGATATCAAGAAAAAATTAAAAACTGTACCCTATTCCAACGCCGAGGACTTCTTTAAATTGTACTCTCGGCCCCACATTTCCGTTCTTTGTCGTCACCATCACCTCATCATAATATCTTAAAGTAGTATTAAGAGACACATTGAGCACTTTGAGGAAGCGATATGAAATCAAAAAATCCCAATCCACATTGAAGTTTCCGAATTTTGAAGTATAGGGTGTAAAGAGCAACAGAGAAGTCATAATTTGAAGATTTTCGATACGTTTATACATTACGGCCGCTTTGAAGGTCATCCCGACTTGTGCCTTATAAGTTTTGTCGACAGGAACACCATATTTTGCGCGAAGCAAAGAATCGGTTGCCGTAGTAAGACGACCGGCTATCGGAGATATATAGAGAGAGAAAATTTCATTGGGTTTCCAGTCGATCCCGAGTGAAAGGTCTGTATAGGAGGGAGATACCCAATTAGAGTTATAAAGCGGTTCATCAAGTGTTTCCTTGTAGTCATAACCTGCAATATATTGCGACTTAAAGCCGCCTAAAAGAGTAAGGAACCAGGTCGGTTTAAATTCCCATCCGAACTTAGTGGCAAAATTGATTTTATCATTCGATTTACGCCATGGGAACTTCGTTTCGGAAGCATACATCACGCCAAGGTCTGTATCAAGATTCGAATCCCAGGCTATCTTATTCTTTTTATATCTCAGAAAAAGGTTTGCAAAAACCACACCGGTGAAATTATTATTTCCACCACCTGCCCAATTCCAAAGTTGAGTTTGGGAGAAATTCAATCCCGCAACACCTGAAAAATCCCAATTAAGGGAATCCGGTATCGCTTGTGTAGGAGTAACTGTCAATTTTGCAGCTGCTTCGGCAGCAGCAGCTGCTTCGGCGGCGCTAACTTCATCTTCTTGAGCAAACAACGAAAATGAAAATAGTACCATACTTAAAAAAAGAAATAACTTTTTCATCATCAATATTTTTTTAAGAAAATTAATTAATAGTATTAATTCTTACTTTTCAATAAATCTCTTATTTCAGTAAGCAAAATCTCCTCTTTGGTTGGTGCCGCAGGAGGTGCCGCCTGAACTTCATCTTCTTTCTTTTTAGTCAGATTCTGAAGTTTGTTGATCAATCTGATAACCATAAAAATTGAAAATGCAATAATGGTAAAATCAATAATGGTTTGAATAAACATTCCATAATTGAGGGTAACCGCTTCAACTCCTTCTTTAACACTATTTGGATTGAGGACGGCCTTAAGCTCCGTGAAATTTACACCTCCTATCAACAATCCTATAGGCGGCATAATAACATCTGAAACCAATGACGCGACAACTTTTCCAAAACCACCTCCGATAATGATACCGACAGCCATGTCAATAACACTTCCTTTCATTGCGAAAGCTTTAAATTCTTGTAGTAATTTTTTCATAATATTACGTTTTAATTATTTAATTTATTATATGTTTTCCACCATCTCTCCGGAATTTTATCCTTACATGCAATTTCATAATCCTTTTTAGAACAAGGAAGGAAGTACTTTTGTTTGATATTTTTTTTAATATTTATAATAGGTACAATAATCCACCATCTGCCGGTTTTTTTACTGCAATAAAAAACAATCTCATCTACAGCTTCGGAAACAGCAACACTGTACTTGACATATTGTTTCAAATCTTTAAAAGAGCAATCGTTTTGACGGTTAATAAAACCTTCTACAAAATACCAAAGAATATGGCTGATAAGCTGCGAGGTTTGGTTGGAATAATCCAGCGTCGGATCATATTCATATATTCCGAAAGAGGTCAACTTATCATTTAATCCGGCATAGCGAATTACCTGACAAATCTCTTCCCCGTAAAAACCATTGGCAGAATTGTGCGGATTCCCGCAGGCATCCGGACGCCTTACTACAGAAATATCCAACGAAACCATCTCCGCATTTCGTATAATCGGCTCCACTTCGGTCAAATCCCCGCGCATCATCCCCACACGATAAGTGTCAAGAAATAATTTGCTCATCAAATCAATCTCTTCTGGACTATTCAAATAGGTTTGATAACCAATATTCGAATAATTGAGCAAATAGTTCGGCTCTTCCAAAATAATTTTATTCAGATAGGCATTTGAAGCTATCGGAAGATTTTCGTTTCCGATATCAAAACGGGAATCAACTGCAACCACATTGACCACTTGCTCCAACTTTTTATAAGCCAAATAATTGGCATACGCCAAATCATTACTTCCTCCCAAAATAATGGGAATAACATTATTAGCAATCAGGTGAGCCAAAATGTCCGAAACAAGATGGTAGGTATCTTCTACCGTGGCTCCCAACACAATATTTCCCAAGTCAATCATCCGAACCGGCGTATTCCAACTATAAAGTTTGTAAAATTGACGCCTGATCTCGTCAGGCGCAAGTGAAGCAGCACTATTTTCGAATGCGTTACGGGATTCGGGCACTCCGATAATCGCTAAATCATACATCGAAAGATCAGGCTCTTCCTCCGAAGAAAAAAAATGAATACGTCGTGCAATGAGTGAGTTAGCGGATAGTGAATCCGGCAATTTAAGTTCCTCTAAATCAAATGGAATTAAATAAGGAGACAACAGCATATCTTCGAATTTTACAGTTTTTCTATGCAAATGTACAATTTTTCATTTCATTCCATTCCGGGCATTATAAATAAAAATAACGGCATAATGTTAATAACTTTATTTGAAACAAAACAAAAAATGATATATTTTTGAAAATGTAAAAATAAAGAGTATTTTGAGGGTTAATTTATGGAAAAAGAGCAATTTATAGACAATAAAAGAGAAAATAAAATTTCTTTTAACACGGTTGAAAGTACATTTGGACTTACCGGCAAGCTAACTCCGCAAGCCGTTGACTTTGAAGAGGCAATCTTAGGCGCTTTGATGATTGATAAAGATGCGATTGCCTACATTGACTTTATTTCATCCAAGATGTTCTATAAAGAGCAACATCAATTTATTTTTCAAGCCATTGCAGAATTATTCCAAAATAGTCTTCCTATTGACTTATTAACGGTTACAGATGTTTTGCGCAAGAAAAAACGTCTTGAATTCGTGGGAGGCCCCTCCTATTTGGCCTCTTTGACCAACCGTGTCGCCTCTTCTGCCAACATTGAGTACCACGCCCGTGTGGTGATGGAAAAGTTTGTGCTCCGAGAGTTGATTGTGATCTGTACTTCAATTATTAAAGACTCATACGAAGATGCAAAAGATGTATTGCAATTATTAGACAAGGCAGAAACAGACCTTTTCGGGATCATCCAAAACAATTTTAAACGCGACAGTAAGCCTTTGGACGATGTGGTGAAAAAAGCGCTCGAAGAATTAATTGAACTCAAAAATAAAGATGAAAATTATCAAGGTGTCCCAACCGGAATAAAGGCCTTAGATGAAAAAATCGGGGGTTGGCAAAAGTCCGATCTCGTTATCTTAGCCGCACGACCTGGGATGGGGAAAACATCCTTTATTCTATCTATTGCCCGAAATGCAGCTTTGGATTTTAAAAAACCGGTGGCACTCTTTTCTCTTGAAATGTCTGCTACCCAGTTGGCACATCGTCTATTTTCCATGGAATCCGGAATCTCTTCCGAGCGCATTTCCAAAGGGAATTTGGATGAAACCGAGTGGATTCGATTGATGGATAAAATTCAGATATTAAATGCCGCCCCACTGTTCATTGACGACACTCCGGCGCTCAGTGTGTTCGATTTGCGAGCCAAGTGCCGGCGGTTGAAACACCAGCACGACATTCAGTTGGTGATGGTCGATTATTTGCAATTGATGCAAGGAAACTCCGAAGACAATAAAGGAAAAGGAAACCGGGAACAGGAAATCAGTTACATCTCCCGGTCGCTCAAAGCTTTAGCCCGTGAACTGAACATCCCCGTCATTGCGTTGTCGCAGTTGTCTCGTGAAGTGGAAAAACGCCCCGGCTCCAAACGTCCGCAGCTTTCCGACTTGCGTGAATCAGGATCCATCGAACAAGATGCCGATATGGTTATCTTTATTTACAGACCTGAATATTACGGACTTACAACTTTTGAAAAGGATGATGTTCCCTCCGAAGGACTTGCCGACATTATGATTGAGAAAAACCGTCACGGCGCTAACGACCGGATTCGCGTGCGATTTATCAAACAATATACTAAATTTACCGATGTGGAAGAAGGCTACTCTTTCAAATCCAATGAAGCCATCCCGCTCAATGAGCATTTTGATACCGCCACTTTCGAATCGAGCATGAACGATGAAGTGTCCACAGAGGGCGATGATTTTAACTATCCGTATTAAGAATCCCTCTTTTCTAAAAACATATTGGGTACCTCTTTTTGACTTTACTCTATAACCTATCGAGATAATAACATCAAGGTTCTAGTATTCAATTTTTCTTTCGATCCTTCTTTCTCCTTCATTTTGAACTATCGCAAAAATTGCAATAGTTGAAGTTTTGTCAAGTTCTCCTTCCTCAAAAACATTTATTGTTGTCCGGTAAAAAAAAGAACTGCATCTTAAAAAAGTGCAGTTCTCTAAATGTTTCCAAAACAAGCAAACAATTCTATTTGTTTACCTGGAATGTTTTGTCACCGGTAGCAAAGAATTTTACAATTTGATTTGCGGCTGCCAATCCTGCGTTAATATTGGCTTCGGCCGTCTCAGCACCCATTTTCTTGGGGGTAGCAAAGAAACGATTCCCGAATTTTGCAACCATATCTTCCTTATTATCGGGAGCAATGTCGGTGCAGTATTTGAGGTCGGCTCTCTCTTCGAGCACTTTCAGCATTTCTTCTTCGTGAATTACCTCTTTACGGGCGGTGTTGATCAAACATCCACCTTTCGGCATCATGGAGAGCAATTTGTAGCCGATTGACTTTTTAGTTTGCTCATTGGCCGGAATATGAAGAGAAATGAAGTGGCAAGTCTTGTAAAGCTCTTCCACCGTATTCACCGGAATAATGCCGTCGGTTTTCATCTTTTCTGCAGGTACAAATGGGTCGAAAGCATACACTTCCATTCCAAATCCTTTGGCAATTTTGGCAGCAAGGCTTCCTACATGGCCATAGGCGTGGATTCCCAATTTTTTACCTTTAAGCTCTGTTCCCGTGCCGGGATTGAAAGCATTGCGGGACATATACACCATCATTCCAAGGGCCAATTCAGCCACAGCGTTGGAGTTTTGACCGGGTGTATTCATGGCCACAATATTATTGGCAGTACAAGCAGCAAGGTCGAGGTTGTCGAAACCTGCACCGGCACGAACCACAATCTTAAGATTCTTCCCTGCATCAATCACTTGAGCCGTAACCTTATCGGAACGAACAATCAATGCATCCACATCGGCAACTGCCTTGTAGAAATCCTGCACATCGGCATATTTTTCCAATAACACCAATTCGAATTTTGCTTTTTCCACGATTTCGCGAATCCCGTCAACGGCGGTTTTGGCGAAAGGTTTTTCTGTTGCTAATAATACTTTCATGATATTAATTTTATTTATGTAATTTTTCAAATTTCTGCATACATTCTACAAGAGCTTTAACACTATCGATAGGACAAGCATTGTAGAGAGACGCACGGAAGCCGCCCACGGAGCGGTGTCCTTTGATACCTACCATACCGTTTTCCTTGGCAAATGCCATGAAAGCATCTTCTTTGTCTTTATAGCCTTCGGCCATCACAAAACAAATATTCATCACGGAACGGCTCTCTTTTTCGGCAGTACCAACAAACATAGGATTGCGGTCGATTTCATTGTACAGCAAGTCAGCTTTTTCCTTATTTATTTTTTGGATGGCTTTCAGTCCGCCACATCTTTTAACCCATTTCAATGTTTCATTCATCACAAGAATTGAAAATACCGGAGGCGTATTGAACATGGAACCGTTTTCTATATGGGTTTTGTAATTTAACATCGTCGGTAAATAGCGAGATACTTTGCCGAGGGCATCTTCTTTCACAATAACAAATGTAACGCCGGCAGGACCTACATTCTTTTGTGCACCACCATAAATCATCACATATTTAGACACATCCACCGGACGACTCATGATATCGGAAGACATATCGGCGATTAATGGAATAGGGCTGGTGATATCTTCGTGGATTTCGGTTCCGTAAATGGTGTTGTTGGTAGTAATATGAAAATAATCGGCATCCGTAGGAATGGTATATCCTTTAGGAATGTAGTTAAACGTCGTATCAGCCGAAGATGCAACGCAAACAGCTTCGCCAATGCCTTTGGCTTCTTTCAGTGCCTTCTTTGCCCAAACTCCGGTTTCAAGATAGGCCGCTTTTTTTTCCAAAAAGTTCATGGCCACCATCAGGAATTGCAAGGATGCACCGCCACCGAGAAATAAAACTTTGTAGCCATCGGGAATATTCAAAATCTCTTTCCACAAGGCCTCAGTTTCATCCATCACGGCTTGCCACTCTTTCGAGCGATGAGAAACTTCAATTACCGACATTCCGGTTCCGGCAAAATCTTTCAACGCCTCAATTGCATTATTGATTGCTTCTTTGGGGAGGACACAAGGTCCAGCATTAAAATTATGTACCTGTTTCATAATAAGATGTTTATGTTTATAATTAATACGTCATATTCTGTGGCAAAGATACACGATTTTTTGGATTAACCTACTCTAAAAAAATAATTTAACTATTAAACTCGAAAGAAAAAACTATTTTTGCACTCTTAATTTTAAATACCATGCCTCTGCCCATTATTACGCTTCAAAACGGAATAAAATTGATTCATCAGGAGATCAATTCTCCGATTGCTCACTTCGGCATTTTGGTCAATGCCGGTACCCGCGATGAGACGGAAAATAAGATGGGATTAGCCCATTTTGTAGAACATACTATTTTTAAAGGAACTAAAAAACGAAAAGGATACCAAATCTTAAAACGACTCGAAAATGTCGGGGGGGAACTCAATGCCTGCACTTCGAAAGAAGAAACTTACTTCCACGCCTCTTTCCTGTCGCAAGATTATCCCCGCGTCTTAGAACTATTGTCGGATATCTTTTTTAATTCTACCTTCCCCGCGAAAGAACTCGAAAAGGAAAAAGATGTGATTCTCGAAGAAATTAACTACTACAAAGATACGCCCTCCGAATTTATTTTCGACGAATTTGAAAGCGTCCTATTCTACAAGCATCCTTTAGCCATGAATATTCTCGGAACTAAAAAGTCGGTGAAAAATATAGGGCAAGCGGATATTTTCGATTTTATAAAGAGGCAATATACGCCGGAACATATTGTGCTCTCATCCGTGGGACAAATCGACATACACCGGCTGCAAAAGCTTTGCGATCGCTATTTTGCGACACACGACTTTCATAGCGGAACGCGAGACCGACAGCCGTTCACCAAATACACCCCCCAAGCGGTTCGCAAACATAAATCAATTTCTCAATCGCATATTATGTTGGGCAATATCGCCTATTCGATACAGGACGACCGCAAAAATCCGTTTCTATTGCTCACCAATTTACTCGGCGGACAAGGAATGAGTACGCGGCTGAACATGGCTATTCGCGAAAAACGAGGATTGGCTTATTCCGTCGAAGCCAATTTCGTTCCGTTTTCGGATACCGGGCTCTTTAGCATCTATATCGGATGCGACCATGAGATGATTGATAAATGTATTGAATTGACATATAAAGAGTTGAATAATCTTGCAACCCAAAAGTTAGGGACTTTGCAACTTCATTATGCCAAAAAACAACTCATCGGACAAATGGCGATTTCGAGTGAATCAAAACTCAATGAAATGCTTACCAATGGACGTAGTGCGCTCTTTTTTGATGAAGCGGATACGTTAGAAGAGGCCATTCAAAAAGTCGAAATCATTACCGCAGAGGATATTTTGGTCGTAGCGAATGAGATTTTTCAACGCGAGCAATTCTCAACGCTCATCTATTCCGGTCGCCAATAAATAGGACTTCGACTCATTGCCTTTGTTACATAACAAGTCCAGTACCGACAACGCCGGTGTAAAGCCGAATTTTTCATCGAAGACCTGCCGATAGGGAATGTCCGGCTTGAAAGGATAATCAGAGGTGCCGTACAACTTGGGATGAATCGTATAACGAGCATCTATTGAAGCCGTTTCATCATATTCCATAAATTGCTCCGTATAGAAAATCTCCTTTTCTGTCCGTAACAATTTCAAAATCACCGCCAAAAGTTCCTGATTAAAATCCCATAAATATTTTATCTTTTTCTCGTAAAATGGCGCCAAAAAATCGCGGTAATAGATAAAAAACGGGCTATTATTGTATGCCGTCTCCATAGTACGCCAATGATGCCGCTGCCATTCGGTTTTGTAGTCGATTTCCACCTCTTTAATCATCATTTTCTGATACTTCTGCACCACAGGAATCGATAGCGATTGAGGTCCGTTCGCACTCAAAACAGTCATTCTATTGCGGTAAGACTGCTTTCTGTAATGCTCTTCGGCCTCCAGATAGATCGTTTCCGGACGCAGGAGCAACGCCATATACGCAATAGGCGGGAAGTAAGCGGAAGTCAAAAGAATTTTACTCATAACCTGAGTTCGATTTATAAAATTCTGTATATCAATGAATTAAAGAGTTAAAATATTAAGTTAATTCAATGGGATTTATTATCTTTATAACTGATAACCAACAAATTAAATAAAATCCCATAAATATAACCTGCGACAAAATTACGGAAATTTTCTATTTGGCAGATGATTTTTGCAAAGAATTTTATGCTGTTCTCGATAAGAATTCATTAGGAAAAAATCCAAAAAGAAAACCGATGATGTCTCACAGTAAAATTATAACGATTATGATTTTATTTCACTATGGTTCTTTTCGTAATTTTAAGCACATTTACTCCTATTATGTTCCTTTTCATCTACGTTCATATTTTCCCAAAACAGTTTCTTACAATCGATTTGTTGAATTAATGGAAAAAGAAACATTAGCCTTGACAATAATGCTTCACATTTGTTGTTTAGGCCAAGATAACGGGATTGCTTTTGTAGATTCCACCCCAATAAGAGTGTGTAAAAATAAACGTATCGCAATAACGTATTTAAAGGTCTTGCTGCCATTGGCAAAAGCATCGTGGAATGGTTTCATGGATTCAAATTACATCTGATTATTTAATATCGAACTCCGATTGATACATAGAAAAGGATAACTTACTCTCAAATTATATTATTTTGTATTTTATAGAATACAATTTTTATATACTTTTGTATTTTAGAAAATACAAAAATTATATTATTTTGTATTATATAGAATACAATTTTTATATATCTTTGCATTTTATAAAATACATTTTATATCTTTGCAAAAAAATAAAAACCATGAAACAATTATTTTTAGCATTTTACCGCAAATTAGAAGAGACTGACATGCGTTTTGAACGATATTTAAAAAATCAAATCGACTGGAACAATCGGCTAATTGCGATTACAGGGGCACGTGGAACAGGAAAAACCACCATGTTGTTGCAACACATCAAAGAACAATACGGCAATCATCCTGATCATGTACTATTTGTGAGCTTAGATAACATTTATTTCAGCTCCCGAAATTTGTATTCATTGGCTGATGAATTTTATGCCTTCGGCGGAAAAGAATTATATTTGGACGAAGTACATAAATATCCTACTTGGGCTCAAGAAATCAAAAATATATATGATGATTTTCCTAAAATAAAAATTATTTTTACAGGTTCATCCATGTTGCAAATTTTGAAAGCAGATGCTGATTTAAGTCGTCGTATTCGGCATTTTCAATTATATGGTTTATCCTTTCGAGAATTTTTAATTTTCGAAGGACTTATTCAAAAGTCGCAAAGTCCATATTTACTTGAAGATATTCTTAAAAATCACTTGGCGATTGCTCAGAAATTTAATAAAGAATTTACCCCGTTACCGGCATTTCAGAAATACCTTAAATTTGGATATTATCCTTATTATCAAGAAGATATTGCGGGTTATGGTGAACGTGTCTTGCAAACTTTCAATACCGTGATAGAGAGTGATCTGCCAAATGTTGAGCGTATTGATTTCTACTCAATCAACAGAATTAAAAAGCTGTTTTACATACTTTCGGAAATGGTTCCCTTTGCGCCAAATATTTCGCAATTGAGTCAAATGGTAGATGTAACCCGCACGAGTTTAATGAATTATCTTGGGCTTCTCGAAAAATCACATAGTATTTTATTACTTAAAAAGAAAGCGACGGGAATAAGACAAATGGTTAAGCCGGAGAAGATTTACTTGCAAAACACCAACTATAATTATGCTCTTGCTCCGGAAAATCCACAAATCGGAAATGTACGGGAAACTTTTTTCTTTAACCAACTACAACAAAATCACGATGTTAGCTTTACTGAAGAGACGGATTTTTGCATTGACGGAAAATACTATTTTGAGATAGGCGGCAAAAATAAAAGCAACATACAAGTAAGAAATTTAGAGTATGCATATTTGGCACTTGACGGTTTGACGATTGGTTTTCAGAACGAAATTCCTCTATGGTTATTTGGTTTTTTATATTAACATTTGAGATATTCTCAAAATTCGGTTCAAACTACAATTAATGTATTGGTTTATTTAATGTGAAAAAAGATTACATTTGCATCTTAAAACAGAATTTGTATGGCGAAATTAAAATCTTCATTTTTTTGCAAAAATTGTGGTGCACAATCGGCTAAATGGATGGGACGTTGTCCCTCATGTGGCGAATGGAATACGTTTGAGGAGGAGATTTTAGTCCGTGCAGACCCACCCAAAGGAAAATCTTCCGGAATGGGTATTCCTTCCTCTCCAAAGTTAATTGAGGATATTTCGCTTACGGAATTGCCCCGACTTAAATCAGGATTTCGAGAACTGGATGGGGTGCTGGGCGGCGGTATTGTGCGTGGCTCCATCATTCTGCTTGGAGGTGAACCCGGTATCGGAAAATCTACCTTATTGCTGCAAATGGCTATGGCCCTATCTGATACAAAGGTACTTTATGTTTCGGGTGAGGAGAGTGAAAGTCAGTTGAAAATGCGGGCAGAACGATTAGAAATCAATACCAACACAGAACATTGTTATATCCTTACGGAAACCAATACGCAAGAGATTTTTCAACATATCGACCAACTTCGGCCGGATGTAATTATCATTGATTCCATACAAACGTTACAGAGCAACTTATTGGATTCTGCTTCTGGTTCAATTTCACAAATCAAGGAGTGTGCAGCGGAATTTCAGCACTTGGCAAAGACAACGGCCATCCCCGTCTTCTTAATTGGTCATATTACCAAAGATGGCACATTGGCCGGTCCGAAGATTTTGGAACATATTGTGGATACGGTGTTGCAATTTGAAGGCGATCAACATTACGGATACAGGATTGTGCGTTGCACCAAGAACCGGTTCGGCTCTACTTCAGAGTTGGGTATTTTTGAGATGACCGGGAACGGTTTGCGCGAGGTTCTCAACTCTTCGGAAATATTGTTGTCTCAGCGGGACGAGGATTTTAGCGGAAATGCTATTGCGGCGATTCTTGAAGGAAATCGACCTTTGATGATTGAGACACAAGCACTGGTCAGCTCGGCAGTTTATGGCATGCCGCAGCGCTCCGCCACCGGATATGATATTCGACGCATGAACATGTTGCTGGCAGTATTAGAAAAACGCTGTCGTTTCAAATTAGGAGCTAAAGATGTATTTATCAATATTGCCGGTGGTATTCATGTGGAAGATCCGGCCATTAATCTCTCTATTGTAGCCGCTATTCTTTCTTCGGTCACCGACATTCCGATAGATGCCAAAACCTGCTTTGCGGGTGAAATGGGATTAAACGGAGAAATTCGTGCGGTAACTCGCATCGAACAGCGAATTACCGAAGCCGATAAATTGGGCTTTACCCGAATATTCCTTTCCAAATATAATATGAAAGGACTGAAACAGAATCAATTTGGGATAGAACTCATTCCTATTGGGAAAATCGATGAAATCTTTGCGTTGCTTTTCGAACCCAGGGAAAGCAAATCCTGATAATTTCTTAGAATTGCTTTGAACTCGAATAAAGGTAAAATGAACGAAAAAAAATATAAATTTACTTAATTTTGAGGAGATCCTCCGGAGTGTCAATGGCTATATTTTCATGGAAACACTCGGCCACGGAAATGGAATAGCCGTAGTCGATCCAGCGGAGTTGTTCCAACTTTTCGGCTTCTTCTAAGGACGATTTCGGGAGCAGGATTAATTCCTTCAGCGTTTTATACCTATAAGCGTAAATGCCGATATGTTTGTATCGATTTACCGAAACCGAAGATTCATCACGGACAAACGGAATCGGAAACCTGCTGAAATAGATAGCTTGATGCTTTTGAGAGAAGAGCACTTTCACCATATTGGGATTTTGAACATCCTCCGTCGCGGGGTCTATTTTTTTTACAAGGGTGGCAATCCGGACTTGCTCCGATTTAAATTCGGCCATCAGCAATTCAATCTCCTCTTTTCGAATAAAGGGTTCATCGCCCTGAATATTGATGACCACATCCTCCTCCGTCAGTCCGAGCAAACGAGCAGCTTCGCCGCAGCGGTCGGTTCCGGAGGGATGTTCCGGAGAAGTCATCACCACTTCTCCCCCAAAATCGAGAACAACTTTCCGAATGCGCTCATCATCGGTAGCAACAACTACTTTGCTTAAGGAAGCACTGTTTACTTGTTCATACACCCATTGAATCATGGGCTTCCCTTTAATCAGGGCTAATGGTTTTCCTGGAAAACGGGAAGAGGCGTAGCGTGCCGGGATAATACCTATAAAAGCCATAATCCGGTATGTTTATTTGAAAAGGCCGTATAGTTCGGCATTAATTTTTTCGATTACAATACCAAAATCTTCGGCTTTTTCTCCAAATTTGATCGTATTAACATCCACAACAAGGAGTTTTCCTCTGTTGTAGTTATTAATCCAATTTTCATATCGTTCATTAAGATGTTGCAAGTAGTCGATTCGGATTGAATTTTCATAGTCTCGACCTCTTTTTTGAATTTGAGCGACCAACGTTGAGGTATCTGCTTTGAGATAGATGAGCAGGTCGGGGGCTTGCAGGAATTGAGCCATCAGTTCAAAGAGAGAGGCATAATTTTCAAAATCTCGCGTAGGCATAAGTCCCATAGCATGAAGATTCGGGGCAAAAATGTAAGCATCTTCGTATATTGTTCGGTCTTGAATTACATCTTTTTTCTTCTGTCGAATTTCGATAACTTGTCGAAAGCGATTATTCAAGAAGTAAACTTGCAAATTAAAAGACCAACGTTGCATGTCTTCATAAAAACTTGCAAGGTAGGGATTATTGTCTACACTTTCGTACATGGGCTCCCATCCGTAATGTTTGGCCAGCATGTTGGTTAGTGTGGTTTTTCCAGAACCGATGTTTCCTGCTACAGCGATATGCATAAAATATATGATTAAATTTATAAAAATTGATAATATCAGAGGGTTGAAATGGTTTGTGACAAAGATAAAAAAAAATGTTTATTCCGTCAGATTATTTTTTGTTTTTGTTTTCAGAGAGTGTGATACAAGATAGGTGCATAGTAGAAGGAACATAACGATAGACAACACATTAAACGGAGCAGAGCCGATCCATTGTGCCGAAATATTCGGTTCAATTCCGGCATATTTAAGGATGGCGCTCACAACTCCCATGATAGCTCCGCCGGCCAACAATCCCGAAGCGAGCAGGGTCCCTTTTTCTTTACGTGCTTTATTGAGTGCTTCGTTTTTACTTCTGCTGCTAATCAGCCAAGCGATAAATCCACCCACGAGCAATGGAATATTCAGTTGAAGCGGAATAAACATCCCTAGAGAGAACGCAAGAGCAGGAATGCCGATACGGTCAAGGACGATAGCGAGGATAGCCCCGATGATATAGAGCATCCAAGGGGTTTGTCCTCCGAACATTAGCGGTTCGATGATGGCAGCCATGGCGTTGGCTTGTGGAGCTACTAACGAATTTTCACCGGTGTATCCGTAAGTTTTGGAAAGAATAATGATTACACCGCCTACCGTCAGAGCAGAAACAAACGTTCCGAGGAACTTGAGGGCTTGTTGTTTATATGGAGAAGAACCTATCCAGTAGCCGATTTTAAGGTCAGTGATAAAGCCCCCGGCCATAGCCAACGCAGAGCATACAATCCCGCCCACGATCAAGGCCGTTATAATCCCGGTTCCGCCTTGTAAACCCACTGCAGACAAAATAAATGAAGAGAGAATCAGCGTCATCATGGTCATCCCTGACACAGGGTTGGTTCCTACGGTAGCAATGGCCGTTGCAGCTACTGTCGTAAAGAGAAACGCAAAAATAAAAATAACCAGAAGTCCCACAATTATTTGGGTAAGATTCATACTCAAACCACCAAACAAAAAGAATACGAAAATAAGCAGTGCCACGGCAAGGAATCCAAAGAGAATAATTTTCATAGAGATATCTCGTTGGGTTCTCAGTATTTTATGGTCATCGTCGTCGTGTTTGGATTTACTTGCTTTAAAAACCACTCCGAAAGAAGACTTAATCACCCCTGCGGATTTGATTACCCCAATAATTCCGGCCATTGCGATCCCACCGATGCCGATATATCTTACATAGTTAGAAAATATCATTTCGGGGTCGAGGGTTTGCATCAGAATGCCGTCTGCGGTTACTCCGTATTGTCCGAGCAAGGGCACGATAAACCACCATGAGAGCAAGGAACCAGCGCAAATAATCACCGAATATTTGAGTCCTATCAGGAAGCCCGTACCGAGCAGAATGGAACCGGCATTCATTTTAAATACAAATTTGTAGTCCATGGCCAATTTTTCTCCGAAAGAGGACATCCGAGAGGAGATATTTTCTGCCCACAGTTGGAAGGTCGTCATAAGGAAATCGTAAAGACCACCGATGAGCCCACTGATTAGCAATAATTTAGCTTGAGAGCCCCCTTTGGCACCGGAAACTAAAATTTCGGTGGTAGCCGTTGCTTCGGGGAAGGGATACTTCCCGTGCATATCGGAAACAAAATATTTCCTAAAAGGAATGAGGAACAAAATCCCGAGAAAACCACCGAAAAGGGAGGCTAAGAATATTTGGAAGAAGTTGATTTGCATATTGATATCGGGATTCTTCTCCTGGATGATGTATATTGCCGGGAGTGTAAAGATGGCTCCGGCGACAATCACACCCGAACTTGCTCCGATGGATTGTATAATCACATTCTCAGAGAGAGGGCTTTTGCGTTTAGCCACAGTGGAGATGCCCACCGCGATAATGGCAATGGGAATGGCGGCCTCGAACACTTGTCCGAATCGTAGCCCCGAGTAAGCTGTTGCCGCGGAAAAAATTACGGCCATCAGGATTCCCCAAAGGACGGTCCATGTATTGATTTCAGGATATTTTTTAGAGGAGAGTAAAACCGGTTTGTATTCTTCGCCCTCTTTCAGTTCAGAATAGGCGTTATCGGCTAATTTAATTTCTTTTTCTTCTTCTGCCATAAGTATATATTTTTTAGAAAATAGTGCTACAAAAATAAAATAAAAAGTTGAACATACAAGAAAAAAAAGAGATAAAATAACTTTTATCGGGATTGTTAGAAGCGCCCTGAAAAGTTAATGTTTTAAGGGTAATGAGGTTTATCTGAGATTATTTGTAGATTGGTAGTGTTTCAAAAGATGAAATAGTCTGTTGCACCTTTTATACTATATATTGTATTAATCAGAATAAACCCATATTTTTGTGCACAAAAAATATGGGCATGAAAACCATAAAAGAATTTAAAGGATTAGCCGGTATATCAAAGAAATTTGAAAATTACAACTGGCTTTATTCCCTTATTATTTGTGCTTGTTTTTTCCCATTTATGTCACCGGCAATTGCTTTATTTATTGGCTTACTGTTTTCTATTATCGGACTCAGGCATGAAAATTTACATAAGTACACCTCAAAAATTCTTCAGGCATCCATAGTTTTAATGGGTTTCGGGATGAGTCTTGAAACTGTAATTTCATCCTCAAAAACGGGTTTTATGGAGACGATTGTTTCTGTAACTACGGTCATGTTATTAGGGATTTTCCTGGGAAGATTGTTTAAAGTTGAAAAAAATATTGCATTGCTTATTTCTACGGGAACGGCTATTTGTGGAGGAAGTGCCATCGCTGCTGTGGCACCGATACTTAACAGCAAAAACTATCAAACCTCGTTTGCACTTATCGTAGTTTTTGTGCTGAATGCAGTAGCTTTATTTTTGTTCCCGTTTATCGGACATCAATTAGGGTTAAGTCAGGAAACTTTCGGAAATTGGGCGGCCATTGCTATTCATGATACCAGTTCGGTGGTTGGTGCCGGGGCAATTTATGGGGAACAGGCATTGCAGGTAGCTACCACGGTAAAACTTATCCGGGCTTTGTGGATTATTCCGTTAGCCCTCGTAATTGCACTTATGACTAAAGGCGGAGAAAAAAAATCAATTAAATTTCCATGGTTTATTTTGTTTTTCGTATTAGCCATTTTATTTGCCCATATATTCCCCATATTCGAGACAAGTTACGAGCATTTTAACTGGTTAGGCAAACGCGGAATGGTGATTGCTTTATTTCTGATAGGTTCAAATATCACCGTAAATGAAATTAAACAATCAGGAACAAAAAGTTTTGTATTTGGAATTATTTTATGGATTGTTATTACTCTGGGTTCGTTGTTTTTTTTAACACGATGAGCAATGGTCATGAAAACTAATGCAAGCAAAAGAAAGCTACTAAAAGTCGGTAAAGTTGATGAAAAACCGAGGGTGTTTTAAATTTGTTATTCATTAACTATTTAATACAATAATAAACCTCTTGCGACGTTGAACAAATAGCTGAATTAAACCTTATAAAGATAGTAATTTTTAGATTAAAAGAATATGAAAAAAAAGATTGAATTTTGTCTATTGTATCGGGATATGTGGCAATCCTCCGGAAAATATGTACCCAGAGTGGATCAATTGAAAGAGATTGCTCCGGTGATTGTGAAGATGGGATGTTTTTCGAGAATTGAATCGAACGGTGGGGCATTTGAGCAGGTGAACTTATTGTATGGAGAGAATCCGAACACCGCGGTAAGAGAGTGGGTAAAGCCGTTCAATGAAGCGGGCATCAAGACCATGATGTTGGAGCGGGCGTTGAACGGATTGAGGATGTATCCGGTGCCTGCAGATGTGCGTCAATTGATGTTTAAAGTGAAAAAAGCTCAGGGGGTGGACATTGCCCGTTCGTTTTGCGGGTTGAACGATCCACGGAACCTCGAACTTTCAGTAAAATATGCCAAAGAGGCTGGGATGATTTCACAGGCGGCACTCAGCATCACCTATTCGGAAATCCATACCGTAGAATATTACATGAGTGTAGTAGATGAGGTGGTGAAATTCGGAGCCGATGAGATTGCCTTAAAAGATATGGCGGGTGTTGGAAGACCGGTTATGTTAGGACGATTAGTGAAAGCCATTAAAGATAAGTACCCCCATATTTTGGTGCAGTACCATGGACACTCCGGACCGGGTTTTTCGGTAGCTTCGATGTTGGAAGTAGCCAAAAACGGGGTTGATATTATAGATGTGGCAATGGAACCGCTCTCTTGGGGAATGGTTCATCCTGATGTTATTACCATTCAGGCCATGTTGAAAGATGCCGGTTTCGATGTGCCGGAAATTAATATGAATGCTTACATGGAAGCAAGAAGTTTAACGCAGAAGTTCATTGATGACTTTTTGGGTTACTTTATTGACTCTAAAAATAAGATGATGTCTTCCTTGTTGGTCGGTTCAGGTTTGCCCGGAGGAATGATGGGATCGATGATGGCCGATTTGAAGGGTGCCCACAATGGGATCAATATGTTTTTACGAAATGCCGGAAAAAAGGAGTTGACGGAAGATGAATTATTGGTTCAATTGTTTGAAGAGGTAAGTTATGTATGGCCTAAATTGGGAAATCCTCCGTTGGTTACGCCTTTCAGTCAGTATGTAAAAAATGTGGCGTTGATGAATATTCTCCAGATGTCGCAGGGCAAAGAGCGATACAGTCAGATTGATAAAAATACATGGGACATGATATTGGGCAGAACCGGTAAATTGCCGGGCACGTTGGCACCGGAGATTGTAGCTTTGGCGGAAGAGAAAGGGTATGAATTCTTTACCGGAGTTCCTCAGGACAACTATCCTGATGAATTGCCTGCTTTCCGTAAAGAGATGGAAGAGCAAGGCTGGGATTTGGGACAAGATGAAGAGGAATTATTCGAGTTGGCTATGCATGATCGCCAATACCGAGATTATAAATCAGGAGTTGCCAAGAAGAAGTTTGAAGAGGAGTTGGAAAAAGCGAAGAATAGTTCTGATATCAAAGTGGTGATTAAAGAGGTGAAAGCGCCGGAAGTGATTAAAGAGGAGCTGATTACAAAAATCAAGCAAGAACATCCGGAGGCGAAACCGGTGATCGCAACGGTTTCAGGGACGGTATTGTGGGAGTTGGCGATAGATGAGCCTTCCATTGAGAAACCGGTGGGAACCAAGTTCGAAGAAGGTGATTTGGTATGCTTTGTTTCGGCCTATTTTGGCAATGAAGAGATCAAGGCTTTATACCCGGGAAGACTATGCTCTATAATCGCCAAACAAGGCGATAAAGTGATGAAAGGCGAAATAATTGCATTTATAGAATAAAAATCCTTGTCATTTTCATTTTTTTCTTACTTTTGCATGGAAATGGGCAACTTATCATAAGAGGAGTTGTCTATTTCCATAATAAAGAATAGGATTTAAATAGTGAAATTGGTGAGCATATTCAGAGGCAAAATATTTTACTCTTTTTTTTGGGTTTTATGCTTAATGATGATATCTTTTTCCGTTTCGGGACAAGGTATGGGTAATTATTACCTGAGAACAAACACTATTGTAAGTATAACTTCATGTGCCGGTTTTATCTATGATAGCGGGGGACCTAACGCCAACTATTCCGACAATTCCGATGCACGGATTGAAGTCTTTTCGGCGCAGTCGGGATTTATGGTAACCGTCAGTGGTACTATCTGGTTGGAGACCGGAGATACCTTGATTATATATGACGGAGCAGGTATCGGAGGAACGATTCTCTTTAAAGGAACCAGCCCATCGAATGGTACTGCTTTAACCATTCCGACATACACATCAACGACAGGTCCGTTAACCATTCGTTTTATCACCAACGGCAGCGGAAATGCACAGGGGGTGGAGTTGATGATCAGTTGCATAGACCAGAATGTTTACGTAGAAGATCCGCCTGAAGACACAGCAAGTTGTATTAATTTTACCGACCTGACAGGTAGTCAAGTTACATGTTACTATGGTGATTTTTCAAATCCTTATGCAAATACCGGAGTTGCTGCGGGGCGGCATCAGGTAATTACAAATGTTAATCAGGTAGATCCTTACTCAAATGGGGGGTTATATTGCGTAAGACCGGGAGAAATCGCTTCGGTTCAATTAGGAAATTCTTCCGTAGGTGCACAAGCAGAGGCCATCATGTATGAGTATTATGTAGATACGAACAATTACGATATTTTGGTATTAAAATATGCAGCCGTCCTTCAAGACCCGAGTCATACTGCTGCACAGCAGCCAAGATTTACATTCCAAATATTAAATTCTCAAAATGTGGAGATAGATCCGGTTTGCGGGTCTGCCGATTTTATATCAGGAAATACTACGGACGGGTGGCATAATGTCAATAGCCTTTTTTGGAAAGACTGGACCAGTGTGGGAATAGACTTGTCCGCTTACCACAGACAAACCATTCGGATACGTTTAACAACCTACGATTGCAGTCAGAGTGGTCATTTTGGCTATGCTTATTTTTCGTTTGAGTGTAAAAAGCGTAAAATTTCGGTAGAAACTTGCGGAAATATTCAACAGAACACCTATACAGCACCCGACGGATTCCATTATAGGTGGTACTATTCCGATGATCCGGGCGTAACCTTATCCACAAATCGGAGTTATACAGCTACGGTCGGGATGCAATCTCATATCTTATATTGCGATGTCTCTTTTGTGGACAATGCTTCATGTCATTTTACATTATTTGTAAATGTATCCCCGAGGTATCCGCTGGCAGATTTTACATACAGCAGGGTAGGGTGCAGCAACACCTTGTTTTTGAACAACACCAGCAGAACTTCTGCCGATGGGCTAACGCCGGACGGGAGCGGAAATTGGTGCGAAACGGCCTATTGGGATTTTGGGAACGGCACCACGTCAAATCTCTATTCCCCCACGGCGATTACCTATCCCGCTCCGGGAACCTATACCATTACTATGATTGCCGGATTGGCGAACAATCAGTGTTTGGATACCGTCAGGAAGGTCGTCACGATTTTTCCCAATACAGTTCAGATTGCCGGAAATGCAGAAATTTGTAAAGGGGATACAACCACTTTGAGTGTAGCTGCCGGAGATTATGTTTATTGGAATTCAGGCCAAACTACGCATACCATCACGGTAGCTCCGGAGTCGGACAGAACCTATACGGTGGCAGCAACAACCGCCGACGGTTGTTATGCTACAGGAAGAATTGACGTACATGTCCACCCAACCTATTATTCTGAACAAATGGTTACCCTTGAAGATAACCAAACCTATTTCTTTAATGGGCAATGGATTAATTCTACAGGTGTTTATTATGAACAGCACCAAACAGTTCATGGATGTGACAGCATTATTAAATTGACTATCCATCGCCGAATCAATCAATATGTCTCCATTTGCAGTACAGAAGTGTACTCGTTTATGGGGATGAACTTAAGTCAAACGGGCGTTTATACCGATAGTGTGCGATTTGCCAATGGTTGCGATAGTGTCTATCGGCTCCATTTAATAGTTAATCCGATATACTTCTTTCAAACCAACCACAATATGTGTGATAATCAATCCTTCTTATGGAGGGATTCTTTGGTTGAAAATTTACCGGCAGGTTTACATTTACTCTATGATTCTATGCAAACTGCTGCAGGTTGCGATAGTATCTATTGTCTCCGCTTAATTGTCAGACCTACGACACGCATTTATGTCTATGATACCATTTGTCAAGGACAAAGTTTGCGCTTTTTGACCCAAAACTACACGGTCGAAGGGGTTTATGAAGTCACGCAAGTGCAAGCCAACGGCTGCGACCGTGTTCTGCAACTCAATCTGAAAGTTCACCCTGTCTATTTAATTCAAGACACGATTGCGATTTGCGATGACCAAACTTATAATTTCAGGGGAAGAATTCTCTCTCAACCGGGAATTTATTATGACAGTCTGCAGTCTGTGTATGGTTGTGACAGCATCTATAAATTAGTACTACAGGTGAATCCGAACTATCTTTTCATCGATTCGGCAATCGTATGCGACAATCAACCCTATTTGTTTCGCGGACGCTCGTTTTCGCAATCCGGAGTGTACGATGATACCCTTGTTTCTTCGAAAGGTTGTGACAGTATATACAGACTTCATTTGACGGTATATCCAACCTATTTTATCGACGAAACTGCCACGATTTGCGATAATCAAACCTACACCTATCACGGACGGGTCCTTAGTCAAGCCGGCATCTATTTTGATAGTTTGCAAACAAGTCATGGCTGCGATAGTATACATCGCTTGACTTTACAGGTAAATCCAACCTATTTCTTTAGGGACAATGCGACGATTTGTAACAACCAAACCTACAATTTTCGAGGGCGTGCGTTGACACAGGCCGGTATCTATTATGATTCTCTCTCCTCTTCCCTTTTCTGCGATAGTGTGTACGAACTTAATCTGCAGGTTAATCCAACTTATCTCATTGAAACGTTTGATACCATTTGCGATAACCAAACCTTTAATTTTAGAGGACGAAACTTGAACTTAACGGGAATTTACTACGACTCTCTACAAACCTTTACAGGTTGCGATAGTGTTTATAAACTCAATCTGCAGGTGAATCCCACCCACCTCATCGAAACTTTTGAAAATATTTGTGACAACCAAACCTTCAACTTTAGAGGACGCCACCTGAATTTAGCGGGAGTTTACTATGACTCTCTGTTAACTTCCCATGGCTGCGACAGCGTCTATAAACTTAACCTGCAGGTTAATCCTACTTATCTTATTGAAACCTTTGACACCATTTGTGACAACCAAACTTTTAACTTCAGAGGACGCGACTTAAACCTGACGGGCATTTACTATGACTCTTTGTTAACTTTACGTGATTGCGACAGCATATATAAACTCTATTTACAAGTAAATCCGACTCACTTAATTGAGACCTTTGACACCATTTGCGATAACCAAACTTTTAACTTCAGAGGACGTAACCTGAACCTGACGGGCGTTTACTATGACTCTTTGCAAACATCCTTCGGTTGCGATAGTATCTATAAACTCAATTTGCAGGTTAGTCCCACTTATCTTATTGAAACGTTCGACACCATTTGCGACAATCAGACTTTTAACTTCAGAGGACGGGATTTGAACCAGATGGGTATTTACTACGACTCTTTGTTAACTTCCCACAGCTGCGACAGCGTCTATAAACTCAATCTGCATATTAATCCTACTTATCTGATTGAAACTTTTGATACCATTTGCGATAACCAAACTTTCAACTTCAGAGGACGCAACTTGAACCTGACGGGGATTTACTACGACTCTTTGTTCACTTCCCTTGGCTGCGACAGCATCTATAAACTTAATTTGCAGGTTAATCCTACTTATCTTATTGAAACCTTTGACACCATTTGCGACAACCAAATATTCAACTTCAGAGGACGTAACTTGAACCTGACGGGTATTTACTACGATTCATTGCAAACATCTGTCGGCTGCGACAGTATCTATAGACTCAATCTACAAGTTAATCCCACTTATCTCATCGAAATGTTCGACACCATTTGCGACAACCAAACATTCAACTTCAGAGGACGCAACTTGAATCTTACAGGGATTTACTACGACTCTTTGCAAACATTTGCAGGCTGCGACAGTGTGTATAAACTCAATCTGCAAGTGAATCCGACTTATTTAATTGAAACGTTCGACACCATTTGCGACAACCAAACTTTCAACTTCAGAGGACGTAACTTGAACTTAACGGGTATTTACTACGACTCTTTGTTCACTTCCCTCGGCTGCGACAGCATCTATAAACTCAATCTGCAGGTTAATCCCACTTATCTCATCGAAACGTTTGACACCATTTGTGATAACCAAACCTTTAACTTCAGAGGTCAGGATTTGAGTGTAGCAGGGATTTACTATGATTCCCTACAGACCTCTGTCGGTTGCGATAGCATCTATAAACTCAATTTACATGTCAACTCTACTTATCTCATTGTAACGTTTGACACTATTTGCGATAACCAAACCTTCAATTTTCGCGGACAAATTCTTTCGCAAACAGGGGTTTATTATGATAGTCTGCTTACTGTAAACGGCTGTGACAGTGTGTATGAATTGAATTTACAGGTCAATCCGACCTATTTAATTGCCGACACAATGGCCATCTGCAATATGCAACATTACAATTTCCGAGGGCAACTATTAACTCAACCCGGCGTTTATTACGATAGTTTGATCTCCTCTAAGGGCTGCGATAGTGTGTACAGAATGGAATTGCAAGTCACCCAAGTTTATATGATGCCTGACAGTGCTGCCATCTGCGACAACCAAACCTACAATTTCCGTGGACAAGTTCTTACGCAAGCCGGCGTCTATTACGATAGTCTCGTCTCTTCTACGGGCTGCGACAGTATCTATCGTTTTAAATTAACTGTGAATCCGACTTACTTCCTGCCCGACAGCGCCACGATTTGCGATAACCAGACCTATAATTTCCGGGGACAAGTGCTTACACAAGCCGGTGTCTATTACGATAGTCTGCTCTCATCAACGGGTTGCGACAGTATCTATCAATTAACACTGTTTGTGAATCCAACTTACTTACTCCCCGACAGCGCCACGATCTGCGACAATCAAACCTACAATTTCCGTGGACAAATTCTTACACAAGCCGGAATTTATTATGACAGTCTGCTTACTGCAAACGGTTGCGACAGCGTGTACCAATTGACGTTATTTGTGAATCCAACTTACTTACTGCCTGACAGCGCCACGATCTGCGACAATCAAACCTACAATTTCCGTGGACAAATAATTTCGCAAGCAGGAATTTATTACGATAGTTTGCTCAGTTCCACCGGTTGCGATAGTGTGTATCAATTGACATTATTTGTGAATCCAACCTATTTACTCCCTGACAGCGCAACCATTTGTGATAACCAGACCTATAATTTCCGTGGACAAGTTCTTACGCAAGTCGGCGTCTATTACGATAGTCTGCTCTCATCAACGGGTTGCGACAGTATCTATCAATTAACACTGTTTGTAAATCCAACCTACTTGCTGCCCGACAGCGCCACGATCTGCGACAATCAGACTTATAATTTCCGGGGACAAATAATTTCGCAAGCGGGTGTCTATTACGATAGTTTGCTTACGTCTAATGGCTGTGATAGTGTCTACCGGTTGACGTTGTATGTGGTGTCTACCTTCTTCTTCCCGGACAGTGCCACGATTTGCGACAATCAGACTTACAATTTCCGCGGACAAGTTCTTACGCAAGCCGGAATTTATTATGATAGTCTGATTAGCTCCACAGGTTGCGATAGTGTATATCAATTGACATTGTTCGTCAATCCGACCTACTTCTTCCCGGACAGCGCCACGATCTGCGATAATCAAACCTACAATTTCCGCGGACAAATCCTTTCTCAAGCCGGTATTTATTACGATAGTCTGCTTACTGCCAATGGTTGCGACAGTGTGTACCGCATGAACTTACACGTTAATCCTACATACTTCTTCCCCGACAATGCCACGATCTGCGACAACCAAACCTATAATTTCCGAGGACAAATACTTTCGCAAGCCGGCATCTACTACGATAGTCTGCTCACCGCTGATGGTTGCGACAGCGTGTATCAATTGACGCTGCATGTAGTTTCTACCTATTTCTTCCCCAACAATGCGACGATTTGCGACAATCAAACCTATAATTTCCGCGGACAAGTTCTTACACAAGCCGGAATTTATTATGATAGTTTGCTCAGTTCGACGGGTTGTGATAGTGTGTATCAATTGACATTATTTGTAAATCCAACCTACTTCATTCCCGACAGCGCCACGATCTGCGATAACCAGACTTATAATTTCCGTGGGCAAGTTCTTTCGCAGGCCGGCATCTACTATGATAGTTTGCTTACGTCTGCTGGTTGCGATAGTGTGTATCAATTGACCTTGTTCGTCAATCCGACCGATACCACCTATTTACAAGGCGAAGTGTGTCAGGAAGATGATTATATTGATTCCACGGCAACATTTTTTATTCCTGCCGATTCAAATGCGGTCTCTGGACAATTTACCTATACCAGAGTTTTGCCCAATGTGAACGGCTGCGATAGTCTGATAATACTTCTTTTAACCGTAAATCCGACTTTTGATATTTCTATTTCGGATACCATTTGTCAGGGAGATACCTACACAGAAAATGGCTTCAATTTGTCTGCTCAAGACAGCAACGGCTCACATACGTATGAGTTGCATTTACAAACCGTTTCCGGTTGCGACAGCACCATCCATCTGATGCTTCATGTCAAAAAATCCTATTATCAACAACACGATACCGCTATTTGTCAGGGTTATCCTTTCAATAATTTCGGCTTTGTGCTTGGAGAACAGGAAGAAAGTGGCGACTTTACCTATCAGTTGGATTTAACTTCGCAGGAAGGTTGCGACAGCGTCATCACGCTGAACTTGTCGGTAGTGGATGTAGGCGTTTCCATCGATATTTTTGAATCCGATTTTTGCGAAGATGGTTCGGTAACGTTGGTTGCCAATACGCTACTCCCGAATATTCTGTGGAGTACAGGCGAAACCACTTCTTCGATTCTCGTGCAGCAAGCGGGACGCTATTTCGTAACCGCCTCTTCCGGAGCTTGCTCCTCCGAAGATGCCATTGTCATAGAGCCGTGTAGCTTACAGCTATTTATCCCTTCCTCAATCACTCCTTCCAATCAAGACGGTCTTAATGACTACTTCTTCATTCCGTTGCCGAAAAATCATCAAATTATTGAATTCGAAGTGGTTATCTACAATCGCTGGGGCGAAGCGATATTTTCATCCAAAGATTACAATTTTAGGTGGGACGGCAAATACAAAGGAAAATTCATTCCCAATCAAGTATTTACTTACCGAATAATCGTGGTAACCCAAAACGGAAATGATTACCTTTTCAAAGGAATAATTACCGTATTATAATCACAACAGGCTAACTGATTTGGGCAGCAATATATTCCGTTAAATGTCCCATACAGTTCACATAACTTCCGTATTCATTATCGTACCAACCCATAATTTTGGCATGCGTAACCGGAATATGCACTTCCTGCACTTGAATTCCTGCAGCGGAGAGAATTTCCGAAGGAACCGTCAAAAAACCGGTGCGGGTATGGATTTCATTCCCTTCAATCACTACAGCAGCAGGCATTCCCACTAAATCCATAGAGACATTTTGTTTCTCGGAGAAATGCAGAAGCTGTTCATCAGATTCACGAGCTACTTTTCGATAAAGTTCCTTAATATATTCAGCGTGGATAAGAGGCATTTTATTCTCATTGAGACGGGAAGCAAAAGTAATATTGAGGGCAATGAGTGAGACGGTAGTAGTTGGAATACGAATGGAATCGGCCATAAATCCGAAGTTAACCAATTGGGGCAGCACTTTTTCGAGGGTTTTGGCAGCACCGGTCGATGAGAGGATAATATTATTGAGCACTGATCTATTTTTTCGAAGATCTCCGCTACCGGCACTAGGCACAGAGTCTAAAACGCTTTGGGTATTGGTAGCGGCATGGACTGTAGAGAGCGAAGCAGTGAGCACGTGCGTTGTTTCACGATCGTCCAGTAACGGCTTGATCATGTGCGCCAACGCCGTAGTGGTGCAACTTGCCGCGGAGATGATATGTTGTTCTATCGGTTGATAATCGAGGTGGTTAATGCCATAAATCATGGTAGGAAAAAATTCATGGTTTTCAGGTAATCCTTGTTTCACCTTAAAGGGAGCGCTTGCGATCACCTTCTGAGCACCTGCAGCGAGATGCCCTTGCAGGTCACCCTTTCCTTCGGGGTCGGACACAGTGGGATCGAGAAACTTGCCGGTGCAGTCGGCAACAATCCGCACATCATGCTCTTTCCAATTGATATGATAGGGATTTCGTTCACGATTGAGAATCTTGACGGGCATTCCGTCGATATTCAACAACAGATTTTCACGGTCGATAAACTCAATCTTGCAGCGCTGTTTACAGGAGCGTCCGTAAAGAAAATGCTCTAAAGAACCATAGGTGGAGTCGGTACACAATGTTTGCAGTAATGCTTCGGGGTTTTTGCCCACATCACGACCGACGTTGATGACGATGCCGTCAAATTTCTTGGACAACAGATGATACCAAAGAGATAACTTGCCGATACGCCCCAGCCCGTTAATCCCAAGCTGTTTTTTTTCATTTAATTTAATTTCCATAATCCAAAGGATAAAGGGTTATTTATATTTCTTGAATTTTTGTCGGATAATTTCCTTCATAAATAATACCATTTTTCCCGTCAATGGCGATAGGATCAAAGAGTTTAAAAATATGGCCTGAGATGATGCATTTCTTTTCTTTTTCATATACAAGCATCGCATCACAGTTGACTACGCCTGTTTTTCCAAGAGTTACTGCAGTAACTGCGGCGTGGGAAGTGGAACCACCGCGGGCAGTTAGAAGTCCTTCACATTCGAAAATAATTTCGATATCATCGGGAACCGTATCGGGACGCACGAGAACAGCATTGGTTCCGGGACACTTCGCTCGCAATTGACTCAAATCATGAAGATCAAAGATGATGGCTCCGTTCAGCACTTTATTCCCAATGCCGATGCCACAGCCCACTCTCTTCATTTTCTTATCGGAAGTAGCAAAAACCTCAATAGAATCTTGTTTCATTACCGACATGTTCCGTGTTTGCAAGATATAGAGATCCTCCGCTTTAGAAGTTTCAAAAGTAAATTCAATTTCCTGATGTCCAAATCCATGAATTTCTATCAATTCACGTGAAATATCTTTAAGTTTTCCATAAATCTCAGGGAAGGAACTTTCTAACGAAATAGGGGTGTTATGATAATACTTGAGTCGCTGATGTTCGCTGATGGGCAAGGTATTGATTAATCCGGCCACAATATCTTCGCCCTGACTTAAAAAGGAAAAGTCTCCTGTCAACTTCACGACATTGCTGTTTTCCTGCGCATCTTGCGTAAATAACACTCCCGAACCGGACTCTTTATGCAGGTTCCCGAAAATCATCTGCTGGATAATGACAGCGGTACCCCATTCATCAGCAATCTGCATGTGTTCGCGATAAACTTTGGCTCTGGGGGAATCCCACGAATTGAATACCGAGATAATAGCTTTCTTGATTTGGGCATAGGGATCAGATTCAAACTCAATTCCATGGTCGGTGAGCAATTGTTTGTATGCAAAAGCAATCTCTCGCATAATTTTGGGGGCAAATTCAATTTTCTGGAGAACTTTATACCGTTTTTTATAATTATTAATGATTTGGTCGAAATCGTTACGTTCCAATCCGTAAGACATCCCCCATGTTTGCAGCAGTCGTCGATAACAATCCCACGATGTCCATGCAAAATTCTCTTGCTGGCTCAAGAATTCCGTAATTTCATCGTTCAGACCGACATTCAAAAAAGTGTTCATGGCCCCGGGCATCGAAATGGCTGCTCCTGAACGAACACTTAATAACAAAGGTTTCTTCGGATTTCCAAATTCCAATCCCGACTTTTCCTCCAAACTATGAATCTGATTGAGAATCATTTCATCAATTTCGGCATTCAGAGAAGGTACTTTTAATATAGAATTGATTCGTCTGAAAATCTCGGTCGTGATGACAAATCCGGGTGGAATGGGATAGCCGTTCAAGGAAAGTTTTTTGAGATAATAGGCTTTTGATCCCAAAAACACTTGATTATCCAATATCGAAGTCTCTTCATAAATAGGACTGATCACCAATTCCGGATTGTAAATCATCAAACTTTGGATCTCGGCATCCGAAAGATTGGTCACCTGCTTGCGTAAATTATTTAAAATATTTCCTATAAAATTATCCAGTGCCTGAATTAAAAAGGCGGAAGAGAGCAGTTCTCGGTAAAAGATTTCGGACTTTTGAATAATGATCTTCTTCATTTCCGTTTTTTGTTCCTGTTCTTTGGGTGTCAGGTGTTGCGGAATGATGATAGGGAGTAAATGCTCGTACGGATGAATGAAGTACTTGTTGATAATCTCCTTAATACTTCGATCCATGAACTGAAAAATATTGATATACTGTTTGATAGTAAAACTATCGGAAGTAAGACTGTATTGCAGCATTTTGAGGTTGGAGTCAAAACCCTGATCATAAATCCCGTCCAAACTGAGTCCTTCACGCAAAAGCAGAATGACGGAGAAGATATCCTTAAATGTTTTGGCCGTAAAATAATCGGTATTAATCTTGCCGACAATATTGGATACCAGCGTTGAGGCGATTCGTTCAAAACGGAATGTTAGTCCCAGCGCATCAAATTTCTCTTCGCGATAATACCCGTACATAGAGGGAATTCCAAAGGCAATATGTCGTTTATAGAAAACATTTTCCCAACCTTCACTGATACGCGGATCGAAAATGATTTCATTGAGCTGAATCATAAACGTATAAATCTGTTTTAATGCCCCCACATCATCTTTGTCGGCCAGCAGTTTCTCTAATTTGTCAATATCCTCCGTTTTAATAAAGTGATATCGTTTGAGGATGGCAACAATATTGTGACTTTCAAGAATATACTTCTCTTTAAGCAGACGATATAACTCAATGATCAGTTGAACGCGGTCTTTATCTAATTGACTCTTATGATTAAGATTCGCGATACGGCTTCGGAGTTCTTCTTTATCGGCATCTATAATTTTTTCTAATGAGCAGCCGGCGTCTTGGCAAAGTTTTAGAAGCACTTCATGGACTCCGGTCACCCAAATGCCTTTCGGGTCAACGGTATCAAATACATTTTGAGGTAAAATGGGACGAAGTCTGTTCTGGTCAAGGTCATGCCAAAAACCGATAATCTCCAGAATTATCTGAATATGTGAATTATTGCCTTCGGTGTGAATTTGTTTCCGGAGAAAATGAATGAGTTTATCATTTCGGTGCGATAACTCATCAATACGGGTTGAAACGTCACGCAATTCTCCTTCGGCGCCAATCTCATTAAAGTAAACCGGAAATATCCGAGAGAGCTGCTTTACTTGTTTATAGAGCGGAGAAATCTTAGAATTCAACAATCGTGTGATATCCTTTTGAAAAAAATCGGTATCAAAAACAAAAATCCCGCCAACTCGAAGATTAATGATCAGGGCTGACAGCAATTTCTGCATGGTTTCAGGACCATATTCAATCAACTCAAGCCACACCCGGACATTTTTAATATGACACGGATTAATTTTCAATTCCCAATCATTTGTCAAATAGGTAATTCCGGGAGTAATAAATCCGAATCGGATAATTTCATTTTCAAAATGATTAATCAGTTTTTTATTCCCCGTAGCAAGTATCTCTTTGCCTAGTGTTAGGATAGAATCGAGAATCAGATTCAGGTGACTTTGTTTAAAATCTATAAAAAGCGAAAAAAGTTCCGTCACCGATTGCAACGCTTGTTCTTCGTCCAACTCGGTACTCACCCTGCGAATCACATTATTCAGATCAATAATGAGGTAATCGCGATGAAAAACTACCCCCGGAAGATGAAGCAGATAAAACAAATACGCTAATTGTTCCGTAGGCTTATCAAATTCAGGGAGCAACTTCCGGAAAACTTCAATAATATCCGAAAAGGAAAATCCCAATTTACACAATTCATCCCAAGTTCCAACTTTCTCAAAGCGTTGAATATAATCGTTAAAGAATGTTGTGCCAAGGGAAAGAATAGTAGAAGTGTAATCCTTTGACATCGTCTTTTGGTTTTCCGAATACCATTTTTCGATTTGGGTGGTCTCCTGCCAAAATTGTATTTGACTGAGTGTCAGTTTTTTCATAAAGCCAACAACGGCATCGCGAGTTTTGGGTTCTTGTGCTCCGCGGGCCAGACTTTGCTGAAAATAACCGATATTGCTGATATAACTTAATTGATTCGTCTCTAAATGTCGATCAAGAATGTCAATATACTCCAACGTTAAATGGGGAAATTCATTTAACGAATCAAAATGAAGAGAGAAAAAGTCCAAATATTTATAAACAAGATGTTTGGAAAGTGATTCCGACAAATTTTCGGACAATAACTTATCAAAAATTTGCAGGAAAATATGAATTACCCGATCCCGCTCTTCTAACTCCTTATAGATTCTAAAATCACTAATCACCACATTGACCAATAATTTAATAACATCTTTCCGATTTGAATAGGGATGATGAAATTCTTTAAAGAACTCCATCGCTCTGTTATGAATTCCCCAATATTTCTCGGAAAGAGAGATTAACCATTGATGTTCTTCCGGAATGGTATATTCCACTTTTTTTGTTTCCGAAAGATTGGCTTCAAGAGCTTTGGATTGGATTAATTCGTTCATAAATCAGAAATATATTGAATTAAATCGATTATTCGGGCTGAATAGCCGCATTCATTGTCATACCAGCCGATAACCTGAATCATATTGCCCGGAAGAACTTTTGTAGACAATGCATCAAAAATAACCGAATGGGTATTGTTGGTAATATCCGTACTGACAAGAGGTTCTTCGGTATATTCTAAGTAGTTACGGAGGTCTGTTTCGGCATGAGTGCGAAATACATTATTGATATCTTGGCGGGTGCACGATTTGGATAATTGGGTGACAACTTCCACAAAAGAGCAATCTACGACCGGAACACGCGTGGCAAAGCCGTCGAAAATATTTTCCATTTCGGGCAAAACCAACTTGGTGGCTGCAATGGCACTACTGGTAGTAGGAATAATGTTATTAATCGCCGCACGAGCACGACGAAAATCCGTATGATAACCATCCTGTATATTCTGATTGTTGGTCATGGGATGGACTGTATTCATAAATGCTTGTTGAACTCCAAATGAGTCATGCAGAACTTTGAGGAGCATGGCCACGCAATTAGTTGTACAAGAAGCGTTGGAAATCAGTCTATCCGTGGCAACCAGTTTATTATGGTTGACTCCCATCACAATTGTTTTGTCTAATGAATTGTCATCGGCAGGAGCGCTTAGAATCACTTTGCCGGCTCCATTATGTAAATGCCCGGACAGCAGCGTAGCGGTTTTAAATTTCCCACTCGACTCCACTACTACATCCACCGGATAGTGATGCCAGGGGATATCCGCCGGTGTTTGCAAACTGGTAACCGGAATTCTTTTTCCGTTCACCGAAATACTTGTCGTGTCGAATTGGATATCTGCCTGAAAAATACCGTGAATACTATCATATTTAAGAAGATGGGCAACCAATTCCGGACTCATTTTATCGTTGAGATGGACAACCTCCAACTCGGGATTTGTAAGAGCATAACGCAAGATCATTTTCCCGATTCTACCGATGCCGTTTATTCCAATTTTTATTGACATATATTTGTAGTATAAGATAATAAATACAAAACATCCGTTTTGTTGATGATAGATTATGAATATGCAAATTTACATTTTATATGCTTGTAAAATCTATAAAAAAAGAAAAAAATTATTAAATTCCTTTTGATTTTTTGGGCGTGCCGGCCTTTGGCCGTCGGTCTCCGGCTCCAAGTCCGCGGCCGGTAGTCGTGTGCTCGCAAAGCCGCAAAAAGAGCTTCCTCCGGTCGCTTTTTTGCGGCAGCGGCACATCGCCTCCCGAACCTTGCGGGCTTTCCGCCTACGCCCTCATGCAGGGGACCACAACCCGCCCGACGCTGAATAAAAAACATTTTTTTGTTATAAAATAAGGTAATTTCATTTTTGTATTATTTGATAGCATCAAATGATACTATCATTAGGTGGGCAAAGATAAGAATTTAATTTTATAGGAAAGTAGGTATTTAAAATACTGGGGTTCTCCACGTAAACCTTGGCTGTATTTCAAAAAAACCTCGAAGGACTAAACTATCAATCAAATAATGATATTATCAGAAACCGAATTTTTTTCAACTAATAAACTCATTCTTCGGGCAGATGTATTATCAATATTTTATTCATAATATTGATATTCGCGTTCTACAATTATTTTGGGAATCTCATTAATAAATATGATTCTTTTAGTCCAATTATTATGTTCATCATATTCATATTTAAAAGTAATCTTTCCTTCAAAAAAGTCATCTGTGTTTTTTGAGTCAGAAATCATTTCAACTATATTTTCATTTTCATCATAATTAAAAATAATCTTCCCTTCAAAACTTTCTTCTTCATCTTCTGAGTTAATAATCATTTCAACCATATTTCCCTTTTTATCATATTTAGAAGTAATCTTCCCTTCTAATTTTCCTTCTGAATTGTAACTATTTAATTCTATCTGATTGCCTTTATCATCATATTTAGAGGTAATCTTCAGTTTCAAATTACCTTCAGAATTATATTGATTTTCTTCAATTTGATTTCCGCTCTGATCATATTTATAAATCCACTTATAGCTTAATCTGCTATCTGAATTATACTGATTTTCTTCAATTTGATTTCCATCATCATCATATTTATATATCAACTTATATAGAATTCTATTCTCTAAATTGAAACAATTTACTTCAATCTTATTTCCCTTCTCATCATATTTATACCAAATCTTCTCATCTAAATTACTGTCAAATAAATACAAATTTTCTTCTATTCTATTTCCCTTCACATCATATATAATTTGAAAATTATCAAAAGAATAATAATCTAAAAAAGAAAATAAAGATCCAAAGAATTGTCTACTTTCAATATTCTTTTCAGAAGAAGATAAATAAGAATCTAATTTTTCTC
The DNA here is from genome assembly GCA_022708105.1 of Bacteroidota bacterium. Taxonomy (GTDB): domain Bacteria; phylum Bacteroidota; class Bacteroidia; order Bacteroidales; family WCHB1-69; genus DUOL01. Next base: position 93,729 of record JAKIZI010000001.1, read on the forward strand.
CTTTTTCAATTTTTCCAAAGTTGTCTTTAGCCTCATACGAAATCTGAGTGACAGATTTAACTTTGCCTTTAAGGCCATCTTCTGTCCAATCATTTTTTTGTTCCTTGTTTACACAGCTAAACAGTGTTAATATTACAATCGCTGCTATTGCCAATTTCTTTAGTTTAGCTAAATGCATTCTGTATTTGAATTTCATAGTTCTTAATTTTTCATTTATAAAGATTGGTTAATTGTCTTACTAAATATATTTATCCATGAATTTTCAGGGAATCCTTTATTTATCTGTATTTAAGTGTTTTTATAATACAACTACAAAAATAGATTATTTTTTTTATAAATCAAAAGGGATTTTTCCTTTTTTATTTATTTGTATTGATTATAACTAAAAATAGCCACGAATGCACGAATGAAATACAACGCACAGCCCTTGCCATCCGCGGCGTGAGGGGGTAGGTGGAAAGCCCGCAAGGACGGGAGGCGATGTGGACGCTGCCACAAAAAAGCGACCGGAGGAAGTCTATTGCTAAAAAAAGTTTTCCAGATTAATCATTAAATCTAGACATTGATTTACATAAGTGGAATTTTCTTGTAATAATTCTTCTTGAAACTTCGAGATTTTTCAAGAATCAAGAAGAATTTATAAAAAATATTATATCTTTGCAGCAAAATTAATTATAAAAATCATGTTGGAATATCCGCCCAAAGCTACAGAACAAGATGAATTTAATGCCGCCCAATTGGCATTTACTCCTGAAGTTCAGGCTACTAATACCGAATATCCTTATTGGGACAAGGTAAAATATTTACCGATAAAAAATGGCGTTGACAGTAAATCGTTGTGGTTTGCCTTGAAATTTTTGCGGCAGTTAAATCGTACGGAGATAAATTTCGGCAAGTATCAATTCAGTTTTACAATGACTGATGAAATGTTTGAACTGCTCCACTATTTTGATATGAATATTGGCGGTAGTTTGACCGGTGATCATTTGATTCCGTCTGAGAATAAAAATGCTTATCTTATATCTTCCATAATGGAAGAGGCGATTGCGTCAAGTCAAATGGAAGGTGCAGCAACAACACGGCGTGTAGCAAAAGATATGCTTCGGAAAAACGACAAGCCCAAAAATAAAGGGCAGCAAATGATTTTGAACAACTATCTTACCATTAACCAAATTAAAGAAATTGCACAAACGAATTTTTCCATTTCTCAACTACTTGACATTCATCGTTCAATGACCTCAAGAACTTTGGACGATGAGTCGGATGCGGGAAGAATTCGCACACACGACAATATTTTTGTCGTGGATGGGATTACCGGCGACATTGCGCACACACCACCTCATTACGAAGAATTGGAAATACTTCTTTTGGAATTGGAAAAATTTTTCAACAAGAATGGCAAAACGTTTATACATCCCATTGTAAAAGGCATAATCATTCATTTTATGCTTGCTTATATCCACCCTTTCACTGACGGAAACGGACGTACGGCTCGCTCGCTGTTTTACTGGTATATGCTCAAAAATGGCTACTGGTTGATAGAGTATATGTCCATTTCTCGCATTATTTATAAGACAAAAAAAATGTATGAAAAATCATTTCTATACACTGAATATAATGATAATGATTTAACATACTTTATTCTGTACAATCTGAGCACAATGAAAAAAGCATTTGAGGAATTAAAACTTTATCTGAAACGCAAAACGGAAGAAGACAATAGCGTTGTATTGCTTGCAAACATAAAGGATCTAAATATGCGACAGGCACAAATTTTAAAAATTATTCTCGAAAAACCCAACGCTTGCTTTTCGGTAAAGGAGATAGAAAATAGATTTTCAGTTTCCAATTTTACAGCAAGAATGGATTTGGAGGGTTTGGTAAAACTTGAGTACTTGTCTGAAATTAAACTAAATAAAGTAAAGCGTAATTATATTAAATCCGCAAAATTTGATGAATTAATCAAAGGAAAGTTATAGATTCTTCGAGATTTTTCAAGAATCAAGAAGAATTTTCAAAAAATATTATAGGTTCCGCTTAACAATTACTCATGTACTCATTGTTGATGGAAATTGCCAATATAAAAATTAGGGCTTTTTTGTTTAAAGAATCTGCTCTTGATTGTATAGTAAAATTACAAAAGTTTACAGAAAATAATGGTTAAAATTATTTCTTACAACTTTTTTCTATCTTTGAAATATCCTCAGCAATACGGAAAAATATAATCCAAGCTTCACAAAGGACTCTCCAAATTATATTTCCCAGTGTTAATAAGAGTACACCTCCCCATGCACTCTCTATACCATCACTTGTGTATGATCCATTCACATCTCCAATTATCATTGCTATGCTTACGATAATTATTGCAATAGCTCCAATAACATAAATAATTTGGATAAAAGTAGATGAAATCATTTTCCGAAAAGAAAAAAAGTCAGAAAAGCCGTTAGATCCATTTAATTTATTGGCTTTGTTGGTGATAATCGATTCATTAAATTGTTCCATGGTAATTTTTTTTAATAAAACATATATTTTTATAATTCAAGAGTTCTTTACAATTATTTCAATATACTTGAATCCGTTGTTGCAATGAATCCGTGAGGCTGTTGTTTTTGTTATTTTATACTAAGCGACAACAAAAATAGAATATTCTTTTTAAAATCAAAAGAGTTTTATTCTTTTTCATTTATTTTTTTGAATTTATCATAACTAAAAATTGCCACGAATGCACGAATGAAATACAACGCACAACCCTTGCCATCCGAGGCGTGAGGGGGTAGGTGGAAAGCCCGCAAGGACGGGAGACGATGTGGACGCTGCCACAAAAAAGCGACCGGAGGAAGCTCTTTTTGTGGCTTTGCGGACACACGGCTACCGGCTGCGGACTTGGAGCCGGACACCGACGGTGAAGCCGGCACGCCCAAATAATTATTTTTTGTACCTTTGCCGCATCAAAAAAAAATGCAGCAATCATGACGAATTATTTATATCGCAATGTAAATAAAGTTACGACCAACATTTTACAACGGATGCGTAACGAAGGTGAAAAAATTGCCATGTTAACGGCGTACGATTATTCTACGGCACGGTTGTTGGATATGGCAAAAATTGATGTGATTTTAGTCGGAGATTCTGCCGCCAATGTGATGGCCGGCTACAAAACAACGCTTCCGATTACCCTCAACGAGATGATTTACCACGCTTCTTCGGTAGTGAGAGCTACAGAACGGGCTTTGGTGGTGGTGGATATGCCTTTCGGGACCTATCAGGGAAATTCCAAAGAGGCGCTCAATTCAGCCATTAGAATCATGAAAGAATCCGGTGCGGATGCCGTTAAATTGGAAGGCGGAGTGGAAGTCCACGAGTCCGTTGACCGTATTTTATCTGCCGGAATTCCCGTTATGGGACACTTGGGACTGATGCCGCAATCCATCAACAAATTCGGAACTTATACGGTTCGTGCAACCGACCCAAAAGAGGCCGAAAAGATTTTGTCGGATGCCGCCATTTTGGAAAAACATGGTTGTTTTGCCATTGTTTTGGAGAAAATCCCCGCACAATTGGCCAAAAAAGTAACCGAATCTATCCACATTCCAACCATCGGCATCGGAGCCGGAGGTGATGTGAGTGGACAAGTGCTGGTGCTTCACGATATGCTCGGGATTACCCAACAATTCTCACCCAGATTTTTGCGTCGTTACCATAACCTCAGTGACGAAATTATCAACGCCATCACTCATTATATTAAAGATGTAAAAGACGCTGATTTTCCAAACGAAAAAGAACAATACTAAAAACAGATTTCCAAGTCATACAGCTCTACCCTATTTCGTATGAATGATATTGCAACACGGATCTTATTTGAAGATAACCATTTGGTGATTGTCAATAAATTGCCCGGAGAAATTGTGCAAGGCGATAAAACCGGGGATGTTCCGTTGGTGGAAAAGGTAAGAGCCTATCTGAAGGAACGGTACCGGAAACCCGGGAATGTATTCTGCGGGCTGGTTCACCGCATCGACCGACCGGTTAGCGGCGCGGTCATCTTCGCCAAAACTTCCAAAGCCCTCACTCGCATGAATGCAATGCTGCAAACGCGTGCGATTAAGAAAATCTATTGGGCTGTAATCGAAGGAAATATCACAGAACCGGAGCAACGATTGATCCATTTTTTGAAAAAAAATGAAAAACTAAATAAGAGTTTTCCCGTTGCAGATGAAAAAGCAGGACAACGAGCCGAACTTCATTATAAAACCATATTTCAATTAGATAATTACACTGTTTTGGAAGTAGAACTGATGACCGGGCGACATCATCAAATTCGTGTTCAGTTGGCAGCAATCGGGCATCCGATTAAGGGAGATTTAAAATACGGAGCCGCCAGAAGCAATGAGGATCACTCCATTTCGCTCCATGCCCGCAAAGTTGAATTCATTCACCCCGTATCCAAAGAAACGATTTCGGTTATTGCCCCAACACCGCTTCAGGGAATATGGAAACACATTCCGCAAAATTGTTGATATTTGAAAAGTTATTTGTAATTTTGCATAGTTCATTATTCATCAAAAAATTACCACTATGTCTACCCCTTTATGCAGTGAAGGAATTGTAAAAAATATTGAAGGAAATTCAATTTTGGTTGAAATTACGATGAAATCAGCCTGTGCCAGTTGTCAGGCCAAAGGGGTTTGTCCGAGCATCGAGATGAAACAGGAGATAATCAAAGCCACCTCAGTACATCCCGAGGAACTGGCTGTCGGTGACCGCGTAAAAATTACCATGGAACGAAGCATGGGAGGTAAAGCCGTTACCATCGGCTATTTACTTCCGCTATTTGTGATGGTAGGAACGCTATTTGTTGCTTTCACCCTTTCCAATAATGAATTGCTGAGCGTTATCCTTGCATTGGTATTTACGGCAATTTATTACCTTATCGTTTGGTTGTTCGGCAAAAAAATTGACCGGCAATTTACTTTTTACGCTGAAAAAGAAGATAGTATTTTATAAAGATTCTATGAATCTTCTGAGACTTTTCGGCAAATAGAAGGTTTTATTTCTATCCACATACACGGGTACCGATTCTAAAGCTACATTCTTTCCGTTCACGCGAACAACACGATTATAACTCTCTACCTCAATCTGTTGCTCTTTTACCTTCATCTTCAGAACGATGGCATTCCGACCGAAAGAATCTATTGACACTTCAGAGGCTTCGGGAAATAAGGTAAGATGGGGTACAAAATATTCATCCGTCAGACTGTCCAGTTTATTTTCCAAATTAAATTGCCGGGAAAGATAGCGGTTAATTTCCACATTACTCATCAAGCCGCCCGGAATTTTTCCTGTGGGATGATACACGGCCAAAAAGAGGTCTTCCCCAGTATGTCCGTAAGTGGTAAAACCAATATAGGACTCTTCATAGAGAATTTTGGTAATCGTCTTTTCGGTACTCAATTTGGTCTTGTTTGATTCTGCCGAATAATTTTTATTCTTATCACGTTGGACGGCTGTAAGAATCTCTTTTCGCTGCGTTTTGGAAAGTTTAATTCCGAAATTCCGGTCAAACAGGGAATCAATGGCTTCTGAAGAATATTTTTTTAAAATTTCTGTCATTTGGTAGGCGGACATCTTGATTCGGGAGAGCGGTTCCATAATCTGTTGCAAAGAGAGTTCATCATATCCTTTATTTGAATTTCGATTTCCGATGGTAATTCCGCTGTTTCCGTGGTCGGGAAGAATCATCACCAATGTATGTCCATCCTTTTGGGCAAAGTCAATGGCCACCCGAACCGCCTCATCAAATGCAAGAAATTCATCCACAACCGTTTTGGCATCATTGTCATGTGCCGCCCAATCAATTTTACTTCCTTCCACCAATAAGAAAAACCCTTTAGGATTTTGTGCAAGTTTAGTAATCGCAATATCGGTCATTTCGGCCAAAGAGGGCACTTTTGAAGTATCTCTGTCCATATTATAGGGCATGCTATACTCGCCGAATAATGCCCATAATTTCGGATTTTCCGAATTTCTAAGTTGTTGCAGATCGTCGATTACAACATCATACCCACTTTTCCGAAGGTCATAATAGTAGGGATTCAATCGCTTAATACCACCCCCAATCACAACATCTATTTGATTATTAACCAATTGCTTGGAAATAATGGCATAATTACTTCGATTGTATGAATGAGCGGCACAATCGGCGGGGGTTGCATCGGTGATATAGCTGGTAAAGACAAGTCCTAGTGATTTCCCATACACAATTCGGGAGGCTTCGGGCAATGTCATCAGCGGCTGATAAGCTCGATCAGGATTAACAGAAACAAGATCCTGCGCTGTTTTAGGAGGATAAGTTGAATTATAACCTGTTCTGGTCGGATGCCCCGTAAGGTAGCAAGAGGTCGTGGGGGCAGAATCGCCGATAGGAGCATCGGAGGAGTGACTCTTGACCAAACCGCAAAGCCACGGATCCACCGCAAGCGAAGCCATTGTTCCGGACGTATAGGTCTTATACCAACGACTCAAAGACAACACTGAAGAGGAAGTCCCATCGGGAATCATCAAAATAATATTACGGATCGAATCTTGTTGCGCAATGCCGGAATAGACAAAAAAAAGCAACAAAAACGATATCAAAGTGAACGTTTTTTTCATCTTATTATATTAAAAAAGTAATGAATACAATCTTTCTTAGCCCAAATAAGCTTTCAAATTTTTGCATTTAGAAGCATGTTTGAGGCGACGGATTGCTTTTTCTTTGATTTGACGGACTCTTTCGCGGGTCAGGTCAAACTCTTCCCCTATTTCCTCCAAGGTCATCGGATGTTTGCTATTGAGACCGAAATAAAGTTTCAGCACATCGGCTTCGCGGGAAGGTAGTGTAGAAATAGCTCTATCTATCTCCATTCTCAGGGATTCATAAATCAGTCCTTTGTCAGGAGTAGGAGTCTCTTCAGCCTTGAGTACATCATACATATTATTATCATCGTCATGCGTCAAAGAAGCATCCATGGAGAGATGTCTGAACGAATTCCTCATAGATTCTTTTACTTCTGCCTCCGGAATATCAAGCAATTGAGCAATTTCATCTGCTCTCGGTTCGCGTTCATACTCTTGTTCCAATTGAGCATACGCTTTATTAATTTTGTTGATGGCACCGATTTTATTCAGTGGAAGTCGTACAATACGGGATTGCTCTGCCAAAGCTTGCAGAATAGATTGCCGAATCCACCATACGGCATACGAAATAAACTTAAAACCACGTGTCTCATCAAAACGTTGTGCTGCTTTAATCAATCCCAAATTACCTTCATTGATTAAATCCGGCAAATTAAGACCTTGATTTTGATACTGTTTGGCCACTGATACCACAAAACGAAGATTGGATTTTGTCAATTTTTCCAAAGCTGCCTGGTCCCCATTTTTTATTTTACGGGCAAGTTCCACCTCTTCTTCCGCTGTTATCAACTCCACTTTGCCTATATCATGAAGATACTTATCCAAAGAAGCGGTTTCACGATTGGTAACCTGTTTGGAAATATTTAGTTGTCTCATATATACTTGGGTTTAAAATCACGTACTCCTTTACGACCGAATTATCAATTTGTTACACTTTATTTCTTAATTTTAAAAAAAGTTTACAAAGGTATTAAAAAAAGCAACATCAAAAATTCGAAATATTAAATTCCCGATATAACTTTCAATTTTGCAGACAAAAGATCCACGTTTACCGTCCCTACCGGCTCCACAGAATCGCCGTCTATATGCAAATACAGGGGTCTTCCGTTTTTAGAACTTACTGTTATATTTCTACCCCGAAAAGACTCCATGATTTTACTTTGATCAATTCTATTTACGAATAATTCAAGGACCACATAAGAAAGAATGAAGAAATTTGGTTTTTTGCATATCAGCACGTCAAGCCACCCATCTTTCACTGAAGCCGTGGGTTTAATTCTTACATTGTATCCCCATTGAGAAGAATTCGCAAAGGTAATAAAAAAAGCTTTCCGTTCTATTTGTCTATTATCATAAGAAATCCGGTACGTATCGGAATCATACTCAAAATAGTTCTTCACAATCTGCTTAAAATAACCATGAAACCCACGATCTTTGCCACGATTAAAATCATAAGCCACTTTCGCATCATAGCCGATACCGGCAATGCTAAAAAAATAAATATCATTTGCTCTGCCCACATCAATCGTGTCGAAAGATTCAAACTTCGCATTCAACAACTCCAGCGCACGGTCTGTTCGGAGAGGAATGGACAAATGACGGGCAAGGCCGTTCCCGGAACCAATCGGCAATATTCCGAGCGTCGTTTTGCTGTCCACCAATGACGAAGCCACCTCATTGATTGTTCCATCGCCACCCGCAGCCACAACCACATCCACTTCCTCTTTCACCGCTCTTGCGGCCAATTCGGATGCATGTCCCTTGTATTCTGTCATCACTACAGAAAAATCGTAGTGATGTCTGTCTACCATCTTCTCAATCTTATCCTTAATGTGAGGGCCTCGCTTGTTGCCCGAGATCGGATTTATAATAAACAATATCCGTTTTTTCATGATGTCAAATAGGTTGCAAAAATACAAAAAATAGCGATTGCCATTTATTTAATCTTTATGTTAAAACAACAATATTTTTTTGTACTTTTGCATCAGATTATAAAAGAAATCAACATGACGAATGCCCCAAAATTATTCAATGAATTCCCTCCTGTTTCCACTGAAGAGTGGGAAAAAATTATACTTCAAGACCTTAAAGGAGGCGACTATGAGAAAAAATTAATCTGGAAAACCGAAGATGGACTAAAAGTACGTCCTTACTACCGAGTAGAAGACTTGGATAATCTCACCTATTTAGACACCCTACCTGCCGAATACCCGTTCACACGAGGATTCAAAACGCAGGACAATCGCTGGGATATTGTTCAGGAAATCACAGAAACAGTGCCGGAAAAAGCCAACCGAATTGCCCGCGAAAGTCTCGATAAAGGAGCTACCGTTGTGGCTCTACCTGTGGATAATATTACCGAATACGAACACCTCGAAGCGTTACTCCGCGACCTTCCTCTGGAGAAGTGTGCCGTTAATTTTTATCATGTCCTAGAACCCCTGAAGTTAATGGAACTCTTTATCCGGTTTATTGAAAAACAAAATTTTAATAAAGAACATATTCACGGCTCCCTTGATATTGATTTTATTGCTAATCTGATTAACAAAGACACCTCTTCCAAAGCTATTGAGGATGGTCGTAATATGCTTGCTCCTCTTTTTACCCTAACAGAACAATTGCCCCATTTTACACTGATTCAAGTGGGAGGAAATACGTTGCATACTGCCGGAGCCACGCTCATTCAAGAAGTGGGCTACGCCTTGGCAATTGCAAATGAATATTTGGTGCTTCTGACTGACCTGGGAATTTCTGTGGATACGGCAGCAAGCAAAATGGCTGTTTCCCTCTCCGTGGCCTCCAACTATTTTATGGAAATTGCTAAATTACGGGCAATCAGATTATTATGGTCAACCATAGTAACACAATACCACCCAAAATCACAAGAAGCTTTTCACCTCCGTATCAATGCTGTAGGCTCCATACGCAATAAGACCATTTACGATCCATACGTAAACATTCTACGTAGCACCACCGAAGGAATGGCCGCTTCTATCGGAGGTGCCGATGCTATTTCCCTACAACCTTTCGACAAAGCTTTTAAAACTGATGACGATTTTTCTCGCAGAATCAGCAGAAATATTCAAATTATTCTCAAAGAAGAAGCTTATTTCGACAAAGTGATTGATCCCGCTGCAGGTTCCTATTATATTGAAAACCTTACCGATTCTATTGCAGCTCATGCATGGGAATTATTCAAAAATACGGAGAAAGAAGGAGGTATTTTAAAAGCGATCTCCTCCGATACATTGGCAACCGAATTGAAAGAAAGTCGTCTGAAAAGAGAAAAAGAGATTTCCTCGCGAAAAACTATTTTGTTAGGGACCAATCAGTACCCCAATCATCAGGAAACCATGTTGGATAAGATTGAATTACCTTTAGAAGAAATCTCCGAAAATACCTATTCCCGTGATGCTGTTGCTTTTGAACAAGTACGATTGGCAACTGAAAAATTCACCCAATTGCACCACAGACCTTCTGTATTTCTGCTCAAAGTAGGCAATCTCACGTTCCGTCAGGCAAGAGCCGGTTTTACGACCAACTTTTTCGGTTGTGCCGGATTTGACATTATGGATAATAGTGGCTTTGCAACTATTGAAGAAGGTGTAGGCGCCGCAATCGCAAGTAATGCAGATATTGTAGTCATGTGCAGTTCCGATGAAGAGTATGCCTCCCTTGGATTGGCAGCTGTCCAACTTCTTAAATCCACAAAACCGAATCTTCTTTTCGTGATTGCCGGAAACCCTGTGGATGCCGTTGATACGCTCAAAACAGCCGGCGTCGATGACTTTATACATGTTCGCACGAATGTCCTTGATAGTTTACGCAACTTTCAACAAAAATTAAACATTGAACATATTTAAATCCAATTATTTACATAAATTAATGCAAGATGAAAGAAACTATTTTTAGAGCCATCCACGAAAGTCTTGGAGCAAAGATGGTTGAGTTTGCCGGCTTCTATATGCCTATTCAATATGAAGGTTTATCAGTTGAACATGTGCATGTGAGAAAAAAAGTGGGTGTTTTTGATGTGTCCCACATGGGCGAGTTTACTGTTAAAGGCCCCAACGCACTTTCCCTCCTCCAATATATTACCTCAAATGATGTTGCCGCTTTGCATCCCGGAAAAATTCAATATTCTTGTTTTCCCAACGGAAAAGGAGGAATTGTAGATGACCTCCTCGTTTATCAAATTGCAGAAAATGATTATTTATTGGTGGTTAATGCAGCCAATATAGATAAAGACTGGGCATGGGTTTCCAAACAAAACGAAAAATTCGGTGCAGAAATTGCCAACATCTCCGACAGCATTTCCCAATTGGCAGTGCAAGGACCATTAGCCCTCAAAGCTATGCAGAAATTAACTGCTGAAAATGTAGTGGATATGGAGTATTATACCACCAAAACCATTACCTTCGCAGGAATTCCGAATGTAATTTTCTCTACAACCGGCTATACCGGTGCCGGTGGTTGCGAAATCTATTTCAAAAACGAAGATGCCGAAAAAGTGTGGAACGCCGTTTTTGAAGCCGGTAAAGAATTTGATATCAAACCTATCGGATTGGCCGCCCGTGACACCCTCCGCCTTGAAATGGGATTTTGCCTCTACGGACATGAAATCGATGATACGATCTCTCCCGTTGAAGCCGGATTGGGTTGGATTACTAAATTTGTTGATCATAAGAACTTTATCGATAAAGACTATATGCTGCAACTCAAAGCTGACGGATTAAAACGAAAATTAGTAGGATTTGAAATGATTGACAGAGGAATCCCCCGTCTCGAGTATGAAGTATGTAACGCCGAAGGAATGCCCATAGGAATTGTTCGCTCCGGAACCCATGGTCCTTCCATCAATAAATCGGTCGGCACTGCATGGATCCAAACAGAATATGGAAAAATAGGTTCCGAAATCTATATTAAAATTCGCGAAAAATTGTTGAAAGCCATCGTGGTGAAAATGCCTTTCTATAAAGGAGAATAACCGGACTTTTGCAATTTCTTATATGTATAATGCCTCTTCTTGAGGCATTTTTTTTTTGCATATCCGATTCAGTTAAAATATTTCTATTTATTGGTGTCCGGAGAAAATAAGTACCGAGAAAACCAATAATAATATCGAAATTTACTTTATTTATCTTTCGTACTTTTATCTTGATACAAAAGTACCAAAAAATCAAGGCAAAAAGAATGCCGCCCGCTCTGCCAATCAGCTAAGCGGTTCTATAAAAACAAGGAAACGACAATCGGTTTTGCAAGAACCGCTAAGCTGTTTGACATTCACAGCACCGCCGCCTATAATGTATTTTAGGGGTGTCGGCTTCGTCTCCGGCGGCCCGGTGATCTATTACTTTTCTACTCATAATTTAATTGAAAAACTGCCGAAAATTATTTACGAAAAATTGTTGGTTTTTTATTTGCAGATTACAGCATAACTATGTATGGTTCCGAGTGAAGCTTCATTCGGCTCAGAATGAAGCGTGGTTTTGCTCAAAATGAAGCGTGGTTTTGCCCAAAATGAAGCGTGGTTTTGCCCAAAATGAAGCTTGGTTTTACTCAAAATGAAGCTTGGTTTTACTCAAAATGAAGCTTGGTTTTTATTCGAGAGAAACTTCGGAGTCGTGGGAGGCTTGTCATGAACTCATGACAGGCTTGTCACGGACTCACGACAGGCTTGTCTCGGACTCACGACAGGATTGCCACGGACTCATGACAGGCTTGCCACGGACTCGCGACAGGCTACCTACGAAGTCGAACAATAAATATGTTAATTGGAAGGGGGGCTTGCTATTCTTGTCCGCACCGAAACCCCAATTGACATATAGTTTTTGTTATGGTGCGTTATTCGGTCTTGTCCCATAATGCTATCATTGCTGTTAAGTCGTTGTATTCCTCTGCAAAAGCTCCGTCAAGTATCCCAAATTTAGTTTTAAAATCTTTAAAATACTGTCTGGCAATTTTGTCGCCCGAGATTATTGCAATGAATAATTTGTTGGCAATTCCCATTTTACTATCATCAAGCCCAGGCTTTGCTGACTCGTATGATTTTAAAACTATTTGAATCTCCGCTTTTGTGTATTTTATTATTTGTCTGTTAACCTCCAGTTTTCTAGCGACTCTTTGTCCGCTAAAATAAATCTTCTCTGTTGTCCAAACAGTCTCTCTATAGTTGAAATTCTCTCCTATTGGTAAGTTATGAAGTTGGTCAACCAGCAAAGTATCATTGTTAACTCTCAGCTTACAAGTCAAAACAGCACCCCAAAAGTCTATAATTGTGTCTTGTCCGCAAGCAGCTAAAACAAATTCGGAATAAGTTGTCGGCTTGCTCTTTGGATTCTTATAACCACATAAAACGATTGTCCTACCATTTGAAAGGGAAAAAGTCGTGTCAGCCTTTGTGCCGGCAAACTGTGTCTTGGGACAGTCACAAACCTCTTTTTTCTCCTGTCCAAAAACAGAAGTAAAACCTAAAACTGTCATTAATAAAATCAATTTTCCTCTATTCATAGTCGTGGTTAGTAGGTTTTTATAATGCACCCAACGTTTTGCAGCTACCGAAAGGTGGCGATTTCGAAGCACTTCACTTTCAGTAAAGCACAAACTTTGATAGAAGCACAAAACTTGATTTAACCACTGAACCGCCACTTGCGGGTAGCTGCTGTTATGCGGTCGGCTTTCTTTTTCTGTCGTCATAGCTGTTCTATCATTTTGTAAAAGACGGTCTGTTTAATTTCTTTTATTGCTTTGTCTTTCTCGAATTTCTTTTTCTCGTCTTCGTAACTCTCAGGAACAGCGATTTCAACATTTAGAAACTTAAAATAGTATCTGGTGTATGAATAATTTTCTATGTCGATTTTCTTATAATATATTTTATTTAGTGAATTATCAAGCTCTTGTTTAAGACCTTTTCTGTCGGCAAGAAGTTTTTTTAATTCTTCAATAACTTTTGAGTTGTCTGCAAGTGTAATGAATACTGTCGGAAGGAGTTTTTCTATTGCTTTTTCAGGTTGTTTTAGTTGCTGATAAATGTCGGCATAGCGTAAAGCAGTATGAACGTCATTTGCGGCATATTCATTACCGCAAAAATGTAAGTATGGATAAGTAGTGTCAGACAAAGCGAAATAATGTAATGCTGTGTCATACTTTTTCTTAGCGTAATAAATCTCACTAAGCATTTTGCTTGCTCTGTGTCTGTAATTGGTGTATGGGTCAGCCATTATACCGCCACCTAAATTTTCCTTTTCATTGAAATTACTTTCGAGAATCTCTTTGAATATTGGTATGGCTTTGTCATACTTCTTTTGAATAAAATAGATATAGCCAACATTATAAAACGCTTTTGGGTAAAGTTCGTTTTTTGAATGGTTATCTACGATATATTGATAGCCTTTAAGTGCTTCATCAAATTTCTCATCTTCAAAATATTTACTTGCTTCTTCAAAATAGTCAGAAGGCATTTTTTGTCCGTATGCTAAAAAAGAGAGGAATATTATCGATATGGAGAATAGGACTTTCATAGGTTGATATTGAATTGATAAAAAGAATGTTTCTTAACGCCATAAAAAGTTAAACTCATTCCATCAAAAAAGTAACTATCAGAAACAATGTAATCAACATCATCAATTTCTTTGTAAACCTGGTTGTTTACAATAATTAGAAATTTTCCTTTTTCAACTTTTTGTATTGCAAAAAATCCATTATCGTTAAATGCACCTACAACAATAGTCCCTTGTTCTTTGTCTTTTGAAAAGTTTCTTTCCTTAATGGGAATCAATGGTTTTGAGAAATTACCATTAAAAACAAAATATCCTTGATTGTCATACTCAAGATAGAAAAGCGAATTTCCATTCTCTGTTTTACCACGAACGAAATTGTAAGGCAAAACTTCTTTATGTGGCTCAATTAAAAAGTTTGAGTTCTTAGGTATTGGGTTAAAAATTAACTTTTCGTCTTGATATAAGTAAATAGAATCGTCTGTTTTGAAATAATGAATTGATTCGCCTTTTGGACTTATGTAAAGTGGTGTTGCTCTTACACCGTGTTTGGTCAATGGCTCTTTTAATTTTTCTCCTTTTACGAATTTGAAAAGATAATAGTTCTTTATTCCAAAAAAGGCAAAGTTTCCACTTCGGTCGAGGCTTGGAAAAAATATTTCATCAAATTGGTGCGAATAAATTTCTCCATTCACGTTGATTTTATTTTTGCCTTTTTCGCCAAATGAATATAAAAAGTTTTTTTTGTCAATGAGAGTAATGTGAGAAACGAATTTAATGTCCTTGTGAAGTATGTCATTAATTGCAATGTAATAAGGTCCATTGTCATCACCGCTGTAATAATAAGCTCCATTTTCTTTCAATTCATAATCCCAAACAGTTCTTACATACCCAAGAACTGTATCCATTGAATGAACGAAAAACATATAGTTATACTTTCCAATTGGTTGTTCGGGTCTTTTTCCTTTGGCAAAAATGTATATTCCGTTGTTGTTTATTGCCAATTGGTTATACCTGAATTTTGAACTGTCTATAAGCTTGTCATTCACAAACAGTTTGTATAGAGAATCTTGTTTAATGAAATATATTACATTCCCGTTTTCGCTGAATGCGACCCAATCTCTCTCGGAAATGTAAGACTTTTCGACCTGCTCCTTTTGATTTTGGGAAACAAGTCTGCCATTAATGTAGTTATAAACGGAATCATTTAAGGTAGTCGTAATTGCAATATTCTCTTTTGTATTACTGGTTTGATAGTTTTCAATTTTGCCAATAGCTGTTCCATAAACTTTTGTTCCTTTTGCATTTTTGTAGTAAAAAGGTTTGTCTTTGGGGTCTGAATATGAATTTGTATAGTTGATTTCTCCACCATTACCATACGTTGAACCTATAAATTTGAAGCCACCAATCGTGTCCTTGTTTGTTACAAAAAAATTTTGCCCGTTTTTTTTAATTACAAAGCAATAGTTACCCTGTCTGTCAAATGAGATTTTACTTGAATTAAGGTAAAGTGAATCTTTGTTGTCGGTGAGTATAAGTCGTTCCGTTATTATTTGTCCGTTTGTAGTCAAATAAGTTAGAAGTCCTATCAATATGTTTATTAAGTTTCTCAATTTTCTCGTTTTTTAAGCTACCGCATAATAGGTTATTTACCCAACAAATATAAAACTTTCGTAAATACAAATCTTATAATATTCGTAAATAAAATTTTGTATTTATGATAACAGAATGATAATAAACAATATAAAAAATATTTTTTTTAATATTTACGACTGTTGCCTATCTTTGCAATTGCACCATAATTTAGGAAGTAATGAACATAAATAATTTGCTTCAACATTTGAACAACGATTGCGTTTACAACGGTCTGGCGATGCATATATACGCAATTACAAATCACCGCAAAGGCGCTAAGACGCAAAGGTTTTGCCATCCGCGGCGTGAGGGCGTAGGCGGAAAGCCCGCAAGGTCCGGAAGCCGATGTGGACGCTGCTGCAAAAGAGCGACCGGAGGAAGCTCCTTTTGCAGCTTTGCGGCCACACGGCTTTCGGCCGCGGACTTGGAGCCGGAGACCGGCGGCGAAGCCGACACGCCCTAATAAATATTATGATGATTCAGCAACTTATGGAGCTCTATTTTATCTATTGAATTTTCTATTTCAGAAATGAGGAAAAGATAGGGGAAATGGCAAGAAACAAGTTTAATTGTGTATTTTTTGTATTTTTGCATTTTTAATCAATATCGTTTAATTTTATTATGATGAATCGGAAGAATTTCTTATTTTTGATTGTTGCGCTGTTTGTTTGTACTTTGTCAGCATTTTCCTCTCTCCCAACACCTACTTTATCAACACCATCGAATGGTGCGGTTTCGCAAAATCCGAATGTAACCCTTTATTGGAGTTCTGTTTCGGGAGCCAACCGATATGAATATAAATTGAGCACCAATGCTCAAATGTTGAATGCCACCGGAAGCAGTGTGAGCAATAGCTACACCTCAACCTCTAATTTGCTTTTTGGGATGACCTATTACTGGCAAGTACGGGCAATAAAGACCTCCGCCCCTGCCGACTCCTCTTCTTGGTCGGCCATTCGGAGTTTTACCGTGACCAATTCCCCGATTACCTTATCAACCCCTTCAAACGGAGCAACGAATGTAAATCCAAATGTTACCCTCTATTGGTCTTCGCAAGATGGAATTAACTATTATGATTATCAAGTAGATGTAAGTCCTTCTTTCAATTCCTCCCAATTAATTTCCGGCAATCGCAGTAGCAGCTACTCATACGTGGGAATGTCCAATCTGCTATTCGGAACCACCTATTATTGGCGGGTTCGAGCCAGACATTCGGCCGACACATTGGCATGGTCAACGGTGCGCAGTTTTACTGTAACCAACACTCCCATAACCCTTTCAACGCCTTCAAACGGAGCAACGAATGTCAATCCAAATGTAACCCTCTACTGGTCATCACAAGACGGGATTAATTATTATGATTATCAAGTCGATGTGACTCCTTCTTTCAATTCCCCTCAATTAATTTCCGGTAATCGCAGCAGCAGCTACTCATACGTAGGAATGTCCAATCTACTATTCGGAACCACTTATTATTGGAGGGTACGAGCCAGACATTCGGCCGACACATTGGCATGGTCAACGGTGCGCAGTTTTACTGTAACCAACACTCCCATAACCCTTTCGACACCCTCGAACGGAGCTGTGAATGTCAATCCGAATGTAACCCTCTATTGGTCATCACAAGACGGGATTAATTATTATGATTATCAAGTGGATGTGACTCCTTCTTTCAATTCGCCCCAATTGATTTCCGGCAATCGCAGCAGCAGCTACTCATACGTAGGAATGTCCAATCTGCTATTCGGAACCACTTATTATTGGAGGGTACGAGCCAGACATTCGGCCGACACATTGGCATGGTCAACGGTGCGCAGTTTTACTGTAACCAACACTCCCATAACCCTTTCAACACCCTCGAACGGAGCAGTGAATATCAATCCGAATGTAACACTCTATTGGTCCTCGCAAGATGGAATTAATTACTATGATTATCAATATGACACAACGCCCAATTTCAATTCTCCGTTGCTTGTTTCGAGCAGTCGTCCGAGTAGTTACAGTTATGTCAACACTTCTAACTTACGATTTGGAATGACCTATTATTGGCGGGTTCGGGCACGCCATTCGGCCGACACCCTTGCATGGTCTACTGTGTGGCATTTTACTGTCACGAACAACCCTATTTCGCTCTCTTCGCCATCCAATAATTCAATCAATCAAGCAATTAACGTTACCCTTTATTGGAACTCATTAGACGGGATCAACTACTACGATTATCAATTGGATACAACGCCGAACTTCAATTCGCCCATACTCATTTCAACTTCCCGTCCTAGTAGCTACAGCTATGCGAACACCTCCAATCTCTTATTTGGGACGACTTACTATTGGAGAGTTAGAGCCCGTCACAGTGCCGATACAACACAATGGTCTGCCACCTGGAATTTTACGACCATATTGACGCAACCGACACTCTCTTCTCCTTCCAACGGAGCTTTGAATCAGGACCCGAATGTAACTCTTTACTGGAATTCATTCAGTGGAATCAGTTATTATGAGTATGAATTGGACACCACACCCAATTTCAACTCCCCGATTTTGATTTCTGCATCACGTCCGGGAAGTTACTCCTATGTATCAACCTCAAATTTACTTTTCGGAAAAACCTATTATTGGAGAATGCGAGCCCGCAATACGAACGATGTAACCCAATGGTCGGCCGTGTGGCATTTTACCGTCACCAATGGTCCGATTACACTTAGTTCTCCCTCAAATGGAGTTGTCAATCAGGATCCCAACGTAACGCTCTATTGGAATTCTCAAAATGGAATTAATTATTATGATTATCAGTTAGATACAACCCCTAATTTTAACTCCCCACTGCTCATTTCTACGAGTCGGCCAAGTAGTTACAGTTACGTCAGCACCTCAAATCTATTATTTGGAAAAACCTACTACTGGAGAGTCAGATGTCGCCACTCTGCCGATACGATGCAGTGGTCGGCAATTCGTTCTTTTACGACAACCGCCAATGCCATTACCCTCAGCAGTCCATCTAATGGAGCAACCAATGTAATGACCAATGTAACCCTTTATTGGAATTCAATGAATGGCATTAACTATTATGACTATCAGTTGGACACCACGCCGAATTTCAATTCTCCGTTACTCATTTCAACTTCACGCCCAAGCAGTTACAGTTATGTCAGCACTTCAAATTTACTCTTCGGCAAGACTTATTATTGGCGGGTAAGAGCGCGACACTCTGCAGATACAACACAATGGTCAACTGTATGGCGTTTTACTACGATGCTTACCCAACCGATGCTCTCTTCTCCGGCAAACGGAGCAGTCAATATTGCTCCCAACGTAACTCTATATTGGAATTCATTTGATGGTGTTACCTATTATGATTATGAATATGACACTACGCCCAATTTTAATTCTCCGTTACTGGTTTCGAGTTCTCGAACAGGAAGCTACTCTTATGTATCTACCTCAAATTTACTATTTGGAACTACCTACTATTGGCGGGTACGCGCCCGAAATTCAAGCGACATTACGGCGTGGTCGGCTGTGTGGAGTTTTACCACACTCACTGGTCCTGTTACCTTGTCAACTCCATCCAACGGAGCCATGAACCAGGATGCCAATGTGACGCTTTACTGGAATTCGGTTAATGGAATTAATTACTATGATTTTCAATACGATACCACTGCCAACTTCAACTCTCCTTTGCTCACTTCCTCTTCCCGAACTAGTAGCTATAGCTATGTTTCTTCTTCGAATTTACGATTTGGCACTACTTATTATTGGCGTGTAAGAGCGAGACATTCGGCGGATACGATGTCATGGTCTGCAATCCGCAGCTTTACGACGCTGGACGGTTTAACCCTTTCTTCGCCTGCGAATGGAGCTACCAATATAGCCACCAATCCTACCCTCTACTGGAATTCATTGAATGGAGTTATAAACTACGAATATCAATGCGATGTTACCCCCCAATTCAACTCCGGACTCCTCATCAGTGGCAGCAGGACCTCTTCCTATTCTTATTATGCCCTTTCCAATTTAACCTTTGGAACGACCTATTACTGGAGAGTGCGTGCCCGACATGCGGCAGATACAACTCAATGGTCAACCGTTTGGAGTTTTACAACTCCTTACCAAATGGCCTCTGCCCCCAATTTGCTCTCCCCCGCCAACCAATCTTCCAATATTCCCTGCCTCGGAACTACCCTTAGCTGGTCTTCTGCACCGGGGGCAAACTATTACGAAATTATGATGGCCGATAACCCGAACTTTACCAACCCATCTGTGGATACAACCTCCTCTCTGTCGCTCTTTACCGGTTCCCTTCCATGCCTGACTACCTTGTATTGGCGTGTCCGCGGAGCCGATAATTTCGGTTACACCCCTTGGTCTGCCGTATGGTCGTTTACAACGAACAATACCCAAATTCCCGATACGCTGGATGCTCCCATTTTGGTTTCCCCGGGAAACTTATCCACCTATATTCCATGGACCGGCACAATGTTGATTTGGAACACCGTTCAAGATGCTACTTTCTACGAATATGAATATGCCGATAATCCGAATTTTACCAACTCATTTACCGGAAGAACCTCCGGATTATCCTATTTTACAGACACACTTGCCATGAATACCACCTATTACTGGCATGTGCGTGCCGGAAACGGAACCGACTATTCGCCATGGTCTGTGGTATGGTCGTTTACTACCGATTCACTGATTCCAAGTAATCCGCTCACGGCTCCGACGTTGATTAGTCCGCAAGACTTAACAATTAATGTACCTTACTCCGGAGCTACTTTACAATGGAGTGTGGTTTCACAGGCAACTTTCTACGAATATCAATATGCCGACAACGCCGGATTTGCCAATGCAATCGTGGGAACAACTACTGCCACATCTTATTTCACCGGCGCTTTGGCCATGGATACTACCTACTATTGGAAAGTACGTGCCGGCAACGGAACCGACTATTCGTCGTGGTCTGAAGTGTGGTCTTTTACCACCGATTTTGCCAGCGGAATTCATGATGCAGACATTTCAAATATCACCTTATACCCGAATCCGGCTTCGCAACAAGTTACCTTGAATAATGAATCCGGCTGGGACGGAATTTCCCAAATCAAAATTGTGGATATGCTTGGTAGAGAAATTCTTAATATGGTACCGGCTTCGAGCAACCAAATTCAAATTGAAGTATCCTCATGGCAAGCAGGCCTCTATTATGTGATTGTTCAAGAAAGCAAAAGAAAAATCGCCTTACCGTTAGTTATAAACAACTAATTGAATATGAGTTACAAATTAATCCATAAAAGAATAGAAGAAAACATTTGATTATGTGGAAAAAATATTTTAAATTTGCACCTCTTTTTAAATAAGATATTAATAGTCACAATATACAAATTTAAATCAATTTTTTTATGAAAAGAAATGTCATTATTATTGGAGCTGCCGGAAGAGATTTCCACAACTTCAACACCTATTTCAGAGGAAACAAGAATTACAATGTCGTCGCATTTACGGCAGAACAAATCCCCGGAATTGACGGAAGACCTTACCCGAAAGAATTAGCCGGTGCGGACCTCTATCCGAAGGGTATTCCAATTTTCCCTGAATCACAACTTCCTGAATTAATCAAGAAATATAAAGTAGATGAGTGTGTATTTGCATATAGCGACAAACCTTATCCATACGTGATGAAAGTAAGTGCCATCGTTAATGCAGCAGGTGCCAATTTCACACTTATGGGTTCCAATGATACGATGATCAAATCGACCAAACCGGTGATTGCCGTTGGTGCAACGAGAACCGGATGTGGTAAATCCCAAACTTCGAGAAGAATTATTGAAATCCTTACCGGAATGGGACTTAAAGTGGTTGCCGTTCGTCACCCCATGCCTTACGATCCAGATTTGAACAAGCAAAAAGTACAACGTTTTGCTACCGTAGCCGACCTTAAAAAACACAACTGCACCATCGAAGAAATGGAAGAGTATGAACCGCACGTGGTTACCAAAAGAAATGTGATTTATGCCGGTGTAGATTATGAAGCAATCCTTCGCGAAGCAGAAAAAGATCCCGATGGTTGTGACGTAGTTTTGTGGGACGGTGGAAACAATGACTTCCCATTCTACAAACCTGATTTATTCGTTGGAGTAGCCGATCCTCTTCGTCCGGGTGCTGAAGTGAGCTACTATCCGGGAGAAGTTGTAGCCCGTACAGCGGATGTGATTGTAATTAATAAAATAGACTCTGCCTCTCTTGACAATATCAATCAGGTAAGAGCTAATTTGGCTGCGATCAATCCTAAAGCTACCATTATTGATGCCGCTTCTGTCCTGACAATTGATAAACCTGAATTAATCAAAGGAAAAAAAGTATTGGTTATTGAAGATGGTCCAACCCTTACCCACGGTGAAATGAAAATCGGAGCAGGTACAGTAGCTGCCATGAAATACGGTGCCGCCGAAATGGTCGACCCGAGACCTTATACTGTTGGCTCACTCACAGAAACCTTTAAAACCTATCCTAACATCGGAACATTGCTTCCGGCTATGGGCTACGGCGAAAAACAGATGAAAGACCTCGAAAAAACCATTGCTAAAGTTCCTTGTGACGCAGTTGTTATCGGAACTCCGATTGATTTGGTTCGTTTTATCAACATCAAACAACCGGTGGTTAAAATCGGTTATGAACTCCAAGAAATTGGTCAACCCGACCTCGAAGGAATCCTCAAAGATTTCGTTAAGAAACATAAATTGGATAAAAAAGGCAAAAAATAGTCTTTTAAAATCTATAAAATCAAAGAGCTGCCTCATCAGGTAGCTCTTTTTTTATTTAAATGATCTTAAGATTATTTTCGGCAAATAAAGTTTTTATGAAATGGTTTTTTGAAGGCGTAGTAGAGATATTCCGCTTCGAGGATTTGTTGGGCGGTCATACCGGAAACTTCCATAGAAATACGCTGAATATTGGTTTTTACCACATCTTGCTTTAATCCTGCCGTTCCGAAAGAGAGATCTATATGGGGCGCAATTTGCTGAAAAAATGAGAGAGAGATAAACTCATCCGTAAAAGGGAATGAAAAAAGACGATGGGGAACGTGAAAAGTTCTATTGATAAATTCCACTCCGGCAATGGTTTGACGAATTTGTTCTTCAGAAGAAATAGCAAAATATAGCGGATGGTCTTCAGAGTGGGAACCCACCTCAAAACCTTGTTTTATAAGTGAATCAACTTGTTCCGTCGAAAGATATGGTTTTTCTTGCTTCAAAAATTCAATAAAATCACAATCCAAAATAGTCGCCAATTCATCAAGAAGGGTTTCGTTATGAAAACGAAGATCCAATAAATCTGAAAGGGTTTTGTAACGCTTGTTTTCTTTTTGAAGGAGTTTTTGCAGTTGCAACATTCTTGAGTTTGGTATTCGTTTATGTTGTTCGGCTTCAATGAGCAGACTGATTTTAAAGCGATAAAAGAGCGCTTTGTTGTCAATAAAAGCGGTATTTACAAAAAAGGCTGCAGGGACTCCTTTCCGGAGCACCACGGGAGCAATAATGTCGTGCAATTGGCTCAATCCATCGTCAAAAGTTAAGAAGAAAGAGGGTTTGAGAATCGGTTTCTCATCAGAGATATGTTGCAGCAACTCAGAAACGCCTATGGGAGTATAATGACGGAGCAGGTATTCTAAATCATTTTCAAACTGAGCGACAGATTTCACCGATAGGATATGTTTGCAATGGGGCAATGGAGTATCGGAAACAGTGTGATAGAAGGGGACAACAAGGGGGACTGGGTTTCTATTCAAAAGAGAATCGAAACTCATAGGGAGCACTTTCGGAATTTGATAAAATATGGATTTTAGATTCATTCTTTGTGGAATTGCGGGTGTAAAAATAGATAAAATTCGGGAAAGGGCAATAAAAAAAACCTTAATCTCCATAAAAGAGACAAGGTTTTATATAAGATTAAATCAGTTACTCTTGAAGAAGGAAAATTATTTTTTCCCTTTATCTTTTTGGCCGGCGTGGCCGCGGAAAATACGTGTAGGTGCAAATTCGCCCAATTTATGTCCTACCATATTTTCGGTAACATAGACGGGGATAAATTTATTTCCGTTATGCACTGCGATAGTTAATCCAACGAAATCAGGGGAGATCATTGAAGCACGAGACCATGTTTTGATGGTTGTTTTCTTTCCTGATTCTTGAGCAACGGCTGCTCTTTTTTCCAATTTATAATGGATATATGGACCTTTTTTTAATGATCGACTCATATTATACTCTCTTTAAAATTATTTCTTTCTTCTTTCAATAATATATTGGCTAGAGTTTTTCTTACGGTCTCTAGTCTTATAACCTCTAGAAGGTAAACCTTTTCTTGAACGAGGTTGACCTCCGGAAGCACGACCTTCTCCACCACCCATCGGGTGATCAACTGGGTTCATCACGACACCGCGGACTCTTGGGCGACGGCCTAACCAACGAGATCTACCGGCTTTACCGGAAACTTCAAGGCTATGGTCGATATTAGACACCATTCCCACGGTAGCACGACAAGCACAAAGGATCATTCTAGTTTCGCCTGAGGGCATTTTAATATTTGCATATTTACCTTCTCTGGACATTAGTTGGGCATAAGAGCCGGCACTACGTACCATTTTCCCACCTTGTCCCGGGCGTAATTCTATATTATGAATAATAGATCCGAATGGAATTTCGCCGAGTGGTAATGTATTACCCACTTCGGGAGCAACGCCTGTACCTGAGATAATTTGTTGTCCTACTTTCAAACCGTGAGGTGCTAAAATATAGCGTTTTTCACCGTCTGCATAAGAAACCAATGCAATACGAGCCGAGCGATTCGGGTCATATTCAATGGTTTTCACTGTAGCAGGAATTCCATCTTTTTCTCTTTTAAAATCAATAAAACGATACATCTTCTTGTGACCGCCTCCGCGATACCGTATCGTCATCTTACCACTGTTATTTCTTCCGCCGGTCCTAGGGGTAGGACATAATAAACTCTTTTCGGGTTTATTTGTGGTAATATCGTCAAACGCACTGATAACTTTAAAGCGCTGACCGGGCGTTACTGGTTTATACTTTTTTAATGCCATTTTTTAAATATTGCTAAAAAAATCAATTTTATCTTCTTTTCTTAATTCTACCAAAGCCTTTTTCACAGTGTTTTTTTGCCCTTGAATCATTCCTGCTTTTGTATAGCGTGAGGAAGATTTACCACGTTGAATCAGGGTATTCACCTGAACAACTTTAACACCGTATATTTCTTCGACCTCTTTTTTAATTTGGGTCTTGGTAGCCTTTCTATCAACAACAAAACCGTAGCGGTTATATTTATCCGCAGTTTTTGTCATTTTTTCACTAATGATGGGCTTAACTAATACGTTCATTTTCTTTATTTTATAATTTTAATTAATTCACTAAAACAAAACATTTTGTGATGCATTATCTGAGCATTGCTTCCAAAATCGGGAGACTATTTTCACAAATAATCAAATTAGATGCATTCAACACGTCATAAGTATTCACATCCTGAGTTCTGATTACTTTCGTGCGTTTCACATTTCTGGAAGAAATATAGACATTATTATTAGTATCGTTAACAAGCACCAATGTTTTTGGATCGGTAAGGTTCAAATTTTTCAAAATTTGAATGTATGCTTTAGTTTTCGGAGCGTCGAAAGCAAAATCTTCCACCACGGTAATTTTTCCTTCTTTAGCTTTGTAGGAAAGTGCGGAGAAGCGAGCTAACTTTTTAATTTTCTTATTAAGTTTAAAGCTATAATCTCTCGGGTGAGGTCCAAAAGCAGTAGCACCGCCGCGGATTGTAGGAGATTTGATGCTCCCTGCACGGGCACCACCGGTACCTTTTTGTCTTTTTAATTTGCGTGTACTTCCGGAAATGGTTGATTTTTCCAGTGTATCGTGGGTTCCTTGTCTTTGGTTGGCCAAATATTGTTTCACATCAAGCCAAATAGCGTGATCATTAGGTTCAACATTGAAGATTTCCTCATTCAATTTAACCGTTTTTGTTGATTCGCTGCCGTCTATTTTATATACTTTTAACTCCATCTTTCAATAATTATATATGAACCATTGGGTCCCGGTACAGAACCTTTAACTAAAATCAAATTTTTCTCTTTCACAATCTTCATAATTTGAAGGTTGATCATTTTAACCTTATTACCGCCCATTCTTCCGGCCATTCTCATTCCTTTGAATACTCTTGAAGGCCATGAAGAAGCTCCGAGAGAACCGGGAGCTCTGAGTCGGTTGTGCTGACCGTGAGTACTGTCACCAACCCCGCTAAATCCGTGGCGTTTCACAACTCCCTGGAATCCTTTTCCTTTAGAAATTCCGCTTACGTCTACATATTCACCTTCGATAAATACTGTAACATCCAAGATTTCCCCAAATTGCTTTTTGTGACCTTCCTCGAAACGAGTAAATTCACGAAGAACTTTTTTAGGAGTAGTACCTGCTTTTTCGAAGTGACCTTTCAATGGTTTTGATGTCCTCTTCTCTTTTTTCTCGTCGTAACCCAATTGGATTGCTTCGTAACCATCTTTCTCGATGGTTTTAACTTGCGTAACCACGCAAGGACCAGCTTCTAAAACCGTGCATGGCACTATCTTGCCAGAGGCATCATAGATGCTAGTCATCCCAATTTTTTTTCCTATTAATCCAGACATTTTTAAAATTTTTGTTTGTTTTCTATTTGCTTTTTACAACTAAAATAAAAATAAAAAATATTCTATAAAATTGACAATAAACAACTTAAGCTAAAATACCTTCTCTTTTTATTTTAATTTAAAAAGTTTGCAAATATACATTTTTTTTTGATAAAACAACTGCTCTTTATATTTTCAAGTTAAAATAAAATTAAAAAAATAAAATGTTTTTATTTTTGAATGAAGCAGTTAAAAAAATGGAGAATAATCTTCATCGAACAATTAAGTAAAGAAAATTGTTATCTTTGGACGTTTTTTAATCTTACAATCTTATTCATTTTTATCATTTTTTAAAATTAAACCCATGAAAAAATTCATCTATTTTATTCCGATTTTCGGGTTATTCTTTGCCTGTAGCGGAGATCCGAAGGAGACACCCGAAGCATTGCAAGAAAACATTGAAACTGTTGAGAAATCAACGCAAACGTTGGACGAATCGATACAAAATTCAGAAAATGAGATGGAGCAAAAACAACAACAGATTGATTCATTATTGAATAACATTTAATTACATTGCCATGAAAAAAATAATTATTATCATTTTATCATTATTCGTTGTATCTGCTACAACGTACGCTCAAGGACAGGGTAAAGGGCAACAGAAACCAAAAACTGAAAAAGTTCAGCCGGAAAAGAAACAGCAAGAGATAGATAAAGCTGTTAACAAAGAGGTTAATGGACAGCAAAAGCAGAATAAAGAACAGAACCAAAAAGAGCAACCGAAAAATCAAGAAGTAAAGAAAGAAAAATCGAAGGAATCAAACGGAAAAGGAAATGCATACGGAAAGAACAAAGGAGAATTGAGCGGCAAGGAATTTGGGCAACAAAGAGCTTCCGAAGCCAAGCAAAAGGCAATGGAGCGTAAAGCTTATGCCGAGCAGAAAATAAAAGAGCAGGAAGGTCAGATAAAAGCCAATGAAGAGAAGATTAAAGCAGCACGAGAGAAAGTTCAATCGGAAAAAGCCAAGGGGACCATTACGGCCGCACAAGAGAAAGAAAAGTTGGAAAACATCCGTCAAGCCGAAGCTGCCGTTGAAGAGATGAAAGCTTCAGTAGAAAAAACCAAGTTAGAAGTGGAAGAGATCGACAAAAATATTAAAACACTTGAATAGGACGCCGACGGCGAAGCCGGCACCCCCAAATAGAAATTAAACAAATAAAAAAAAGTCTCCCAATAAAAGGAGACTTTTTTTATGTAAAAAATATTTTATTCTTATTTCTTAATAACTTTACGAGTAATAATGTCACTTCCTTTTTGCAGGCGAACAAAATAGACCCCTGAATGGAAAGGACTCATATTTACGGTTACTTTATCTGAAAGTTCATTTTGTGAGAAAATAACTTGTCCCAGCATATTAATGATACTGACTTTATCAATTCCGGGGGCTTCGATAAACAACTCATCGTTCACGGGATTGGGGAAAATCTTCACATTCTGACTATCAAAATCTGAAATATCGGAAGGAATTTGTTCAAACTCGGCATAGATAGTTTGATTTGCAGTCACATCGGTGAATGTATAACTGGCAATATTTCCCTGACTCACTTGATTAACAAGCACGTCTGTGATTCTATATCCGTTATTCGGAGTAATGGAAAAGGTCTTATTTCCGTGATTGGTAACACCAACAACACCGGATGGAGAAATCGTTCCCCCATTGGAAGCGTTTGCCGAAATGGTATAGGTTGTTTCGGTAATGGTTATCTCATCACAAACGGGATAAGCGACACATCCGCTAGCATAGTGGGCTTCCACACAATAGGTATGATTTCCGTTTGATCCTTCGGAATGAACATAATTGGTTGCCGTAGTTGTCCCGATGGAATTTCCATCGCAATAAACTTCATAATAAGCAACGGCTGCCGGATTATTTTCACTAATAGTTATATCATCAACGCACAAATAATATTTATCATTAGAGTTGCAGTTAATGGCCACATATTTTGCGCCTGCCGGGATAGAGTAGCTATAGAGTGTCCATGAAAGAGGAACAGAAGAAACGGATTCTATAATGGTAAAATCGGTTTGTGTATTTCCGGATAGAGAATAACCGACACGGAAAGATTCAATATAATTTTCCTTATGGCCGCTGCGAGCATAAAAAGAGAAGGTGATATCTCCGGAATAATTCAATTCGGGGCTAATCAGCCAATCGTTATTGGGCGGAGTTGTAGCACCGAAAGACGCAAAGAATTTTGAGCCGGAGTGTGCAGGAAATCCTTCTCCTTGACTCAATGGAGTAGAACCTGAAGTAGGCATCACTTGTGACGGATCAAGCACGATATAAGCCATTTTTTGCCCATTATTGGTAAATGTATAATTGGCAATAGAGTATGTATATTTTTGGTCTCCGTCGATATAGTTCCATCCGATTGTTCCTTGAGAATTGATTGTAAAAGCGGTATGAGACTCTACATCTTCGAAAATTGTCTCCGATGTTTGCGGGGCTGTCCATTGTACCGTAACCTGATTTGAATTGGCCATTAGTGAGAGATTATCAATTTCCGGGCAATCATGATTAATTCCATCGAATGCTTCCACGGAAGTACAAGTCGTCATATAACATTCCTGATTATTATAGAGTACTGCCACACAATAGTTATAGGTTCCGTTAAGCAAATTATTTTCGTAGAAGGAGGTTGTCGTGATTGTAGCAATCAAATTTCCATCGCGATAGATATTATAACCGGTAATACTATCTTCAGCGGGAGCCGTCCACGAAAGAGTTACTTCATTAAGATTCACTTGTGCTGAAAAGCTTTCTACAGTTTCGCAAACATCACCGGTACAAGTAGTTTGTTGATAAATAGTTGTCGTATTAAAAGAGGTTCCGACGAGCAAAACATTGCCAGGGGTCAACGCATGATTAATTGAATAATTTCCATTTGCATCTGATAAACCACTGTAATAATTCCCATTTTGAGAAATACAAATCAACACATTTTCCTGAGGAGTTCCATTCACAGAAGCTATTCCGGTAAAGGGTGCTCCGACGGGCACCACTGTATTGGATAATACAAGATTATCCGGTTTTTTCGTTCTTAATTGCAAAGACGCATCTCCAAAGGTTGTCCAAGTTTTTACGGTTTCCAAATCTTCATCATAAGATGATTCGGTAAGCATAAGGTTGTTAGAATTGACGGTAATGGATCCCCAATGGGTTCTTTGTTCGTTGGTATTATAACCGCTTTGTCCCGAATAGGCATCATAATTAAAACCGCCGATCAAGATATCATAGAAATAATCTTGTCCTCTTTGTGGGGGATCCCAAGGTTGATTGATAGTAGACATCCAAGTTACGACGGCGCCGCCGTTTGCTTTCCGGAGCCATGATTCTGCAAAACAGACAGAGCTGCCGTGGAATGCACCATTTACACAAGCAACGGAAACAATAAAGGGTAATTTATCCCCATTGGTTGAGTTGCTGACTTGTGTATTTCCGTAGTATGTAGTAACAAATGCCGAAGAAGAGCCGTGTCCGCAATAGGCAATGGTAGAAGCTCCCGAATTCACATGGGTAGCCAGCGTTGCAGAAGAGGCATTCGGGTCATAATTTTGTTGATGGGTTTGATAGGTAAAACCCGAAAGCCGTTGGGAGTATATTCTTTGAATATGTTGATAATCGTATTCACTATCATCGCCGGGGCCTTCATCAGAGCCGATTCCTATAAATGTTTCACGCCATCCCTCTTCCATATTGGGTTCTTTCTCGTACTTAATTGCTTTATTTATTTGCACTGACAAATCGGAAGCATTCGAGCATGAGAATCTTCCAATGGCAATATCGGGATAATCATCGCTTCCGGAGACACAGCCCATATTGGGGTCCGTCGGAGCATTAGATCCATCGGCAGAAATGGTATTTGATTTTATATCTGCCCAATCCCCAACCAACTGAACATACATTAAATTGGGATTATTATTGTAAGCAGTTTGAATAATTGTAGAGACATTGGCTCCGGCGGTTACCACTTGTTTCGTTACTTGATATCCTTTTTCACGTTTCCATTGAATATAAGGATCTATCGTATTTTCGTAAGCGGGGGGGGTTAACACAAGCAAATCGCCATATTCAGCCACATTTAAATTGGCTGAAGCACGAGGAGTTTCATAATTTAAGAATATGGAACGATACAATCCCTGATCTTCTTTTCCATGATTTCGAGGATCTCGCAATAATGGATTGTTTGCGGGTTCATTATTTACGACCAAAAGAACCTCTACCTTGGTATAAACTCGTAGTAACTTAGAATTTGCCTTATATCTGAACGGGAAAACACGAACCGTTGTACCACGTACATCTCGCACAATGAAAGGATTTTCCAAATAAGATAAAGATTCGGGGTAAAAATCATCAACTAATGACTCTTGAGCAATCCGGTATGGGATAGATTTGGGGTCTTGATTTCTATAAATAACTCCACGGGAAGGTTGCAATGGAAAATCAAGCTGAACATCTGTATATTCGGTAGCGACAACCCTCAAGGTGACATTTTTCTGAGCCGGAAGTTGTACAGAGGCACTCATAAAGGGAACTTCTGCAAATCCTTTTTTTTGAACTACCGGTGCATTATTAAAATCAATGGTCATAAAATCTTCTCCATCGGGATTAACAGTTTTTAAATTCCAATCATTTATAATAAATGTAATTTTGTAGCCGGAATCCGTCAGGGTATATTGAGTTTCATATCCCTTTGTTGCAAAAGATAAATAAGTTGTAAAGCATAAGAGAACCAACAAAATTTTTTTCATACTACTTTTTTCTAATATAATTCAAAGATAATAAAAAATAGAATGCAAAAATACTATTTTATTCTCTAACAGAAATATAAAATCGTTATTTTTCTTTCATCATTTCTGCATAAAATTTATAGAAGTAAGGAATTGTTTCAATTCCCTTAAAGAAATTTTCGAGAGGAAAGTTTTCATTAGGAGAGTGGATTGCATCGCTTTCAAGACCAAATCCCATCAGGATTGCTTTAGTTCCGAGTATTCTTTCAAAACCGGCAATAATCGGAATACTTCCACCGCTTCGGGTTGGCACGGGGCGTTTTCCGAAAGTAGTCGTATATGCTTTTTCAGCTGCACGATAAGCAATCATATCAATAGGTGACACATAAGCTTCGCCGCCGTGAGAAGGCATTACCTTTACAGTGACACTTGGAGGAGCAATAGATTCAAAATGTTTTTGGAACATCGCGGATATTTTTTCCGATTTTTGATTGGGCACCAATCTCATCGAAATTTTAGCATGCGCAGTAGAAGGGAGAACTGTTTTAGAGCCTTCTCCGGTATAGCCACCCCAAATCCCGCAGACATCAAGAGTCGGTCTTATTCCGGTACGTTCGATGGTAGAATAGCCTTCTTCTCCGTGAATTTCTTTAATATCAATTGCTTTTTTATACGCATCCAAATTAAATGGAGCTTGAGCCATCAATGCACGCTCTTCTGAAGAGATGACCTGTACATCGTCATAAAAATGAGGAATAGTAATTTCATTTTTCTCATTGGTAAGAGAGGCTATCATGTTACACAAGACATTGATTGGATTTGCCACAGCTCCACCGAAAAGTCCGGAATGAAGATCACGATTGGGGCCTTTAACTTCCACTTCGAGATAACTTAGACCTCTTAGGCCTGTGGTAATTGAAGGAATATCAAAAGCAATCATTCCTGTATCCGAGACAAGGATAATGTCAGATTTTAAAAGTTCTATATTCTGTTGGCAGAACTCGTAGAGGTTGGTACTGCCTATTTCTTCTTCTCCTTCGAGCATAAATTTAACATTACACGGCAGTTGGTTAGTTTGAACTAAATATTCGAACGCTTTTGCGTGCATAAAAGATTGTCCCTTATCATCATCTGCTCCGCGTGCCCAGATTTTACCATCTCTAATTTCGGGCTCAAAGGGTTTTGATTTCCATAACTCTTCCGGGTCAACCGGCATCACGTCATAATGGCCATAGACCAAAATGGTTGGCAGTGTTGGGTCAACAATTTTCTGAGCAAAAACTACAGGATGACCTTTAGTTTCCATTACATCGCAATGATCCACACCTGCTTTGATGAGCAATTCTTTCCAACGGGAAGCACACTTATACATATCAGGTTTATGTTGTTCTTTTGAGCTGATAGAAGGGATTCTTATTAAGGAAAACAACTCTTCCAAAAAACGATCTTGATGTTGTACGATGTACTGTTTTAAATCTTTCATAATGATCAAAATATATTATTTATTATTATTAATATGAATAAACCATTAAAACAAAAGCCCTGCAATGCAAGGCTTTTACTCATTTTACTCTCTCACTTTTAACACAAAGCCTGTCCCGTGGACATTGACAATTTCAACTTTAGGTTCAAAACCGGCTTTATACTTATCTCTTCGCCCTCCCTCTTTATTAATATACTCATCGCTAATAGTTTCAATATTAATGTATGAGCGTAATTTAGTCAGGAAAACATCCATACTTCTTCCCACAGAATAATCTTCATCTCCCCATATTTCTCTAAGAATCACTTCACGAGGTAATAATTTATTTTGATGTTCGCAGAAAAGTTTTAGAAGTTCTGCTTCTTTTCTGGTTAAAAGTCTGGTTTTCTTAGGATGGACAAGTTCCATCGAACTGTAGTTAAAAACAAAATCACCAAACTTGTATACTTTTTCTTCATAAAGTACTTTTTCCTCTTTACGAACATTTTTGGTTCTGCGAAGAATTGCCTTAATTCGCAGTGTAAGTTCTTCTGTGCTGAAAGGTTTCACCACATAGTCATCGCATCCCAATTTAAACCCTTTAATTTTATCCTCTTTATTGAGTTTACTTGTCAATAAAATTACAGGGATTTCGGGATCAATTTTGCGAATTTCCTGCATCAGGGTAAATCCGTCTTTTCCGGGCATCATAATATCAAGAACACAAATGTCAAACATTCCTTTATTAAATGCCTGAGATGCTGAAATTCCATCACTGAAATCCGCTACAAAATAATCCAACATCTCGAAATAATCTTTTAATACGTAGCGAAGATTTTGACTATCCTCAACTAACATTATTCTATTTTTTACATTTTTCATCATCTTTTCTTTTTTTTTAATTTTTAATGATTAATAATGTTCACTAACTCAAATCTGCCACATTAAAAATAGTGATTAGGAACAATAAAACGTTCTTTATGCCAAAAAATTGTACATTAATTACTTTTTTTTAAAAAATATTTTAGATGCAAATATAATTAAAAAAATGGAGAATTCATTAAAATTTTTAATTTTTATTCCAAAAAAAAGATAAATCATTGATTTACAGCATATTTTATATTTTCTTAAAGAGAGAAGAAGATTCTTAATAAAATTATGCTTTTTTCACTAATTGATAAAAATTGTACCTTTGCGGCTAATAATTTGTAAAAATAATAATGGAAAAATTTTTAGCCAAGACTTTTGCAGGTTTAGAAGAAATATTGAGTGAGGAGTTGCTCTCTTTAGGAGCTCAAAATTGCTGCATTCTGAATCGTGCTGTTCAGTTTGAAGGCGATTTAAATCTGTTGTACCGAGCAAACTATTATTCCCGCATCTCCTTACGTATATTCCTTCAAATCAAAGAGTTTACATTTGAGGATAATGACTCATTTTATAAAGAAATCCGTTCAGTTGAAGCAGAAAAGTATTTAAAGTCTAACGGAACATTAGCCATTAGTGCCACAACGCACAACTCTATCTTCAGCACTCCCCTATTTGCTTCCGTATTGGCAAAAGATGCTATCTGTGATCGTTTTAGAGATTTGTATAAAGAAAGACCTTCTGTGGATAAAGAATCTCCGGATGTTCAATTTCACATACATATTTTTGGAGAAAATGCCATTCTATATTTGGATAGTTCAGGAGAATCACTACATAAACGTGGCTACAAAGTTTCCACACATCCTGCGCCTATTAATGAAGTGGTTGCTGCAGCAATGTTAAAATTAACTGAGTGGAAAAAAGATTGTGATGTAATTGATTTTATGTGTGGCTCAGGCACGCTATTAATCGAAGCAGCAATGGCGGGATTAAATATTCCGGCCGGTTTTTATCGTTCCCATTACGGATTTTTCTCGTGGCTCACTTTTGACCATGAATTATGGAAAAAGATCAAGGATGAAGCCGTTATTGAAGATGATATTCCGATAGATTTTTATGGTTCCGACATCTCGGGAAGATATTTGGGCATGGCCAAAGCAAACATTGCAGAAGCTCGATTGAGTGATTTCATTCATTTGAAAAAAACCGATATGAGTTTAAGTAAACCTCAACGGACTCCGGCATTAGTTATCATCAATCCTCCCTATGGAGAAAGATTAGAGTTAGTCAATCCTTCACTTTTCTACAAAGAAATTGGAGATACGCTTAAAAAAAATTATACAGATTGCACAGCGTGGATTATCAGTTCAGACTTTGAAGCACTGAAACATATCGGCTTACGTGCCACTCGGAAATTTTCATTATATAATGGACCGCTTGCATGTAAATTACTCAAATTTGAATTATATAAAGGCAAAAAACAATAAGGGTTATTTGACAATCGAAATAAGGGTTTGCCAAATAATTTTCATATCTAGCCAACAAGATTGTTGATCTATATAATCCAAATTAAGTTTTAGTTTATCGGGCATGATGTTTTCTATATATTGCTTTTCAGGATCATTGCTTTGCGCCAATAATTCATTTTCATTCAAATAACGAATAGAAGCAAAATCTGTCAATCCCGGGCGAACTGTAAGCACTCGTTTCTGTTCATTTGTGTACAAATCCACATACTTTCTCACTTCCGGACGGGGCCCTACAATACTCATATTTCCTTGAATTACGTTAATCAATTGGGGTAATTCATCAATTTTATATTTACGCATAAATCTCCCAATATTCGTAATTCGGACGTCGGAGGAGCCGATAGTCAGCAATCCCCTATTATCCGAATTTTCTTTCATTGTCCTGAATTTTAATATTTTAAAATCACGATTTCCTTTCCCGACACGAACTTGTTTATAAAAAACAGACCCCTTGGAATCCAACTTAATCAAGCATGCAAGAAATAACAGCAACGGCAAACAAATAATCAATCCGATTATCGAAAAAAACAAGTCAAGAAATCTTTTCATAAGAGTAGAGATTAAGTAGTCAATGAGTCAAAAATCAATTAACGATTTAATCTCCAATTATTATTTATATCACCTCCCCAATAATCATCCGGTGTTTTAATATCGGGATTTAATGACGGATTAAGTCGTTTCGTCAGTTCCATTTGCCATCTTGAATTTTTCACTTCCCCAAGGGCATCCGAATGCAATAATTCATAATCATTTGTTGCTAAATCTTTATCACAGAATACAAATTTTACATTGGTCTGACTTCCGAGCACATAATAAGTCCAAATTTCATAAGGATATGCTTGCGGGTCATAAGGTTCTTCAATAACTTGGGTTGGTTTTCCGTATTTGAGATAGACTCGTCCCCTATCGGTCTGATATCCTTTAATGACTTTACTGCCGTATGTACGATGAACATAATCCACTTTTTCTTTATATTTCTTCCACTCTCCTTCCGGATCGGCTGCGTTTCGAGTAAGCCAGAAATAATAGAAATAGCGTTGCATTTTTTCATGGGGCACTTTTTTCAATCTTGTCTTAAAAAAATCTTGTTCTGCCAAAGTAGCAATCGGATACAAGTAAGAGACATATTGTTGCAGAATTTCCGGATCTTTGATTTCATCAACAAAAGTTCGTTCTACATTAATTTGGTTAAAATCAGCAACTTCCAGCGTCACAGAAGGATTATTACGTTGAAAAAAAACTTTTCCGGAAGCGACAACAGAAGAATCTTCATTTAACACTTCGACCACAAGATTATAATTTCCGGATGGTAACGTATAAATATTAAATTGATGCAAGAAAACCACCACGGGGCCCGTTGTTTTTGACACATAATAAACAGGTTGTCCGTAAGCCGTATTTCCTGTTTCATACCATTCAATTCGCGATCTAATTAAAAACGAAGAGTTCTTTCCAAAAACATAATCGGTATTATAAATTTCAATCATAAAAGGTAAAGCCGACTGTTTTTCGGAAGCATAAGCAAAATAGAGCGGAGTCATGATATAACCGTATTTATTATATACATGGTCTTCTTCAGATTCTTGAATATCACTCAATAATGAAATCCCTGAAATTGAAACTTTATCATTTGGAAAATACAATTCTATAAGATCTTCATAATGAATAGGTTTAAAATTAGTATTAATATCTTTTAATGTAAAATAGATAAAGTAAGTCCCATTATCCAATTTAAGATTTTTAATAGTCAAGAAGTCCGGTTTGCCTTGTCGAATTGAATCTTCAAATTCATCACTTAACAAGATGAAATCCATATTTTCCACAAGAGAATCATTTTGTTTTATATCTACATTTATCTCCACTTGTGCCTGAAATCGATTATTTTCATTCAATAAATATCTTACAGATTGACCGTCTACCAAGAAATTAAATTCCACATAAGGTTCAAGTTTGTCGGTACAATATGACTTATGGTCAAGCATAACTGCTAATTTTTGGGACATCACAGACAATGCCACGCAACATAACAAAAAAGAAAATATTATTTTTTTCATAATTAAATTCATTTCTTAAAATAAGTATGGCACAAAAGTACAAAAAAACTTAAAGGGAAAACATCGCTTTTTAAAAGATATTTAAAAGAAAAAAAGAGAGAAAAAAGAAAAAATAGCTACTTTTGCAGATTCGGAAAAAGAAACAAAAACAGGTAATATGCAAACAATTATTTTCTCATTTTTCTTATTATACACACTCCTATTATTCATTATCATGTGGTTTTCGTCCCGAAAAGCGACTAATAAAACCTACTTTACGGGAAACAGAAAATCTCCTTGGTTTGTAGTTGCTTATGGCATGATTGGGGCTTCTTTATCGGGAGTAACCTTTATGTCAGTTCCGGGAGATGTAGCCACCACCCAACTCACCTATTTTGGAGTTGTTTTGGGGTATATTCTCGGCTACTTGGTTATTGCTTATGTTCTATTACCGCTATACTACAGATTAAATGTAACTTCCATATATGAGTATTTAGGGGGGCGATTTGGAAACGAAGCACATAAAACAGGCTCCATCATATTTATTATATCTCGTCTTTTAGGTTCCGCATTAAGAATGTATCTGGTCATATATGTCCTTCAGATTTTCATCTTTGATGCATGGAATATTCCTCTATGGGTAACTGCATTCTGTATGATCACCATCATTTTATTGTATACTTTTAGGGGAGGAATTAAAACAGTGGTTTGGACAGATACTTTACAAACCACGTTTATGATTACGGCATTAATCATCACGATTATTATTATTTTCAGAGATTTGAATATTTCAATAGGGGAAATGTGGCAGGCGATGGAAGTGAAAGGTTACACAAAAATATTTGAAACCGATTGGCATAAAAGCAATTATTTTATTAAACACATTATTGGAGGAATGTTTATTACCATTGCCATGACCGGTTTAGATCAAGATATGATGCAAAAAAACCTTACATGTAAAAATATCAAAGAAGCACAATACAATATTTTTAGTTTTACAGGGATTTTGGTATTTGTCAATGCCTTATTTCTTCTTTTGGGCGGTTTATTAATGATATTCGCTCAAGAAAAAGGCATAGATATCGCCGGTATGACAACAGACCGAATTTATCCGGAAATTGCTTTTGGATATTTAGGAAAATTTGGAGCCGTTATTTTTGTAATTGGTTTAATCTCTGCCGGATACTCCAGTGCCGACGGGACATTAACAGCTTTAACTACATCTATTTGCTATGATCTTGTTAGAATTGAGAAACATATTTCCAATGAAAAGACACAGTTTATTCTTAGAAGAATTGTTCACATCCTCGTTTCATTACTTTTTTTGGGTGTGATTATTGTATTTGCACAATTTCATAATAAGGCACTTATTACCATTATATTTACGGTAGCAAGTTATACATACGGACCTATTTTAGGCTTATTTGCTTTTGGTATTTTTTCAAAAAGAGAAATTAGATATAAGTTTCTAATTCCGCTTATTGCATTATTATCTCCGATACTTTGCTATATTTTATCTGCAAATTCCGAATTTCTATTCTCGGGATACAAATTCGGATTTGAACTTTTGTTGATTAACGGGGTACTAACGTATTTTGGACTATTTTGTATCAGCACAAAAACTGTTTCAGCAGAAGATAAAATACAAATCAACTAATTATAATTGGGCAACGGCATCTTTAAATTTATCACCTCGTTCTCGGTATGTAGGATAAATACCGGAGCTTCCGATACCGGGAGAAAATAGAACTACATCACCAGGTTCTGACGAATAGAAGGCCGTTCTAACTGCATCTTCCAGATTCATGGAAAAATATACTTTTTTATTCAATCCGGAGAAGAAATCCAAGATTTTAGAATTATAAACTCCTTGAATAACAATATTCTTAACTTTATTATGGATTGAATCCAACAATGCTTCTGTCAGTTCCTCTTGATTATTAATATTCATTATCCATGTAATCGGTTTTGTCATACTTTCCAAAGCATACCAAACCGCATTAGAATTTATGGAGCGGGAATCGTTTATAAAATCAATTCCGTTAATTGTTTTTACATACTCCAATTTATGTTCACTTCCCTCAAAATCGGAAAGTATATTTTGAATACTTTTATTTCTGGCCTCAATAAGTCTGCCTGCAAGTGCGGTCATCATGGAATTATTCTCATGGGAGTCGCTGAACATATCGTATTTGTTGGTTTTTTGGTTTGCCATGGTTATCTGAGTTTAAGGGTTACTATAGTTAATACTGCGAATAAAATTCCCACGATAATAAATCGTTGAACGATTTTGGCTTCGTGGTAACCTTTTTTTTGATAATGATGATGAATCGGGGCCATTAAAAAGTAGCGTTTTCCTTCTCCGTATTTTCGTTTTGTATATTTAAACACAAGCACCTGGATGATTACGGAAATAGATTGAATCAAAAAGACGCCGCAGAGGATTGGGATTAACAATTCTTTTCGGATAATAATACAAGATACAGCAATCACTCCTCCGAGGGTAAGGCTACCGGTATCTCCCATAAAAATTTGTGCGGGATAACAATTCCACCAATAAAAGCCGATACATGCCCCGACAAGTGCGGCAATAAAGACAACAAGTTCACTAATATTGGGGATATACATAATATTCAAATAATTTGCAAAAACGGCATTCCCTGAAACATACGCCAAAATTGCAATTGCGACTGCAATTACGGCAGAGGTTCCCGCCGCCAATCCATCCAACCCATCTGTAAGATTAGCGCCATTTGAAACCCCCGCAATAATGAGAATAATAATAGGGATAAAAAACAGAAATGACCACTTACCTGTAGTGTCTCCCATCCATTGTGTCAGCCATGCGTAATCAAACTCATTATTTTTTACAAATGGAATGGTGGTTTTGGTAGAATGTTCTGCCGGACTATTCGAAAAAACAGTTGATGTTTTAGTCGCATTATCAAACGCAAAAACTTGTTCGGTTTTAACATAATCTTGAGGTCTCGAATTTTTCTCTTTAATAACCACATCCGGATGAAAATACATAACAGCTCCAACAACAAGACCCAAGAAAATCTGACCGGCCAATTTCATTCGTGCAGACAATCCTTCTTTATTCTTCCTGAAAACTTTGATATAATCGTCTGCAAAACCAATAAATCCTAACCACAAAGTAGTAAAAATCATCAGAATAATATAAATATTATTCAACTTTGTCAATAAAAGCACCGGAATCAAAACAGAAGCAATAATAATGATCCCTCCCATGGTTGGGGTTCCCTTTTTCTCCATTTGTCCGGCAAGTCCTAAATCTCTGATCGATTCTCCGATTTGTTTTTTTTGCAAAAACCTAATCACACTTTTTCCAATAATAATGGAAATAAAAAGAGAAATTAAAATGGCGGCAGCGGCACGGAAGGATATATATTGAAAAACTCCGGCGCCCGGGATATTAAATTTGTCTAACCAACTAAATAAATAGTAAAGCATTGCTATGGGTTTTAAATTATAAAAATTCTTTTACTACCTCTGTATCATCAAAATGATGTTTTACATGATTAATTTCCTGATAAGTCTCATGACCTTTTCCTGCCACCAACAGCACACCTCCTTCCTGAAGCATCATACAAGCAGTTTTGATTGCCTCTTTTCTATTTTCAATAATTGAGACATTTCTTTTAAAAGATATTGGCACTCCTTTTTCCATCTCTTCAAGGATTCTCAAAGGATCTTCTGTTCTGGGATTATCGGACGTGAGGATAACTTTATGACTATATTCACAGGCTGTTTGTGCCATTATGGGGCGTTTCAGTGCATCTCGATCTCCGCCACAACCTACCACCGTAATTATTTCAACACTATTTTCTGTAATTTCTCGGATGGTAGAGAGTACATTTTTCAGGGCATCCGGAGTATGTGCATAATCTACGATTGCGGTACTTCCCTTTGAATTTCGAAATAACTGAAATCGTCCTGCTGCACTTTCCAAATCACTCATTTTTGTCAGTATTTCCTCCTCTTTGCCTTCTAAAAGCAAATTTGCAGTAGCAAAAATCGCCAACAAATTATAAGCATTAAACTTGCCGCACAACTTAAAACACACCTCTTTTCCATTGACGTCCATGGTCAATCCCTCGAAACGATTCTCTATAATTTTTCCTTTATAATTAGCTCCTGTCATTAAGCTATATAAAAACACTTTTGCTTTGGTGTGTTGCACCATAACATCTCCATTTCGATCGTCGGCATTAGTAAGAGCAAATGCATTTGAAGGCAATCCATCAAAAAAAGATTGTTTTGCTTTAATATAATTGGCAAATGTTTTATGAAAATCAAGGTGGTCATGAGTAATATTGCTAAAAACTCCTCCTGCAAATGTTAATCCTTCTATGCGGTATTGACATAATGCATGGGAACTCACTTCCATAAAACAAAATTCACAACCGGCATCCACCATCTCTCTCAACAAACGATTAAGTTGCATTGCATCCGGAGTTGTATGGGTTGCGGGAAAATTTTTATCAATTATTTTATTGGTAATGGTAGAAATAAGTCCTGTCGGATAACCCAAATCTGAGAAAAGTCGATGTAACAAAGTCACTGTCGTTGTTTTTCCGTTAGTTCCGGTAATTCCGACCAATTTAATTTGTTGAGAAGGAAAATCATAAAAAGCACTTGCCAAGTGTGCTAAAGCGATAGATGAATTTTCTACCAGTATATAAGTCACATCCGGATGAACAATTTCCGGAAACAGTTCACAAACTATAGCTGCAGCTCCGTTAGCAATTGACTGTTCAATAAAATCATGTCCATCAACCAA
The DNA here is from genome assembly GCA_022708105.1 of Bacteroidota bacterium. Taxonomy (GTDB): domain Bacteria; phylum Bacteroidota; class Bacteroidia; order Bacteroidales; family WCHB1-69; genus DUOL01. Next base: position 135,691 of record JAKIZI010000001.1, read on the forward strand.
GGTGCCTTTTTGGGCAACATACATCACTTTTTCGGAAGAAGATTGAGCCAGATTTAAAATTTTTCTCGAATCAAACTCAATCGCTTCGATTTTAATATTAGAATCACCCTTAATTTCCTTTGGGTTAATAGTTTGCAACAAATAGTTTAATTGTTTCACGATTTTTTATTTTAAAAATAAGATGAAGAATAACTAATTAAGGATTGAGATGCAGTACCGCAGTTTTGGCATTCATATCATATTGTTGATTATTCACTCTTCCTCTACCATAAATTGTTACTTTAAAACCTAATTTCGTAAGTTCATACACAGCATCTGCAGCCGTTAATCCAAACACATTAGGATTATTCCTTGCTGCAGAAAAAGGAGTCGCTTTCATAATAAGTTTTTGATTTTCCTGCATACTTGCGGATACATATGGAGTTTGCATCTTCCCCACATCAGCAGAAACTCCATATTTTCCGAGAATATAAGGTAAATCATAAATAGAAACTGCTTTAGCAGAGGGGAAGGTTTTTACATTTTGCTTCGGAACTTCTTGAAGGGCGGCAAGATGAGCTGTGTTCATCACAGCTTTTCCAATAGCGGCAAACACTTTTACCGCAATTGAACTCTTGCGGGGAACGTTATAGATAAAAACTATTGCCGTATATTTAGGATTATCCGCCGGAAAATAACCGCAAAATGACACACTGTTTTTATTTTTCAAATAACTTTGGGTGGACTCATCCCAAATATCACGGGTACCGGTTTTCCCTGCGAACGAAAATGATTTATCTGCATAATTTCGCCCTGTACCATGTTCTCCGGTTATTACAGATTTTAAATACATTTGTGCTCTCTTGATGGTACTCCTTTTTGCAATCTGCTCTGCAATCACTTCTGCCTCATAGTTTTTAATCGTATCATCTTTATTGGTCACATAGTTTACGAAAAGAGGCAAAATCATTTTTCCTCCGTTAGCTACGGCATTAAAATAGATTAGTGTTTGAATGGGAGTCATGGTAAATCCCGTTCCAAAACAAGCATTATAATAACTATGAAAATCAGAAGCTTTTCTTTTGATATTAGGGGCATAAATTTTACCAAGTTGTGTGGTAAAACTTGTAGTAATATACATAGAATCAATTTTCTTCAGAAAACTTTGATAATTATCAATAGAATATTTGTCAAATACCATTGATGCAATGCCCACATTGGATGACCGTTGAAAAACATCAATCGGAAAGGTTAATTCTTCTGCGTGATCATGCCCATCGGTTTTAGCATAGCGATATTCTTTTCCTGACTTGCTTTTCCGAACGAACGTATGGGCTGATATCGGATATTTCTTATCCATATCATTGGGGGTTCTTTCTAAGAAAGCAAGTAAAGAGGCCAATTTAAAAGTGGAACCCGGTTCCACCATGGCGGTAAGCGCATAATTTTGCTGACCTTCTCTATAAATACCCCCTTCGTTATTTACGCGTGTCAAATTAGAAATTGCTTTCACTTGCCCTGTTTGAGTTTCCATAACTACGGCACATCCCCACTCTCCATTTTGCTCTATAAGTATTTTCAACAATTCATTATGTACAATATTTTGAATTTCAAGATTTAAAGTTGAATGAACATTCAATCCGTCTTTGGGTTCAATTCGTTCGTTAAGAGGAATTCTAGCTTCATTAACATATAAATATTTTTGGGCACCGATATCTCCTTCCAATTGTTTATTGAAGGCCGTTTCGAGTCCATACTTTCTGCTATCAGTATACATCCCCAGTGTTCTTTTTGCCATATCTCCGTAAGGATTAATACGAACACTTCTAATCGTATAATGAAGACCTCCTTTTCTTTTTTTCATAAGCAAGGGCATTTTTCCGATTGCAGCAGTATCATCAGAAGTAATCCATTGTCGCTCACGAAGAATATTAGATCTAAGAATAAGGACATTTTTTTGTTCCTTAATTGCTCTTGAGAACTGTTTTCTATAATAATCAAGCCCCTTATTTGGAAATCGGTCTTTAAATTGGGCATAGAATCGGGTTGCGAGGTTTTCAACCAGCTGATTCATTTTTTGCACATCTCCGGATCGTGATATTTTCAAATTGTTTCCACAATAAATCGTATCATTTACAATTTCTTTTTGTCCTTTTCTATATCTCTTTGGCTGTAACATTCTACCATCCAACGTAATATCAAATACAGAATAATTACTTATAAGCAACCTGCCTTTATCATCATAAATTTCTCCGCGAACGGGTTTTAAATCATTTTGAACTACAAAACAATTACAGGTAGAATCCGAAGCCAATGGATTTTTTTCCCAATCCGGTTTTGTCTTATCGAGACATTTAGAAGATGTTCCCTCGTACAAACTCCGCTGAAAGATAATAAGATGAAGAATTTTCCCAAAGCAAGCTATAGCGAGAATCATGACAAGGATATATATCCACATCATTTTAGAAGAGCTTGTTTTTTTTGTATTCTCGTTCATAGCGCACTATTTCTCCACAACAATTTTATACATAACCTCATTATTTTTCACAAATCCTTGTTCCTCCAACAATTGAATTAATTCTTGATTTTGTTCATAGGGAATAAATTGGTTATTCTTTTTCAATTTTGTAATTTCCTCTTTATATTCAATCTCTTTTTCCTTAATAATTTTCTGTTTTGCTTTTATATATTTTTCGCTTACCACAGCACTTCCTATCATCACAAAAAGCAGCAAGATATAGGGATACCAGTTTTTAACCTTCGGCATAATCAAGAATTCCCCACCCAAAATTTGCCAAAACCAATTTGGCTTTTTTTCGGAGTTTGATCGTTGTTTTTGATTAGGTTTATATGTTGATTTCATAGACTCTTACTTATTTTTTTTCAGCGATTCTCAATTTAGCACTACGAGCTCTTGTATTTTGCATAATTTCATTTTCCGAAGGTATTATTGCTTTTCTTGTAACTAATTCAAAAGGTGTTATCGGATTTCCATAAAAATCCTTTTTTAAATCACCTTCTATATTTCCTGAACGCATAAAGTTTTTCACAAGACGATCTTCGAGAGAGTGATAAGAAATAACAACAAGTCGGCCCCCGGGTAAAAGTGCCGATGGAGTTGCATTCAAAAATGATTCCAGAACTTCCAATTCATGGTTGACCTCAATTCGAATCGCTTGAAAAATACGCGACAGAACTTTATTCTCATGTCCTTTGGGCAAAAAAGATTTCACGGCCAAACTAAGATCTTCTGTAGTTAAAATCGAAGTTTTTTGACGCGCAGCAACAATAGATTCAGCAATTTTATCTGCATTTCTCAATTCCCCGAATCGAAACAACATATCAGATAATTGGTTCTGCGAATAACTATTAACCACATCTTGAGCAGATGCCCCTTTTTTAGTATTCATGCGCATATCCAATATTCCATCGTAGCGATGAGAAAATCCTCTCGAAGGAGTATCAAACTGATAGGAAGACACACCCAAATCAGCCAAGATTCCATTTACCGGATAAGCATGATGATATTCCAAAAATCGGGCAAAATGACAAAAGTTTGCCGGAATGAAGGTAAAACGAGGGTCATTCAAAGAATTGACTGCACTATCGGGATCTTGGTCAAAAGCCAATAAGCGCCCCTTCTCATTCAAATGACGCAAAATCTCACGAGAGTGTCCGCCACCGCCAAAGGTAACATCGACATAAATGCCGTCAGGTTGAATAGCCAAGCCTTCAACGGACTCTGAAAGAAGGACGGGATTATGATACATCATGACTCTCCTCAACAGTTTTATAGGTTCCCGTATGTATTGCTTCGTTTAGTTTATTAAAGTCTTCAGGAGTCATGTCATAGGCCATGTGATAACACTCACTATTCCATATTTCAATTTTTCCATTATCAAGCAATAAAACCACTTCACGATCAATTTTATATTGTTCCAAGAGCGGTTTCGGAATTACAAATCTGTCTTGAGCATCACATTCAATAAAAGTAGTATTTCTCAAAAAAGCATTTCTGTATTTTTTCACCGAAATAATATTTCTATCGAGCGAATTAAGGAACTCCATTTGCTCACGGTACGAAATTTCCGTCCACAACATAATGTGATTCCCAAAGCCATGGGTAATCCAAAATTGTTTGCGCTGGTCTTCCGGTAACGACTTCAACAAAGCAGTAGGTAACTTAACTCGCCCCTGTTTTTCAATCGACACCTCCCAATAACCGTAATCAAAATTTGACATATTACCTTTTATTCAAGTTCACAAAAATACAAAATTATTTTTATTAACTCCAAATTTTTAATAAGAAAAATTATTTTTACTTATTTTTTAACATAAACACGTGATTATCAGATAGGTAAAAAAAGGAATAATTTTAATTTCAAATGAGTTATAAACACTAAATTATTGAAAACTTGAACATTAATGTTAAACCACCTAAATAACAATATTATATTGATTTTCAGATATTTAAAATAAAAGATACATTTATTAAAAATAATAATTTTAAAAAAATGGAAATATTTGGAAGTTTTTGGAAATTCTCTTTTAGAAATAAAAAAAAAGGAGATTTTTATTTCTAAAAACGCTCCTTTTATTGACAGTAACAAGTTAATAATTATCTAATAGATATTCTTATTATCGTAAAGAAAACTTTGTTTTAATTTCCTCAACATGGTCTAATTTTTCCCATGCAAAGAATGTTACATTTTTATAAATCTTATCATTTTTAAGAAAAGTCTCTTTATTTTGATAAAAGACCTCTACTTCTTGCTCATAAGGGTCACGACCGAAGTGTCCGTAAGTCGAAGTTGGTTCATAAATTGGATTTTTCAGTCCGAAGCGATTCACAATAGCATAAGGGCGAAGGTCGAAAATCTGTCCGATTTTATCAGCAATTTGACTATCTGGAAGAGAAACTTTAGCTGAATTATAGGTATTTATAAAGAGGTTTACCGGTTCAGCAACCCCGATGGCGTAAGCTACTTGAACGAGTACTTTATCACAAAGTCCGGCGGCCACCATATTTTTAGCAATATGTCTTGCTGCATAAGCAGCAGAGCGGTCAACTTTTGAAGGGTCTTTTCCCGAAAAAGCGCCTCCTCCATGAGCTCCGTGTCCTCCGTAAGTATCAACAATAATTTTTCTTCCCGTTAAGCCGCTATCACCATGTGGTCCACCAATGACAAATTTGCCGGTAGGATTCACCAATAACTTATAATTTCCCTCGAACAATGCACGCACTTTTTCGGAACACCGGGCTAACACTTTTGGAATCAGGATTTTTTGTATATCATTTTTAATAGTCTCCAGCATTTTGGATTCTTCATCAAAATCATCATGTTGGGTTGATACAACAATGGAATCAATTTTTTCGGGCAATCCTTCTTCTGAATATTGCATCGTAACCTGTGATTTAGCGTCCGGTCTTAGATAAGTCATTAACTTCCCTTCGTTGCGAATTTCGGAAAGTGCTTCCAATATCATGTGTGCGACTTCAATAGTAATGGGCATATAGCTATCGGTTTCGTTACATGCATATCCAAACATCATCCCTTGATCACCGGCACCTTGTTCTTCATCGGCATCACGAACTACGCCTTGATGAATATCAGCAGATTGGCTATGAATTGCTGAAATGACCGCACAAGATTTATAGTCAAACTGATAATCGCTTTTGGAATATCCTATTTTTTTAATAACGCGTCTGGCGACATCATCGACAGCCACATAGCCCGATGTTCTCACTTCGCCTGCACAAACAACTAAGCCGGTAGTTACCAATGTTTCACATGCCACTTTAGATTCCGGATCTTGACTTAAAAATGAATCTAGTAACGCATCCGAAATTTGGTCGCTCACCTTATCCGGATGTCCTTCTGATACTGATTCTGAAGTAAATAAATAGCTCATAAATACAAATTTATTTAATGTATAATTTTAATTTTGTAACGAAAAATGAAGGGGAAATGTTTTGGTTTAGCATTTTTTTTCGTGGTTGCAATCAAATCAAATCTTTCCACATTTTTCGTTCTGCAAAGATACATATTTTTTCATTATTCATCTGAATAAGAAAAATATTTTCTTTAAAAAGAAAAATATTTTCTTTTTGCCTTTTTGCTTTTGATAGTACTTTTAGAATGTGATTTTGCCGGCTTAAAGGAAGTGGATGATTTTCTTTTTTTTCTGTTATATTCATCTTCTACGTTATCCTTTTTAAGCGCAGGATCATAAGATTTCACACCACTACTGGATTGAGCTACACGTACAATGGGAAAATCAAACTGATATACAATTCCAAGAGAAGTAGTCCAAACTCCTTCAAACTTTTTATAATCGGATGAATATACATCAACCATATCATGATTAATCCAAGTCATAGAAGTTTCAAAAAAAAGTTTGAGTTCAGGGGTAATTTGATAACCTGCACCCAATCCAAAAGGAATGGCAAGTGCATATTGATATAAATCAGGTTTAACAGTATTTTGAACACCTATTTCATTTCCCGCAAACATAATAGGATATGCATCAACCACATCTCCCGTATTGGTATTCCACAGTCGTGATTTGAATCCGTAAACGCCAACGCCCAATCGAACATAGGCCGACCAATCGGTTTTCAGATTCGCAATTTTCAGAATATCGATATTGGTAATAAAGGCAATTTCATTATTTAAATAAGAAAAAAACTCTTGTCCGGTTTTATAATTTCTGCCGGAGATATTTGCCAATTTAAATTCAAGTTGGACAGACCAAAAGGGCATCACCATTTTTCCGAAGCTTCCTCCCAAAACAAAGTGACGATTTTTATAAAAAGAACTTTGAAATGGAGTTGTGGGAAATATCTTATTCGTATTATCATTCACATCTCCCCAAAAAGAATTTGTTCCGAAATTCAATCCTCCGAACCAATATTCATGAGCTTTATAAGGAGAGAAGTTGTCTTTTTGAGCAATTGCATGAACAACGAAAATAAAAATAAATCCTAAACAAGTTAATTTTAGCTTCATTAATAATCAATCTTAAAATCCATTCAGTGGGAAATAAATCGCCGGCAAAAGTAATAAAAATCCAATCAAAATTAATGCAATAATGAAGGGCAATATAAATTTAAACCATTTTGCATAAGGAATTCTAGCGATACCGAGACAACCAATAAGCACTCCTGAAGTAGGGGTAATCATATTTGTAAATCCATCTCCAAATTGAAAAGCAAGCACTGTCAATTGACGAGAAATTCCTACAATATCAGAGAATTCTGCCATCATTGGAATTGTAAGAGCTGCTTTTGCCGAACCTGACGGAATGAGAATATTAAGTCCATTTTGAATAAGATACATCACGGCTAATGTTCCCTCTTTGCCGGTATTAATCATTGCCTGAGATATTTCATATAATAATGTATCTATTATTTTCCCATCTTCGAGGATAATAATAATTCCTCCGGCCATACCCACGACGAGAGCTGCCACCATAATATCCTTACATCCCTCCAAGAAAAGACGCATCATCTTATCTGCTTTCATACTATATGCAAATCCTGTTGCAAACCCCATCGCAAAAAAGAGACCTGCAATTTCCATAATATACCAATGATATCCTAAGACTCCAACCACCAACATAAGAACTGTCAATAATAGTAAGGTAAGAATAAAATGGTGAACCGATTTGCGTCCACCAAAAAAACCAAGAACTATAAATATAAAAGTAATCACAGGAAAAATCAACAGCTGATATTGTCCATTTCCAATTTTAATAATAGTATACGGGTATTGTATTGAAAAATAGACTAAAACGGAAGATATAAGTACATACACTATCCATGTAGCCCATCTTGATTTTTCCAAAGAAATTTCTTCATCTTGAACCGTTCGTTTCCGCCAATATTCATCTAATTCGTACATAATCGATTTTTGGGGATTCTTTTTAATATGAGAGGCATAGATAAGGGTAATTGTTATTGCCAACACTGTTAATATCAACCAACAAAGAAATCTGTATTCTAAGCCCGAAAAGGCAGGCAATCCGGATAATCCTTGGGCAATTCCCAAAGTAAAAGGGTTA